>PMCK01000397.1:31656-38851 GCA_003154095.1 Myxococcales bacterium | reverse complement strand
TTGAGGAGCCCTTGGTTTGCGTAGTCGAGTCCCGTTGCGAAACTCGCTGCCTTCTCGAAATCGCCCCCCGCATTGAAGTCGCGAACGATGAGCGGCACCTTCATTGATGCGCCCAGATCCGGGGCTTTGCAGACGTAGCCGTCTTCGACCTTGCAGTCTTTGCTGCAACCATCGCCGTCGATGTTGTTACCGTCGTCGCAATCCTCGTTGACGACGACGCCATCGCCGCAGCTAGAGGTGCAACCCGAACCCACCGTACACTTTGGCTCGTTTTGACAGAGGGTAGAGCAGCCATCGAAGGGCATGGCATTGCCGTCCTCACAGGTCTCAGCGCCCTCAGTGGTGCCGTCACCGCAGACCGTGTGAGAACAAGTGCTCGGGCTTCCTTCGCACTTCCAACCTGCCTCGTACTTGCAGGTGGGGGAGCAACCGTCTCCAGCATCGGTGTTGGCGTCGTCACAGAACTCGGGCGAAACAAGCACGCCGTCACCACACACCGCAATGGGCATACAGGGCGTGCCGGCAGTCGCGCAGGAGAAGCCCACCTCGACCGCGCGGCAATCGGCAGCGCAACCGTCGCCTGAAGTCTTATTGCCATCATCGCAGGCTTCGTCGTCCGTTAGCTCACCGTTGCCGCACCCGGCGGGGGTAGGCAGGACTGTCGTTGCGTTGGGGTCGTACCCCGTACCACTTCCCGTGCCGCCGCTTCCGGTGCCGCTGTTACCGGTGTTACCGGTGTTACTGGGGGACGTGCCGGTGCTGATTGGGGCCGCGCTGCAGGCAAAGAACTGGAATGAGGCCAAAAGAGCCGGAGTAAACCAGGCCGCTCGAGACATTCGCATTAAGATACCTCGTTGGTTCTGCAGTATACGCGATAGTCCAGCTGGGCGCCGCTGGGATTTTCGGTTGGACAACCGGGACGCAGAGCCTTGACGTGTCGGAAGTCGAATCCGTGCGGCCTATTCGGCTTGGACACGTCCGACGAACGGTCTCGCGCGTTACCCCGCAAGGCGAATTGGGCAAGCAGGGCGTCCCTGCGCCTTTGCTTCTCCTCGGTCGAAAGTTCCTCGATGCGCTGGCTGAGAATCCACAGATGACCGAACGGGTCCCGCAGGCGTGCCATGCGCTCGCCGCAAAATTCCTGGATTGGAAAGACGACGCTGGCTCCTGCGTGTTGCGCTCTGATTCCTACCATGGTAGGAATTGGGATGCCTCAAACCGCCGCCAAGCTCTCCGTGAGCATACCTATGGACCTTGCCACTGCCGTGCGCCGCCGCGTCGGTGCCCGCGGCCTGTCGGGATTTGTCGCGCGGGCCATGGTGCACGAACTTGAACGCGAACATCTGCAGGCGTTCCTCGGTGAGCTCGATGAGTTGCATGGTCCGGTGCCGGCCTCCCAGCTAGCCAAGGCAAGGCGTGCATGGCCGAAGCGCTGATTCTCGACTCTGAAGCCATCAATGCCCTGGCCCGTGCGAGGGAGCGTGGCGTACTCGCTGAACGTGCACGTGCAATACTGGCAACCGCATGTGAGCGCCGCGCTTTGGTGCGTGTCCCCTCACCAGTTCTGGCCGAAGTCTGCCGCGGTTCGCGCTTTGACGCTGCAATCAACCGACTACTTCTTGGTCGGGGTATCGCAGTCTGCGACTTGACCCGGGTCATTTCCCAACGAGCGGGTGAGATTCTGCATAAGGGTAAGCTTTCGTCCCGGCACGCTGTCGACGCGTTCGTTGTCGCAACGGCATTGGAATTTGATTCCGCCGTCATCGCCACAGGCGACGAAGACGATATCGAGCGTTTGGCAGCACCGTTCCGAAATGTCCGAGTCTTTCGTGTCTGAGCGTTCCAGGTCGAAATCGTCAGCAGAAAGCGGAAGCAGACACAGAAAGCCGAGGCCGCCAGCCGAAGAGGCCAGTCGAGGCTGCCCGCAGAAGCTGAAGCAGTCAGCCGAGACCTTCACCTCACCAACACATCCGTCCGTCGACTCGCGTCACTCGATGCCGTTACCGCGTGCCATCCCGCGGGTAGTTGCGGGTCGACCCAGGCCCAGACGCGTTGCGCGTCTTCGGGGGCTAGCTCGACGCGGGGTGAGTTCACTGTCGAGTGGCGATCTTGGCGGAATGCGCCGTGGAGGCGTAGGCCGTTCGCGAGTTCGACGACCCAGGGCACGTCGTAAACTTCGTGACTGGAGTCGAGTGTCTTGGGGTCGAGTGTCTTGTCCGTGACGTATTTGGCCAAAACAACAGTCGCGCCAGTGGTGTAGCCGGCCTTGTTTTTGGGAACCGCCAGCGTTAGCGCGGCGAAAGTGGGTCGTTCGCCTTCGTACAGGACGATGGTGCCTTGCTGAAGGTCGACGTCGACCCAATGACGGTTGCCATTGGCGAAGCTGGGCCAATCGTTGCGGCGGCGGATGGCGACGATGTCCGTTTGTTGAACCCAGTTGCCGTCTTCGAGCGCAGAGTAGTGTGCGTCGCCGAGCGTGCGCGTTTTGTGTCCGAGCGATAGGATCGCGTCGGACGAAAGCGTGTTGCCAGGTGTGGCTTCTTCGCCGCTGAGTTTCCACAGGCGTGCGCGTTCGCCAATGACGAATCCGAGCGGCACGCTGTATCGGCTGCCGTCGATCTGGACGCTGCGCTTGGGCGGCGGCTTGGCGGCTTTGACGTCGTCCACTCGAACGAATGTGCCTTGCGTCATGAGCGCTAGCTTTTGACGTTGATCGGTTTCGTCCAAAGCCTGCCAGGACCCGACGACAGCGAAGGTTGAAAGGGGGCGCAGTCGAGCGATGGAATGGACCCCATCGTCCGGCTCATTGTTCGGCGCAAAGACTTCAGTTGTGACTCGCGCCTGCGCATACGGGTAGGGCAGTGGTTCGTTTAGTTTCGGCGAAAGGCTCATCGCCGAAAGCGTGGGGTGGTTGAGATCGATGGTGGCGCCCTGGCCGAGGCACACGAAGCCCCGCGGATAGATCGAGTACCAGCCTTCCGGGCAATTCTGTTTCGAAACCGGTTGGTTGGACCTAGCGACCTGGCCACCGGCGTGCAGCCAGCCAATTCTGCGTGACTCTCGCTGAGGCTTCTCAAATACGGGTGCAAGGTCGGCTAATGCCCCAAGTTTAGGGCCGTTCGGCGCTGGCGCTTGCGCGCCGACCTCGTCATTTTGGTCCCCACCCCTCGAGAGTCCACGACCGGTAACCTTGTGCCAAAGGTCGTCGCAGCCGCTCGCGGCGAGCACGACCCCAATCCCGAGCAAAGCGGGCTGCAGACTTTGCCAGCGGAACATCGGTACTGAATGCCACGTTCCCACGAGCCAGGACCACTTTTCGGGGACGATAGTCGCCTCTCGCTTGACCCGGAGCCCAGAGTCGACGACAAAACGACTCGTGCACTTCCGGAAATCGCTGCTGGCGCTGGCGCTACTCGCGACACCGTCGCCCCTGTACGCTCAAGCATCCAAAGACCAATGGGATGGCGGATTCAACGGTCCCAAGGCGACCCGTCGCGCAGACGTGACGCTCGGTTTACGGCTAGCGCCCGCTTTGGGCTGGGTGCGCGGCTATCCCAACGAGGCGAGCAAGATCGATGACCCGCGCTATCTGTCGAGCACTCACGGAGCCCTGGGTTCGGATTATGGTTTTTGGATTGGCGGCGCGCTGCGCGACTGGTTTAGCTTTGCCGTCGGTGCCGAAGGTATCGGCGTAAAGCGCAAGGCGTTGACGGCTTCGGGCTATGCATTCACCCTGCGAACGGAATTCTATCCCGCGTGGTCCTTAGGTAGCGCCTGGCGCGATCTCGGTGTTGCGATGGATTTTGGCATTGGCGGAATGAATATGACTTACAACGGCGTCCAGAGCGCAGACGGAGGCTCCATTGGCTTAGCCGGCCTCGAAGTGTTCCACGAATCCCTCCGCTTGGGCGGATTCGCGTTTGGACCAGCGCTCGGGTATCGTCAGATCTTCAGTAGTAGTCTGCGAGCAAACGTTATGTACCTGGGTCTGCGTGCGGCGTTTTATACGGGGCCGTAGATTCCAGCTGTCGGCTGTCAGCTATCAGCTATCAGCTGTCGGGCGTCGTCGAACGGCGCCGGTCTTTCTCCAGATAAAAAGCGGGCCCGAAGGGCCGCGACTAGCTGAAAGCTGATAGCTGATAGCCATTCTGAGTTCGCTTCAACCGCGCGATCAGCCACTCTTTGCCCACCTCGCACTAACGACTCTGTCACGCCCGCCGTAGTCTTTATTGCACGCTACGTCTACGAAGCCGCGTGCGTTCAGTAGCCCTGTCACGGCTGCGGCTTGGTTGAATGCAATCTCAATGGCGACTATTCCGTCCGGCTCTAGCCACTCGGGTGCTTCGTGAACGATGCGGCGAATGATGTGAAGGCCGTCGGGGCCGCCGTCGAGCGCCAACTGGGGTTCGAAATTTCGGATCGTGGCGTCGAGCGTAGAGAGCTCATCAGTTGGAATATAGGGCGGATTAGCCGTGATTAGATCGAATCGCTGGGTGGGTATTTCCGCAAAAAGGTCACTGCGCAGCCACCCGAGGCCCCAGATATTTCCGACGCGAAGTGCATTGTCCTCTGCGACCTGCAAAGCCTCGTCGGAGATATCTGTCCCGAGCATGGACCAGCCGGTTCGATGCTTGGCGAGGGCAATTGCGACGCAACCGGACCCCGTGCAAAGATCGAGAGCGCGGCCATGCGCCGAACGCGGGCGGCTTCGCTCGATCGCCACTTGCACGAGAGTCTCGGTGTCGGGCCGAGGAATGAGTACCCGTCGATCGACGCGGATTGGAATCCCGTAGAACTCGCGCTGCCCCAATAGGTAAGCCGACGGTTCTGACGAGCGACGCCTGCGCAATAGTTCGCGGATCCGATCCAGTTCACCCGCTGAAAGGACTATGCCAAATTGTAATATCAAATCGATGCGCTTCATTCCAAGCGCATGGCCAAGCAAGAGCTCCGCTTCCAGCCGCGGTGATTCAATGCCCCTGCGCTGAAAGTCTTCCGTAGCCCAAGTCAGGAGCCGTCGTATCGTCCAGACATCGCTGGCAATGCCTGCCCGACTAGACTCGCTCATAGGTTGGCCCAGTTTCGATAAAATCCTGTGGCGGATAGCAACTGAAATTCGATGATCGATAACGCCAGGAACGGTCCGAAGGCGAACTTCGCTGAACCTAGCTGTTCGGAGGGGAGCTGTGCCAAAACGGGATCGGCCGCAATTTCCTGTGCCAGTCTTTCCCGCTCCTCGATTGTTGCCGCGCGCTGGACTTCCTCCAGGCGTTCCCTTCGTTCTTGAACGACAGCGTCGGGTTCATCGATACGCCCGCGGGCGACTAATACTGCAATCATTGCAAAGGTACCTTGGACGGAGCCGGCGAGTAGCGCGAACAGGGCGCCTTGCCAACCAAACCAAGCGCCCGCCAGCATTACTAACTTAGCGTCGCCTAGACCCATGCCCACCTTGCCCCGAATTTTTCGATACAGGACGTCGAACGGCAACCAAATGCCAACGAAACCGAGGGCAGCACCCAATAGGGAACTCTTGATGTCCATGCCCGGGCGTATCGCCGCAGTCACAACGCCGATTACGGTTCCCCCGAGTGTAATCCCATCGGGCAGTATCATATGTTCGAGGTCGATAAATGCCGCCGCGACGAGGCCCAGGCCCAAACTCAGGTGTAAGACAAAAATAATAATCAAACGCCACCAGAGTGTATCGGGGGGCAAATCGCCCACGACCATCGTCACGAGCGACCACGCGTAAAGGCCGGCAATCGCTTCGACCAACGGATAGCGCGACGAGATGCGGGCCTTGCAGCAGCGCGCGCGCCCGAGCAAGAACAACCACGAGAGGACCGGGATGTTGTCGTAGGCCGCAATAGCCTTTCCGCAAGCGGGGCAACTCGAGCCGGGCCAGACCAGACTCGTGCCTCGAGGCACGCGATAGATGACAACATTGAGAAAACTGCCGAGCACCAGGCCCAGCACGATTGCGACAGTCGTAATCAAGGCGGGCGGAAGATCGACTAATGTCACCATGGTTGCTGGTTGCTGGTTGCTGGTTGCTGGTTGCTGGTTGCTGGTTGCTGGTTGTCGGCCGTTGGGAGTTTGGATTCGTTGGTAACCAAACGCCGGATGTCTTACCAGCAACCAGCAAACAAAAACCAGCAACCCACGACATTCGAGCGCAAATGTCGCAACCTGGCGGCAAATGCGGTACCTTCGGGGAACCGATGGCCGGACGTGAAGCTCCTTCTACTTTGTCGCTTAGCCGCTACACGGCGGAAGCGAAAGCCCAAGTCTCCGGGGCGCAGGCCCTGGCAGACGATCGCAAGCACAATGAAGTTCTACCCTTGCACCTACTGGTGCGGCTGCTCGAACGCGCACCTTCTGTGGTCGAAGTTTTGCGTGCGGCCGGCGTTGACGTCATCGAGTTGAGCGCGGCTGCCAATCGGGCATTGCAGAATTTGCCTACCGGTAACGAGCCAGCCTGCCTCGCGGAGTCGATGCTGGATCTGCTCGAGCGTGCCGAGCGCAATGCCGATCGGCAACGCAGCGCCCAGGTCGGGCTCGACGCGCTCCTCGATGCACTCAGTCAAGAGATCCGCGGTCCCGCGGGGGAGTTACTGGTTGCGCATGGTGTCATGCCTGGATCGCTCCGTCCGCATTACGCGATATTGCGTCGCGCTCCAGCTTTGGTGCAATCCGCTAATTCTTCGAGCTTCACACGCGACTGGGTCGAGCAAGCACGCAAG
Source organism: Myxococcales bacterium (assembly GCA_003154095.1). Classification (GTDB taxonomy): domain Bacteria; phylum Myxococcota_A; class Polyangia; order Polyangiales; family Polyangiaceae; genus FEN-1139. The sequence continues at coordinate 32,105 of PMCK01000397.1, read as the reverse complement.
GGCGCTCTCGATCCCACGATTGGCCGACATACCGAGCTCAGACGTTTGTTGACTGTCCTCGAGCGCCGCACCAAGAGTCAACCACTCTTGATTGCGGAACCCGGCGTCGGCAAACGCGCTTTGGTAGCCGCTTTGGCGCGCTGCATTGCCGACGGTGACGTTCCGACGTCACTAGCAAACGCGCGCCTACTGGAACTCGACTTGGCCGCGCTTGTGGCGGGCGCCCGGCTGCGCAGTGACGTCGAGGAGCGAACCCGGCAACTCTTGACTCAGCTGCGCGCTCAGAAAGGGGTCACCGTTCTGTTCGTGCAAAGCCTCGATCAACTCTTCGCCCCGGGGCAGAACAGCGGTGGCGTCGGAGAGGTGCTCAGGGCCAATCTCGATCAGGACGAGGTCCGTCTACTCGGCTCGGTCACCCCCGAGGGTCGCCGCAAACTGCAGGAGCGCGA
>PMCK01000397.1:0-31647 GCA_003154095.1 Myxococcales bacterium | reverse complement strand
AGCGCGATTGGCACCTGCGTGCGCCTCGCCAAGCGTTACCTGCAGGATCGCTTCCTGCCGGAGTCCGCCATCGATTTACTCGATGAATCTGCCGCCACGCGTCGTGTTGAAACCGACGGTCTCAAACCCGAGGACGAAGACGCAATTCAAAGGCTTATCGCGCTTCGCGCGCAGATCCAATCGCTTACTTCAGGTCAAGATGCAGACAGCCAGGCCATGTTGCTGNNCCTTGGCGGACCTTGCCCAGGCTCAAGCGGATAAGAATTGGGCACGCGTCGGGGAACTCGAGCATTCGATCATTCCTCCTTTGAAAGAACGACTCTCGAAGGCCGAGGCTCAGGCAGGGCCCGCCGAAGCGGCGCGTCCGTCGCTGCGCGAGCAAGACGTGGCTCGGTGCCTAGCGCAGTGGACCGGAATTCCTGTGGCCAAAATGCTCGAAGCGGAAGCCAAGAAGCTCTTATCGATGGAGGAGCGGCTCGGGCAGCGCGTAGTTGGGCAAACAGAAGCCGTTCACGCGGTGGCAAGGGCCGTGCGGCGCGGCCGCGTGGGCCTGCGCGATACCAAGCGACCGATTGGGAGCTTTCTTTTCCTCGGGCCGAGCGGTGTCGGCAAGACAGAACTCGGGAAATCCCTGGCTGAATTCCTCTTTGACGATGAGCAAGCGCTCACCCGTCTCGACATGAGTGAATTCATGGAACGACACATGGCGCAGCGACTCGTGGGCGCGCCGCCCGGCTACGCCGACAGCGAGCAAGGGGGCTTTCTCACNNAAGGCACACGCCGACGTTTTCAACTTGTTACTGCAAGTGCTCGATGATGGCAGGCTGACGGATGGTCGCGGCAGGCTCGCTGATTTTTCGAATACCGTGGTTATCCTGACGAGCAACATCGGGTCAGAACGCATCTTGATCGCAGCCGATGCCGGCCTCGAATCGGAGTTCTCGATTCTTGCATTGAAAGATGAGTTGCTCGACGACCTTCGAAAATTCTTCCGTCCCGAGCTGCTGAATCGAATTGACGATGTCGTCGTGTTCCGACCGCTGACGCGCGACGGGCTACGCCAAATCGCTCAAATCCAACTGCGGCTGCTCCAGCGCTTGGTAGCCGATCAACAATTGTCGATAGAGGTTGCACCCGCGGTGGTCGAAAAGCTCGTTGAACTCGGCTACGACCCGGGCCTCGGAGCGCGGCCGCTCAAGCGGGTCATGGCTCGGCTGATTCAAGATCCCTTGGCCGAGGCACTTCTGAGCGGACGTTACACTGCGGGCCAGACCATTAGCGTGACTCTAACCGACCAGGGCGAACTAGCATTCGGGTCCTAGGGCCGCATCGCCGGTGAATTTTTATGGTTTGACGGCACGGGTACACCCCTGGACCCGGGGCGCACGATTTACCGGGTACGCGCCGAAATTCATCGATGTCTGGGAATATCGCGCCATCTCAGCGGTTGTTCCCGCGCCTGGTGGCACTTTGTCGCGGGTTGGATTCGCGGGTTGACAGGGATCTGACCGTGGCTAGGATGCCGCGCCCAAGGGCAACCCTCGGGTCCCACGGACTCGGGGGAACAATTGGTCCCTCTCCTCTCTATCTTCTGTCTGGAGTTCGGATGACTAGTGACGTCATGATAAGCGCGAGTGGGCTAACGAAGCAATTCGGGTCCAATCGTGCGCTAGACAACGTAACCTTCGACGTGACGCGTGGCGAGGTCGTTGGATTTCTCGGTCCCAATGGTGCCGGCAAGTCCACCACGATGCGCGTCCTAACCTGCTTTCTGGCTCCCACGGCAGGGACAGCCACAGTTCACGGGTTCGACGTATTCGAAGATCCCTTGGCTGTAAGGCGCAGTCTCGGCTACCTGCCCCAGCGCGCGCCGCTATACAGCGACATGAGCGTGCAGGAGTACCTGCTGTTCGCGGCTCAGGTGCGAGGGATGGACGAAAGCACCTTCAAGAGCCGGCTGAGCAAGGTCATCGAGGTGTGCGGGTTGGCCCAAACACTGACCAAACAAATCGCGCACTTGTCCCACGGCTACCGTCAACGCGTGGGTCTCGGGCAGGCGCTCATCCACGATCCGCCCATTCTCATTCTGGATGAGCCGACGAGCGATCTTGACCCGAACGAAAAAGCCGAGGTACTCCGCTATATCAAGGATATCGGAGAGAATCGGACGATTCTTCTATCGACGCACAACTTGGCGGAAGTCGAAGATTCCTGCGCGCGCGCCATTATCGTCAGCAAGGGTCGCGTCGTCGCCGACGGCGCCCTCGACGAGATTCGCTCAACGACGGGCCGCGTGCGGTATGTGGTCGCCGTTGACGAAAAGGTGGCGGAGGGGTCGCACAAGCCTCCGAGCGCCCGCGAATTGCAGGGGGCCCTCGACGCCCTCAAGGGCGTACGCGGTTCGAAAGAATTGCCCACCGACGAAAAGGCTCATCGCTTTGAGCTATCCGGCGCACAAGATAGCGACTTGCGCGCGGAGTTGTATCGGCTGATGGTGCAAAAAGGCTGGACACTGCTCGAGTTACGCCGCGACGCGCAGAGTCTGGACGCCGTGTTTCGTGAACTGACGCGTGGCGATGAGGAACTCGACCGCGGACGGCCCGTGATCGATGATGACGAAGATGATGACGACTCGGCTGAAAATTCCGACGACAAGGAGTGATGGATGTCGCCGATGATGACAATCGCGAAACGTGAATTTCGCTCATATTTTGATTCCCCGTTGGCCTATGTGGTCATCTGCCTCACGTTCTTGCTGCTGGGTCTAGCGGTATTCTGGGTCGGCGGCTTTTGGAAGGTTGACCGGGCGAGCGTGCACCTGCTGTTCCAGTACATGCCCGTTGCCCTGGCTATGCTGATCGTGCCGGTAGTGACAATGCGCTCGATGGCAGAAGAGAAGCGCAGCGGCACGCTTGAGATGCTGATCACGTTGCCGGTCAAGGACAGCGATGTGATTCTCGGCAAGTACTTCGGTGCGCTCGGGCTCGTTCTGATTCTCGTGCTTGCCACCGCACTTTACCCGCTAGCCATGTTCTGGGCTCCCTGGAATCTCGGCCCCCTCGATATGGGACCGGTCTTCAGCGGCTATGTGGGACTTGTGCTGTTCAGCTGCACCGCCGTGGCAATCGGCCTTCTAATAAGCTCGTTGACGGACAGCCAGGCCGTTGCGTTCTTCATCACGTTCTTCGTGTTGGTCGTACTTTGGTTCATCGGGAGCGCGGCAGAACACGTTGACAAGGAATGGTTGGCTAACGCCCTGATGTACGTGAGCTTTCAGTCACGCCTCGACGGTTTCTCGCGAGGCCTGATCGACACGCGTGACGTCATATTCTTCTTGTCGGCCATGGTGCTGGCGTTGGTGATGGCATTCCGCGCCCTCGAGCGGCGCAGGTGGGTTTGACTATGGCGACGCAAGAAAGAAAGCGGTCGGTTGCGACCCAAACGGGATTGTATTTGGTGGTTGTGTCCGCGATTGCAATCGCGGTCAATGTGCTGTCGGCTGGCGCCTACGGACGTGTCGATACGACTTACGCCAAGCGCTATACGCTGAGCGTGGGTAGTGGTCGCCTGGTACGTAACCTCAAGGAACCCATCCAAATCGACGCCTACGTAACCCGCGGTCTGGCACAGCTGGACATGTTCGTTCGCGACTTGACCGACCTCTTGAAGGAGTACCAGCGAGCGGGCGGCAGCAAGTTCAAGTTCACCCTCATCGAGGCGAATACGGACGAACTGCGGCAGCGCGCCAAAGACGCCGGACTTGAGCCCATGACGTCGATTGACGCCAATGCGGCGAGCGGCGACAAGGCGGAAATTGCTCAGGGCTACATGGGCATCGTGCTCAAGTACGGCAGTGAAAAAGAAGTGATTCCACAAATGGCCCCGGGTATGAACACCGGGCTCGAATTCTGGATCACAAACAAGATTCGCGAAGTCCGCGACCGAGCCGAGAACTTGAAGCACCAGATCGGCGTCATTTCAAACAAGGACGAGATCAAGCTTACCGACAACAACCTGCTCGCTCGCCACGGTCAAAGGAATTCGCCGAATCTGCAGACTATCTTGACCAGTAATTTCCCGTTCTACACGTTTGCCGATGTCGATCTGAAAGACGGCAACGAGGAGATTCAAAAGGACCTGGTCGGCCTCATTATCACTCAACCGCGTAAGAATTTTTCGGACAAGGAATTACGACGTATCGACCAGTTCCTGATGCGCGGCAACAAGTCTCTCGTAGTTTACGCGTCAGCGGTCACCCTCAAGCCCCAAGATGCCAGCATGGAAGCCACGCTGGACCTACACGGGCTCGAAAAGCTGACCCAGGGTTACGGCATCGACATCAAGAAAGATGTCGTCATGGACTACGGGGCGCAGTTCAGCTTCATCGTCCCCACCGGAACTGGCCAGTTCGTATCGATTCGGCACCCCGCAATTGCTCGAATCGTCGACGACCCGCGTGCCGACGAGAAAGAGAAACTTCTCGACACGTCTTTCGCGGGTTTCTTCCGGATCCCGGAACTATCCTTCCCGTTCCCTTCGAGCGTCGAGCTCATTCGCAACAAGCAACCCATGGATGTCGAGTTGAAGGTAGTTGCGCGCACGACAGCGCAGTCCACCGTTACCACCGGTGACACGGTTGACTTGAAGCTCAAGTCTGACTGGAAGCCAAAGCCTCCCTTCAAGCAGCAAGCGGTTGCGGCGTATGCCAAGGGCAAGCTCAAGAGCGCATTTGCCGAAGCCAAGGATGAGAGCATTCCCGTTCCCGAGCGCTCGGAGCAAGACTCACGCGTGCTGGTCGTAGCGTCGAGCGAATTCATTACGAACCCGTTTGCTTACGCAGGCAATGGCCAGGAAATGGGCGGGCAATTCCAAATGATGGGCGCCGTCGGTGGCGATCAGCTGCTGCAGCAAGTCGCACAGCCTTATGCCGAACGCTACTTGATGAACACAATCGTGTCGGTGAAGAACACGCTCGACTGGATGACGGGGGATTCCGACCTAATCGAAGCCAGCGCGAAGATTATCGGCGATCCCAACCTGACTTATTCGAGCCTCGGCAAGGTCAATGTGCCGGCCGACGCCGACGAAGCCACCATGAAGCGGATGGACGAGGAATTCCGCTCCAAGCGCCAAAGTCTCCAGAATTCCGTGCAATGGACGCTTACCTTGGGCGTGCCCGTTCTGTTCGCCCTGTTCGGAATCTGGCGCTGGCGTCAACGCGGCAGCTTGAGGGTTCGCCGTGCTGCCTAATCACAACTGATACGGGTAAACCGGTTGGGCATTGGTCACAGCGCCGATCGCCCGCCGCCTTGCCGAGGAACACGATCATGGCCATGAGTTCAGAAAGAAAACTTGGAGTCGCAGTGGTGATCTTGCTGGGGCTTGGGGGCGCGTTGTACCTGCAGAATCGCTCGGAGAAGCGCGAAGAAGCTACGTACACGCTGCAGTCCTCCAAGAGTCAGCTACCGAAGTTTGGCGTTGCCGAGGAACAGTCCAAGCAGGTAGACCAAATTGCCATTGAGCAACCCGCGGGAGACGCGGGCAAGGGCAGTAAGGTTGTCCTGAAGAAGGAAAACAACGAGTGGAAGCTGACAGAGCCCGTCAATGCCAAGGCTAATACGTCCAACGTCGATTCGATTTTGGACAACTTGAAGTCGCTAACATTGAACGAAGTCATCAGCGATTCGGCGGACACTTACGCTCAGTACGGGGTCAACGATAGTGGCGCGGTGCACGCCGTTTTCAGCAAAGGCACCGAGACAATCGCGGACATGTACTTTGGTCACGGTGGCAGCCGCGGACAAATGGTTCGCTTAGGCGGCAAGACCGGGGTCTTCGGTGTCAAAGGTTACTCGAGCTACCTTTACACCCGTGAAGCGAAGCAATGGCGTGACATGAGCCTCTTGAAATTCGAGGAATCGAAGGTCAAGAGCGTTGAAATCACCAACGAGCACGGAGCTTTCGTTTTTGCCAAGTTGAGCGAAGCCGATAAGAAGAAGGAAGCCGACAAGGACAAGAAGGCTAGCGATTCCGACAAGGACAAAAAGGCTGGTTGGTCCGCGAAGTTCCGCAAGGGAAAGGCTGGCGCACTGGCCCCGATTGCTCGCCTAGATTCGGGTAAAATCGACGACATGATCCGCGCTTACAAGGATCTAAATGCCGTTGATTTCGCACAAAACAAGGGCCCCGTTGACACGGGCCTCGAAACGCCCTCGGCAACCGTGACATTCGTGCTCGAGGACGGCGCGCACAAGGTCGTAAAGTTCGGTAAGACCGCCGAGTCATCCAATCGCTGGGTGATGGCTGACGGCAGCAACGAGGCCTTCGCGATCAGCTCCTACGCGGCTGATTGGGGTACCGCCGACGTCGAGAAGTTTCAGAAGCCCGACGAGAAGAAGAAGGACAAGAACGCCCCCAGCAGCCCGCCAGCAATGGGCGGCCCTCCGGGAATGGGTGGGCCACCTGGAATGGGTGGGCCTCCTCCTGGCATGGGAGGACCTCCCTGAGCGCGGGTTAGGACGCGCCGCACTGAGAACGCCTGCCGATAAAGAACACTTTCGTCTACTGCTGGCTGACCGCGGCTTCAGCTACTGCCTTCGGCTGATCACTGACAGCCGCGGCCGGGAGTGAAATTGGCAGGCACGGAGGTGTTGTGGATGCTGTTGGTGTTCGACAAGGCTACGTCTTGTCCCCAAACTGAAAATCTAGCTGAACTGCCGCTGTTGGTCATATCGAGAGAGTTGCAGTTTTGATTGGTAACGGCGCCCCAGGACCAGGCTTCCCACCCCATGTGTGTGGCTTCTGCAACCTGCAGTAACGTTGAATACTCAAACATGACGTTCGAACAGGGCGAGTAAGGGGGCTGTGCATAGACCGAGAATTCGCCGATCAAGAGAGGCAAGGCTGCATCCGCAGCCGCCGCAATCTTGCTCGTGATCGTCTCAGGGGTGTCAGCCTGCCACCAAGCGTTGGTACTGAGAAGCAAATTCTGCCGTGGGTCGTTCGCAATGCGAATTGCTCCGGTACGCGTGAGAGTATCAATGTCTGCCCCATAAGTTGTCGCGATGGCAGGTGCGTCGATAGCGAGCGGAACGTTGATCGATGCTTGACGGATTTGTAGGACGGCAGCATCGAAATTTGACGCCCACTCACTTGGCGTTTCTATCGCCGCCAGGTCCCTCTCACGCAACGCAATAATGAGCCATTGCTGATGTTTGAGTACGATTGGGATGATATCCTGTTGCGTCCAGAACTTCGCCGCTTGGGATACCGACGTGGAACTACTCGGCGTGGTCGGACCTGGGTAGTTGAACACGTAGATGATCGGAATCAACTTGTGCGTCTCCGCGTTGGACAATAGTCGGTCGAGCTCGTCCGCCGTATCGGTCGTGCGCCAGTAGATGCGAACCGAGTTGGCGCCGGTCGTAACTATGTCGTCGAAGTATGGGTTGCCGTCTTTGCCATCCGGAACGAATGTCACCATCTCATTGACGCCGCGCAGGATTACCGGTTTACCGCAGGGGTCGAACAGAGTTGGACCCGAGACAAAAAAAGTATCACTCACTACACCGGCGTCGGAATTGAGCAGGTTAGAGTTTTGTTCTGGTTCTGAAGTCGTTTGCAGAACGATATTGCCGCAGCCAATCAGGGACAATGCGGGTATCAGTTTCCACAATGGGCGGCACGAGAATCGATTCTTCATCAAGGGCGACTCCTACGCATTTTGGCCGCAGAAGTAATGGAAGTTCCCATCGGACGACGGCCCGTCAAGGCACACTGCCGAATACACTGCGTTCAATGGGCAGCTTACCCCACAATGCCGTGCTATGTTTTATGCGCGACGCTGTGCCAGAAAATAAGAACTTTGACCAGCTGCATGAGGGAGCGGCAACTAGTGATGCAATGGCCACCGCTGCGCGCCCCGACTCACAGTGGTCGAACGTTCACCCCTTTCCGAAAGAGCGCTTCAGCGACGCGGAATTGGTGACTTCGGTAGCTCAGGGTGATCACGCGGCTCTGGAAATTATCTGGAACCGTTACTCAAGTGCAGTCAGGTCGACATTATTTTCGGCTTTGGGGCCCGACCACTCCATAGAAGATCTCATTCAGGACGTCTTCATCAGTTTCTTCCGTTGCGCGGGTCGTTTGCAGAATCCTTCCTCGCTCAAAGCTTACCTTCTCGGTTCCGCTGTTCGCATTGCCGCCTTCGAAAGGCGAACGCGAGGTAGGCGTTCGAAGTGGCTCAACATTTTTAAAGAAAGCGGTCCAGATTCCGATGAGCGCCAATTGCCTGATGTAGGGCAAGGCGATCTGTTGTCGGCACTCAGGCGCGTGTTGGATCAGGTCTCGGAGCGACCTCGCACCGCATTCATTCTTCGTTACGTCGAAGATCTCACGGTATCGGAAATTGCAATTGCAATGGGAACTTCCGATGCCACGGCCAAACGCGATGTAGCGCGAGGTCGAACTCGAGTTTTGCTGTTGGCTTCGCGGGAGCCGACATTGTGTGATTTTTTGAAGTATCTAGGGGGCAATGAGTCATGACCTCGCATGAGCGAAAAGGTGAAGACGCGCAGGCGCTTGCCATCGGAAAATTACTGCGCAATGCGGCTGCCGACGTATCGCCTCCGAATTGGGAAAAGTTCGGTTTCGAGCGGCTCCTGCGTAGTGTGAGCGTGCTGAGAAAATCTGGGATCGGGCATGCTCGCTGGCGCGGCACCGCACTGATTGCAGCAGGGGTCGCTGTATTGATCGGCGGCCTCTGGTTGACATTCGCGCGGCCCGCCAACAAGGCCGTCGCATTCAAAGTCGATGGGGCAGACCTCAGCAACCCGAGCTACGTCGTAGCTCCTGCGGAGACCTCCGCAAAAATGAGGTTTACGGATGGATCATCCGTTGAGCTTGCACCAACAGCGCGTTTGCGCGTCCAACAACTGACGGCGCGCGGCGCTACCCTCGTCCTCGAGCGGGGTCGCGCGATGACGAATGTCGTGCACGGTTCCGGTTCCAATTGGAAGGTGCTAGCAGGTCCGTTCGAGATTTCGGTTGTCGGCACTCGATTTCAAACGGATTGGGATCCGGCTAGTGAAGCTCTGACCGTCGAGTTGTATCAGGGCTCACTTCACATCGACGGGCAGCGTTCGGGCGAGTCCGCCATTTTGCAGAAGGGTCAGCGCTTCCGAGCCGTTGGGCGAAAAACGAGTTGGAGCATCTCGCCCATCGACGAGGCGAGCGACGCGGCCGGTGGCACGATCGCCGCAGCGGATTCGACTCGACCTAAGACGCAATTGGGTGACATCGTGGAGCCCACCGCGGCGTCGACATCGTCACCGCGGGCTGTGGCGGCTCCCGCTGCGCCGGCGCATGCGGTGCCCGCGGACTGGGCCTCCGCGGTGGCCAAGGGCGAATTCGGTCGGGTGCTGGCTGAAGCCGAGGCCCGCGGAGTGGCTACCTGCCTTGACCAATGCAGCATTGCCGACGTGCGAATATTGGCGGACGCTGCCCGCTATACTCGCCATTTTGAGCTGGCAGAACAGGCTCTGGGTGCACTGCGGCGGCGCGCGCCGGCAGAGGCACCTGCGGCGGCCTACCTGCTCGGTGCATTGAATGAATCTCAGGGTCGCAGTATGGCTGCCCTTCGATGGTACGAGCAGTGCGTGGCGGAAGCACCGACGGGGCGCGTCGTGTCCGAAGCCCAGGCCGGACGGCTTCGCATGCTCATGTCCACCAATCAGACCGAAGCAGCCAAGTCAGCTGCTCGTCAATACCTCATCGACTATCCGCATGGTGTCGGCGAAACGACCGCCCGCAAGATCTTGGACGCGCGCTGAGTATTCGCAGTGCGCTAGCCCACGGTGTGTACGTAATCACTCGAATGAACCTGCGGAGTCGGCGGCCTCGCGCTCGGTCACTTCGCTGGGCTGCCGTTGCAAGCTTCTGTGCTGCACTACTGCACGCGCCGTGGGCCTGGGCGCAGCGTGTAATCTTGGTTTGCCCCCCTGAGACCGACGCCTCACTCAACGAAGCATTCAATCGGCTCCGCGGCGAACTGACGATGCACGGCTTCGAGGTGGAGATTCAAACGGCCGAAGACGCCGTCTCGCCGGAGAACCTGGCACAGCGCGCCGAGTCGGGCAAAGCCGTGGCCAGCGTATCGTTCGTTCGCAATGAAGCCTACACGACCGCCGACATCAAGATCAGTGATCGAGTCACCGGCAAGACTTCGATCCGCACGATAGCTACTCCCGCAGGAACCGATGCGGCAAGCCTGCTTGCGCTGCGGGCCGTCGAGTTGTTACGGGCCAGTCTCCGCGAATTCGGGTCCCAATCTGGACCGCCAAGGGACATTGTCGGAGCGTCGCCGCAGCGAGCGAATCCAACTGTAGCGCAGTGGGCGCAAGCTAGTAACCCGCAGCGCACGCCCCCGATGCAGCCGTCCAACCCACAACCCCAACAATTGCGCTACCCCTGGACATTGCGTGCCGATGTCGTCGCGGCCTTGCAACTTCCAGATCCCACGGCGGCCTTTGGCCTGGGAGCAGCCATTGGCTTCAAGTGGAACACGCAATTCGAGTCTCGCCTCGTCCTTTTCGCTCCCTGGTTTGGCGCGAACTACGCAGCGAACCAAGCAACCTCGCAACTTCACTTGTTCAGTGGGTTCGCCGAAATGGCCGTCTCGATCCCCGTTGGCTACAGATTGGAATTGCAGCCGCTAGCGGCACTTGGGTTAGCCCACGTTACCACTTTCACGAACACGATATTGCCCGTGAGAGTGAACCCGGTCCCACCATCGGCCTGGCTCGCGATGCCTAGTCTAGGATTGGGTTTGAACGTCACGCTGTCACCGCGTTGGTTCTGGTACACGAGCGGCAGACTCGCAGTTTTACTCCCGCGAGCAGCACTCTACGTCAGTGATCAGCGGTACCGGTTCGGGTTGCCGATGGTGATGGTGTCGAGTGGGATCGGGGTAAAGTTCTAAGAATTCAACTGAGATCAGGGCGCAGAGTGCAGGGTGCAGGGTCAGCGCGGTGTGGTTTGTGTGAAATGGGGTGGGGATGGTGGGGAGCCGGAGCAACCCAGGACGTTCGTTTTCCCACGCCCCCCAACCCCCAAACCCGATCCACACACCGCTCGCCCCTTTGCCTCTGCGCTCTGCACTCTGACCGCGGTGGACAAGGCCTCAGTTCGGGATTCTTCATCGTACCGGCGTGCTCGGGCGCGTCAAGGCCTGCGCTGGCTCCGCCAGCTTGCCGCGCTTTGCGCGGTGCTGCGCAGCCTTGACCCGGCCTTGCGCGCGCCGGCGTTGGGTCGGGTGTTTTTCAGGAGGCACTCAATGCTCAAGATCTATCCGGTTGTCATTGAATTCGTTGGTACATTGCGGCCACTCTTGGCTCAAATCGAGCGTCGGGACCGTGATCTCGGTCGTCAACTGCGTCGTGCTGCTAGCAGCGTCGCGCTAAACCTAGGTGAAGGAATGTACTCGCGCGGCGAGCTGCGTACCGCCCGTTATCACACGGCGCTCGGCTCAATGCGGGAGAGTCTTTCGTGTCTTGAGGTGGCGCAGGCGTTTGGTTACGTTCGCACGTTGGATGAGTCGCTGCTTGCCCAAGTGAATCGGATCATTGGAACTTTAGTGCGGTTGGTTGAGGGGCATCACAAGTGACTTTGTCGATAGTTTGGCCGTCTTGAACCTCACGGGGCTCCCGGAAACCGATAGGCTTGAAGCCAGCAAGCCTTCATGGCTAGATATAGCCATGAGAACGGTAAAGATTGCGGAGCTCAAAGATCGGCTCTCGGAGCATTTGCGTGCGGTCGAACAGGGCGCCGAATTCACCGTTACGGACCGAAACCGTCCGATAGCGCGCATCGTTCCTATTGTTGCCACTGAGCCTAACGTAAGGGTATCTCCACCTAAAGTACCGTTTTCTTCGATTCGTTCGGCGAGGCACAAACCCGCAAAGTGGGCTGTGAACTCGAGTCAATTGCAGGAAGAAGAACGTCGCGACCGATGAACGTGTACGTTGATACCTCGGTACTACTCCGAAAACTTCTTGGGGAAGTCGGCGCCTTGCGCCAATGAAATTCCATCGAAACGGCGCTGTCCAGCGAGTTACTGCCAGGTTAGCGGTGCGAGCTCGCTGGTCCCTATGACCGCCGTCTGCGTGTCGCCAATCCCAAAAGAATCAGCCAATCGCGCCGCTTTNNAAAGAATCAGCCAATCGCGGCGCTTGATTTGTGAGCGGGCCACCGCGGACCAACATGTGTACCACTGGTACAGTGCAAGAGTATCACGCAATCGAGGCGCGCATTCCCCCAAGTTAACTTGCTCGCACTGCGAGGATTCAGCACGCGGATTGAGATCGTGATTCTGGAAGGCGCACACGGCCAGAATCAACTGCGTGCCTTCGTTGTGTTGTAGTGGCGTGTAGCCGCGCTCAGCCAACGCGGACTGCAGCGCCCGATGGCCGGCGACTGCGCGCAGGAATTGAACCGCGCGCGCAGGGAAATCGGAGTATCTGATCGATCCAATCAAACCAACGTCATGGGGGACTATTGGAAAATCACCGCCGTCGACAACGGACAAAGAATTGCCATGCCCTCAGTCATAACCGGCAACACCACCGATGGAAGAGCCACCAGCCTCGAATACGACGCCATGCACCAACGCGTCGCCAAACGTGGTCCTCAACGGACGACAATATACATGGGCGACCTGTACGAGTGCGAGGGAGCCACACCCCCTACAGCAGGCGGCACAGTCGCCTGCGACACCCACCGCTATAAAATCTACGGCGGGGGCAAACTCGTGGCCGTAGTCACCGACCACGACTTGACGCCCCGGAGCACCCAATTCGTCCATGGTGATCGGCTGGGTTCATCCGCTCTAGTCACCAACGAAAAAGGAGAGCAAGTTGGCGAGCCCCGCGAATTCGAAGCCTTCGGCGACACCACGGCGGACTTTGGTTCGACTGGGATCAACTCGGGCTTCGCGGGGCAAGAGCATGATGCTGAGCTTGGCCTCATTAACATGGGTGGACGGCTATATGATCCGAAAGTGGGGCGGTTCATTACACCAGACCCATTCGTGACCAACCCGCTCGATCCGCAGGGCCTCAATCGGTATAGTTATGTGCAGAATAATCCGTTGAATCTGGTGGACCCGAGTGGGTTTTCTGATCAAGACCCGGGTGTTCCACCATCATTTACAGGAGGCAGCAACCCCACTAACAGTGGCTACAGTCCGAGCAGCAGCGGTACATGCAATATCGATGGCTCATACAGTTTTCCCAACAGCCCCAGTACGCCCGACAGCAGGGTTGACGTGCCAACTATTATGCCCGATGGTAATCGTTCGACGTCGCCGAGGGTGGATAGCTCATCGTCCAATCCAGGTGGTTCGCGAGCTCCATCTCCGCCAAGTCCACCGTCCCCGGCTGCGCCATCAGCGCCAGCCCAGCCATCAGATGGCGCCCCGTCGGCGCCAGTCAGCCAAGGCGGTCCGCCTGCAACGCCGCCGAGCCCTGAAGGCGGACCAGGCACACAAGGTGTCGCGGGCCCCGGTAATGTGTCGCCTGGTGCAATCGCCAATCCGGTGAACGGCCCGCAATCGCCCAACAACCCTGGAACCTCTTGGTCACCGGGAAGCAGTGGGACTCCGAGTTCGGCGGCCCCGAGTGGGGTTGGGTATCGGGGTTCGAATGGGCTGCCCCCGGGATTGGCGTTGATGCAACAATACACCTTCAACGCCGGCTCTTTTGGGCCGCGAAATGCGTATATTGTAGCTGCGACGGGTGGAGCGCTGGGTACGGCTGGCATTTTTGCCGGCGGTGCACTAGCAGCAATTGGTTCAGTTTCAGAAGGTGCCGCTGCGTTGTCAGCGGCTGGAGTTAGATTTCTGGGCGGTGCGATTTCGGGCGGAACAAGCGGAGCTGTCCAGGGAAAAGATTCGGGTGATGTCGCAATTCAGGCTGCGCTGAATGGATTTGTATCTGTAGTCAATCCTGGGGCGATGTTCTTTGGTAGCGGTGGTATGCTAGGAGTAATCGGAGGCGTGACGAACGCTGGCATTGCCAATATTGGAGCGCAGGGCTTGTCCGGTTCGGGTATTGCGTGGGCACCGGTCATTGGATCCGGTGGTGCGCGCGGATTCTTTGGCTTTGTGATGGGAAATACTGGGCCAGTCGGGATTGGGACAGTTATTGTCGCTAATGTTGGAGGTGGCGCCATTAGCGGATTGGTTGGTGGAGTAATTAGGACCTGGTAACAGGACCAGAATTGAGCGGAAAAATGTTTAGGTTCCTGGTACCGCCAAAGGCACTCCTTGTCTTCGTAGTTCTCACATTAGGTGGCCTTGCGATTGGAGTGACGTTGGCGGCGTGGCTTGTGGCCGCACTTGTTGCCTTCTTCAGGCATGATGGATTGACGACTTTGCTGCAATTCCCACGAGAATACGTATTTCTTCCGACGATTGCAGCTTGGTTTGACGACACCGACAAGACAATTTGGAACTGGGGCGCAGTTCCGGCACTCATCGCTGGAATTGCTGGTGGCGGAATTCCGGGCATACGCCTTGCCCGTGTCCTTGTGGTCAAGAAATTCAAGTGGATGACGGACGAAGAAGTTGACGCAATGCTGAAACGAGACCCTGGATGGTGAGGCGACTCACTAGTCGAGAGCGGAGTCCAATGCGAATATTATGTAATACGAGAAACGGCCTCTTAGCATTCCTGTTGAGTGGTGTTGTTCGAGCTTCAATCGCGGCAATCGCGCTGACGGCCTGCATCTCTGGCCAGCAGCAGGCATACCCGCTGTATCCGCATACGGGGCCGCCGGTGTCTCCCGAGCAGCTGGCCCATCTCTCGGGCTACGTTCAGCTTGTAGACGGTCGCGATGTGTCTTCGCTCGGGACGTCATTTGACCTATTGCCGGGCTGCCACGAGGTGCAAACACCGTTGAGCTACGGTCATTCTGAGCTCAACGCCGGTTCCATGTATATGAAAACCGGTCACGTTGTCTATTCGATGACCATGAAGGCAGGCTACTCGTACGTGATCAAGGCCAACGTCGAGAAAACCGGCGGGCATACGTATGGCGGGCAACTTGAAGCGTTCGAGAAGAACGCCCAAGGAGAGGTGACGCGGACGCTCAATCCACTTGGGAGACGAGATTGACTTCGGATACGCGCGACGCGCCAAGTCCAACGCCCCGGATAACCTGCGGGCGCGTAGCGACCGTCTGGTTCATCCGGCAGTTGGAACGGCGCGTCTAATGAAAAGCAGAGCCCTACGACACTAGCGATAGTAACGTAATTAACCCGCTAGTGCCTGAGCAACCATTCGTGGGTGTGCTGCCGCGACTCGGAGCAGTGCGCGCGCTGGTCCTTCAGGGCTTCGACGACCCTGCTCCCAATTGCGCAAAGTGGCAGCGCTAACGCCGATCAGCAATGCAAACTCTGTTTGAGACTTGCCCAGACGCTGACGAATTGCCTTAATGTCATCAGGCGCAAATTCGAAAGTGCGGCTCGGCCGTTGAACGCCACGGCGAATGCGTCCGGCCTGCTTGATGCTTTTCGTGAGCTTCGCGAATTCGATGTCTTTCATTTGAACTGCTCCTCCACTAGACGACGCAAAATGCGAACTTGCGCCGGCGTCAGGTCAGACTTCTCGTTCTTGGGATACACGTACAGCATGTAGAAGACTTCGTCATCGGGATGCCAGAAGTAAATCACGCGCACACCGCCTCGTTTACCGCGACCGGACCCAGCCCATCGCAATTTGCGGAGCCCGCCGGAACCCTGAATGAGCACGCCCTGCTCGGGGCGGAGCAGCAAAGCAAGCTGCAACTTGCGATATGACAGGTCGTCTAACGCTTCAACGATCTGCGCCGTGAAGATCGGAGTCTCGACGAAGCGCATGAGGCACTATACGCCAATGGCGTATAGTGCGCAAGGAAATTTATGCAGGCTTACGCTCCTGCGCGGATTGGACGGGTTGCAATCGCAACGTGGGCAACGGCACAACGAGGACACGGAAGACAGCCACGAGCGAAAGCGCCAACTCGATGCAACCCGGTACTGGGTAGCCCAGCCGCGCGGACTAAGCAGCACGCGCTGACCGGGAATTTCCTGACCGAAATCGGGTTCACGTGTTTGCGCTCGATGCAACGGTGCTGCTTAGGAGCACGGCTAAGGGGTCCCCGAACGCGCGCAACGAAGTGAGCACGTTCGGCCGTGACTCACCTCAAACCCGCGGGGGCAACAAAGCACCGGCCAAGAACACGACCCCGAACTCGGCCTCATCAACATGAAAGGCCGCCTCTACGACGCGAGCCTGCGCAGATTCATCACCGCCGACCCGTATGTGACCAACCCGCTCAATCCCCAGGGATTGAATCGATACTCATACGTGCAGAACAACCCCTTGAGCTTTACTGACCCGAGTGGGTTCGAGTGCTCCGACGGCGCTAGTAGCTGCGGCGAGGACGCGCTGAACAACGCACGCACAGCTCAGTTACAAATGGAAACGCAGGCCGGTTATCAACAGAATTCACATTTGGACATGCGTGACGCCGCAATAGCGACGGGCATGGGAATGGCTGCAGAAGCGGCTGCACGCCAGTCCGCGATAAACCACGCTGAATCGGCGGCGTCACAGGCGGCGTCACAGGCCTCGCAAGCCCATGCAAACGAGGCCATGGCAAGCATACCAGGTTACGCTGACGAGGCGTCAGCGCGCGCGGGTGAGCAGGCGCGTGGACTAGCAATGATCGTGCAGGATACGTTCAAGCAACACGACCTCGCGAACAACCAACCGCATACGCCAGTGATGCAACCGATGCCGGGGATTGGCTGACATCGTACGATTCCAAGTCAATTCCCCCGGTATCATTGTAAATATTGCTCCGTGGCGTCGTAACCTGCGGCACAATGTACGACGCGCCGAGTCCAACCGAGCGGCGTTCAGCTGCGGCGCGGAGCGCCGTCTGCTGCAATGCCCTGTTGCACCAAAACGCTTCAGGTAACGACACGCAGCGCGGCGACGATGCGCGCCACGGCGTCCGCAAGATTGCCGCGCACCAGCTCCGCCGGAATCCGCAACACGCGATACCCGAGCCGACCCAGGTTGCGGTCCCTGCGCGAATCCGCCGCGCGGTGAAGTTCATTCGACCGATCATCCACTTCAACTACCAATTTTGCGGCGGGCGCAAGAAAATCTGCGATGTAACGGTCAACCGGAACTTGACGACGAAAAGCAATGCCGAGCTGCTTACCAGCAATTCTGTGCCAAAGTATTTGCTCGGTTTGCGTCAGAATCTGACCAAAGCCGGCGGTGGTCAGCAGACCCAGCAAGCCGAAGCAGGCAAGCAGATTCCGAACCCGCCCCGGCAGGCGGCAGCCAGCAGACCCAGCCAGCAGACGAGCAGTCAGCAGACCCAGCAAGCCGAAGCAGACAAGCAGATTCCGAACCCGCCCCAGCAGTAGCAGTCCCAGGATCTGTCCCAGTCCCAGTCCCCCCTCACAAAATCTCCCGAAGCTTTGCCGCCAGCTCCTCCGAATCAAATGGCTTCTGAATGAACCCATTGCACCCGCCCAACATAATCTCGCTGGCTTCGCCTTCGGCACTGTACCCGCTGCACAGCAATACTTTGACGTTTGCTTCGAGCTCGCGCAGTGCCTCGAACGTATCGCGGCCGTTCAGTCCGGGCATTACCATGTCGAGAATTACCAAGGCAATTTGGTTCGGGTATTGCTTAAGAATATCAATCGCTTCGCGCCCTCCTTTTGCGGTCAATACCGTGTAGCCCATTGCTTTGAGCAGACGCTGGCTGGACCTCAGTATGTAGGGTTCGTCATCGACGACCAAAATTGGGCCGCAAGGGCTCTTCGGTGTGATTGAAATGGGCCGCCGCTTGGTGGCATGCGGTTCGATAGCAGGAAGAAATACCGAGAAAGAGGCGCCCTGTCCCTGTTGGCTCTGTACGGTGATGAACCCACCGTGGTTTTTGACGATTCCGAATACCGAAGCAAGGCCCAGCCCTGCGCCTTGTCCAAATTGTCGAGTCGTGAAAAAGGGCTCGAAGATGCGTTTGCAGGTATCCTCACTCATCCCGACGCCCGTATCAGTAACCGTCAGTCTGATGTAACGACCCGGTGATACGCCGTGCGCGGATACATCGGACTTCGAAAGAAAGACACTCTCGGTCCCGAGCTTGATCGTGCCGCCGTTGGGCATGGCCTGTCGCGCATTGAGCAATAGATTTACCAGCAATTGTTGGATCTGCGTCTTGTCGGCTGAAACGAATGTACCTTCACTCGCACAAGCGAGAACCGTACATATATCCTTGCGCGTACGGCAGAACGAGGCGCTAAGATCACTCACGATTGCGTTGAGATCTATGGGTGCGGGGACGTATTTGCCGCGGTGAGCAAAGCCAAGCAATTGTCGCGTAAGCTCTGCGCCCCGCTCGACTAGTGCCTTAATTTCCTGCAGGTCCTCATGAAATCGAAAGCGCTCACCCAGCTGAAGATCCATGAGCGAAACGCAAGCCATAATGCCGCCCAGTAGATTATTGAAATCGTGCGCAATTCCACCGGCCAGCGTCGCAATGGCTTCCATTCTCTGAAACTGAGAGGATTCCATCTGCTGTTTCTGATTTTGAGCTTCGGCTTCGATACTCTCGGAAATGTCCGTCAGTAGCAAGATCGTGCCACTCGGTCGACCTCCCACATATCCAAGTGGGGCAGCGCTCACCGATACATACGTCCGTGATTCGTCTGCCCACTCGAACACGAAACGAGTGTCGAAATTGGCTAGACCGGTGTCGCGAACCCGGGACTCCGGCAACCAATCATCCGTAAGTAAATGACCATGAATATTCTTGATGCACCAACCCTGAGTTTCGAATCGCTGCCCAACCAGTTTGCGGCGTGTCGTTCGCAAGATGCTTTCTGCGCGGGCATTTACGTAGGTCATCTGTCCGGACCCGTCGGTTATTACAACTCCGGCTGGGATCGACTCCAACAGTAAGGAATTGGGTTCCTGCCGCGGGTCGACGTTGGCGCGTGCGGGCCCCTCGCTGAGAATTGCTCCTGGAATGCCGGCAGTCGGCATCAGATTGCGGATTTCGCTATTATGCGTTGTGTGTGACTCCAGGCTATTCGTACTGGGGCTGTGAAAGAGCACATTGGCGTCGAACTCCGTTGCGCCATCGATGATGCGTCCATCGGATGACGCAGATTGCGAATTATAGTAACTTCTCCCTTCGAATACGATATGTGGGTGAATGCGAACTATCTCACGGACGAATGTCGCCCCGAAACGATTGAGGTTGAATTGGCACAACGTTCGCAAATGCAGCCTCGAGGCCTTGTTGAGCCTAGCCTCGAATTCATTGAGTTGTTTAACTCCATTAGTGCAATTCAATGTCCAAGTCATCTCACAAGTTACCCGAATGACCTTGGAACCCCGTTGCTGTGCTTTGGCACACAGGCCTTCGAAGTGAGCAAGAAAGTCATCCAGGTTGATGCAACTGCTGCGGACGAAGTTCACCGCGCTCGTGGCAAACATGGAAACCCCTGGTTTGTGGGCAGTCTCTTCGAGAATACCCTGTGAAGCTAAATGGGTGCGAACGATACCGACATCGTTGTCGTCGGCGATATAGATGCAGCGCTCTCCCTGATCGATTCCGTAACGGATCCAGGGCACGACTGCGGCAAATTGTTCCGCGGCCGTTCGGTACATGAGGCAAATGTGTTCGCTGCCGCCGAATGGCGCGACGACGCCGGACAAGGCCGGCTCATCTGACACACGCATGGGAGCCTCCGTTGCAAGCAGCCACTCAAATCGAATTGAATCGCAAGTTAAGCGACACTAGTTGAACGCCCATTCAGTTGCTCAACTTGTGTCTAACGATACCATCGTCGCAGGTACGTGGCTTGTCAAGCCACAACCGAACTGCGCAAGTATTTCAGTTAACACCGATGACTTGCGCGAGTCCATCGAGCAATTGAAGTGCAATTCGATAGTAGTCCACTGTGTGATCAGCGTGCGTTCTAAAATCACCGGCGTGACCAACTGGTCACACACAAATTCTAGCTGGAATCGCCAAATCACGCTCGACTGCCGTCGCGGTGATCTCAGAGGCGCGGCGCCCCGCTCAACGCCAGCACGTCGATGCGCAAGAATTCACGCGCAACAATTGCGCAACCTTAGCGGCCTAACAATCAAATGTTACGGCGCTAAGCGTGGCAGTTGACTAGCTCTCTAGGGGCATCGAATTGTCACTGTGCACGATCACCACAAACTCCCTGATTGCCGTTTCCGTTGTCGCTGCTGCCACCGCAATTCGGAAGGCTCATCAGCGCGAGTGCCAGTGACCCCAATGTGCCCAATCTGATTTTCGACGCAGTTGTCTCAAAGTTCGAAGTTATGAGTGAGAGACCAGCACAAGCGAAACGGCCCGGTCCACCATGCAGGAGTCTTTCCGTGCCATCTCTTCGCTCATCGTGCCTGGTGGCCACGTGCCGTAACTTCATAGGCGGGATTCGGTTCCTAGTTGTGCCAGGCACTTGGTGTCCTGGTTGGGAGATGACCTCAGAACGAACCGGAGTGAGAAAGTACAGCAGACTGTATGGCAGGTTAGGGGCATCGGCTCAAGTCGCCAGAAGGCCAATTAAGAAAACGGTCGGGTCCCCGAATCCTCAATCCGTGCTAATAGCGCGGTCTCATGCGTGTTTCCCTGCGCTGGCTGCGCGAATTGCTTCCGGAGATTCCAAACGATGCTCATGGGGTTGCCGAGCGGCTGACCTCGATCGGGCTGGCTGTAGATGCGGTCCACGACCTGCGAACACGGCTGCAGGCCCTATTGGTGGTCGAGGTGCGCGCGATTGCGCGTCACCCCAAGCGCGATCAGCTAAGCCTCGTGCAAGTCGATCGCGGCGCCGGTCAGCTGCAACAAGTCGTCTGCGGCGCCGCGAACGTTCCCCAAGCGGGCGGACTCGTGCTGCTCGCACCACTTGGAACTCAGCTGCCCGGTATGGACGGGCCCCTTTTGCCTCGCGACATTGGCGGGATCAAAAGCGAAGGCATGTTGTGCAGCGAAACCGAACTCGGCGTTGCCGAAAAATCGGAAGGGCTCTTGGTTATGGGCCCCGGCAAATTCAAACCGGGGACGCCTGCAATAGTCGCGATGCCTGAGCTCGACGATGTAATCTTCGATCTCGACATTACTCCGAACCGCCCGGATGCACTGTCACACGTTGGAGTCGCGCGCGATTTGGCCGCATCACTCGGTGTGCCCTTCACTGTTCCGAATGCCGATTTGGTTTTGGCCGGCACGGAAAAGTCGGTAGAAAGCTCCATCGAAATCGACAATCAAGACGGCGAGCGCTGCCCCATTTACGGCGCGGCCGCCGCGATTGACGTCAAGGTTGGCCCTTCGCCGGATTTCATGCGTTGGCGCCTGCAGCGCCTCGGGATCCGTCCCATATCGAATGTTGTAGACATCACCAATTGGATGTTATTGCTCTTTGGGCAGCCGATGCACGCGTTCGATTGGGACCGGTTACGCGGCAATCGAATCGTGATTCGTCGAGCGCAGTCAGGCGAAGCATTTTCCACGCTCGACGGGG
Organism: Myxococcales bacterium; assembly: GCA_003154095.1. Taxonomy (GTDB): domain Bacteria; phylum Myxococcota_A; class Polyangia; order Polyangiales; family Polyangiaceae; genus FEN-1139. The sequence continues at coordinate 10,019 of PMCK01000397.1, read as the reverse complement.
TCGCGCGAAGCCTCGCCAGCGACGACCTGCTCATCGCAGACGGAACTGGGCCTACCGCCTTAGCGGGTGTCATGGGAGGGCTCGACAGCGAGATTTCGGCGAGCACGACCCGCATCGTGCTCGAATGCGCGTACTTCACCCCGCAGGGGGTTCGGCGCACCGCGCGCAGGCATGGTCTACACACCGAGGCAAGTCACCGTTTCGAGCGCGGAGTTGATTGGGGACAAATAGAATTGGTGCTCGAGCATGCTCTCGGCTGGCTCGTGCGCATCGCGGGGGCCAAGCGCCTGCAGGGCGTCAAGTTGGCAAACGGCAAGGTCCCTTCGCGTGTATCAGCCACTCTGCGTTTTGCCCGGCTCAATTCGCTGCTCGGCGTCGAAGTGCCAGCCGATGAGTCCGTTGCAGTTCTGGAGCGGCTCGGATTCAAGGAGAAAGAAAGGCAAGAATCGGAGGTCTCGGTCGAGGTGCCTTCTTACCGCCCTGACGTTACACGCGAAGTCGATCTCATCGAAGAAGTCGCGCGCATTGTCGGCCTCGACAGGATCCCGACCCGAATTCCGGCTCGGGTTATGCAACCCGCGCGCAGCACGGGTCAGTTCGAGCAGGAGCTCACGGACATCGCGGTCGCGCTCGGTCTCAGTGAAGCGCTACTTTACGGCTTCACCTCGGAGCGGACTTTGTCGCAGGCAAAGGCTCCGACAGCCGTCGTGCATTTGGAGAATCCGCTGACCGAAGAGCGAAATGTAATGCGAACGAGCTTGGTCCCGGGGCTTCTCGAGGCCCTCGGTCGTGCGCGTCGCCGCGGCGAGCCGAGCGTTCGCCTGTTTGCGATCGGATCCATTTTCCTTGCGTCCGACACTCCGCAGACAGAAAGTGCCGACATCGCACGGCCGCGCGTGGCTGAAGATATTGGTCAGTTGCCGTTAGAGGTTCCACGCTTTGCGGCCCTCATGGCAGGGCCACGCAGCGCGTGGTTGAAGAAGCCGGATCCGATCGACGTGTTTGATGCCAAGGGAATGGCCGTCGAAATTATCGAGCGATTCTTGCGCCTCCCCGTTACCGCACAGCGATCGCCCGATCAACCGCACACACGGCACTTGCATCCTCGCGGTGCCGCAGACCTGGTTGTCGGCGGTAAGCGTGTTGGTTGGTTTGGACCGCTTCACCCCGAGCTCGTGGACGCGTTTGACCTGGGGGACGAGGCACAGCTCATTGAGCTAGACCTGTCCGTACTCGAGACTCTGGAGCGACGACGACCCAAGTATCGACCCATCACCCGCGTTCCGGGCATTATTCGCGATGTTTCCTTCGAAGTGCCGAACGCTTTGGCCGCTGGTGACATCGTGCAAGTAATGGCCGCGGCCGCGGGTGAATTGTGCGAATCCGTCGAACCATTCGATTTGTTCGAAGGCGAGGGGGTAGCTCGCGACTGTCGCGCAATTGCTTTCCGGTTGATGTACCGAGATCCCAAGGCGAAAGTACAACCGGACGCCGCTCGCACATTGACGGATGCCGAGGTCGATGAACGTCAGCTCAGGGTCGTAGACGCCATTCAAAAACAATGGGGCATTGCGCTACGAGGCTAATATGCATAATGGTCGATTAGTCTCGCGTACAGCCTCGTTTTGCTCGCGCCCAACCTATTTCACGGCTCTCTTGCTCACGCTCGCGAGCGCGGTGGGCATGCCTTCGCAGGCGGTTGCCGCCCCGTCATCGAAACCCGCAACCGCAAGCAAACCGGTATCGGCGGCGGCAACCACGACCGACGCGGATGCGACAGCAAGCGACGACTCATTCGACTCGGACGAAACGCGCCCACATAGCGGAAGCAAACCCGACGTGAAGGCCGTCCATGACCCGGTACCTGCGGTTCCCGTCGCCACTCGAGCGCCTCCAGCTCCACCTAAACCCGACGCGCAGGAACCGCGACCGTACGTGGCGCCACCCGAAGCATACTCGAAAGACCGACGTCTGACTCTTTCCGTGGTCGCAGGTCCTTGGTGGCACGGAATGAACGGTAAGGGGGCCTCAACTCAAGTGGGCCCCGTGTGGGGCGTCAGTGGACGCGTCGAGCCAACCCGTTGGTTGGGCCTACGCGTGACGGTCCTTCGAGGCAACCAACCGGTTGTCCCCGACTACGGCGCAATGGGCGCAGCTAACACCCAAATACAACAACCCGACTTTCAGATTATCTACTGGTCGATTCGCATGGAGCCCACTTGGCATGTAACGCCCACGTTTTTGCTGTGGGCCGGCACCGGACTCGGCTGGGCGCGCGCCATTGTTCCTGAACCAACGATTGGCACATTGAACTGGCGAACCGCCGACCGCGCATGCGTCTATGTCGAAGGTCAATGGGCCGTCGGTGCTGCGTATGAGCTCGTGCGCAACTGGTTGGAAATCGGTGTGGATCTGTCCGTGGGCGCTCTTAGCTACCAGCATGGCTCAGCCCATGACCCTATTCAGGCGTTTACGCCAGAAGGTCACATGACCCATGTAGGGGGTTACCCCAACCTCCAACACAAGGTGCAGGCACTGTTCGGTGTCGGAGTCATCTTGTGACTTTCCGCAATGTCCACCCAGCCGCACGACTTGGCTTATTGTGGCTCCTGCTGGCTGCAGCTTGCGAACGTAAAGCGCCGAGTCCAGAGGAATGTCTCGATTTTGCGATGCGTGGATTACGTATTAACGACGAGCGACTTCTCGCTGTACCGGCAGTCAAAGACAAGGTTGACGAGGTCGTTATCAAATGTTTGACGACACCCTACGATAAAGAGTTAATCGGTTGCGTAAAGCTTCGCCCGACCGCCCATTCCTGCCTACTCGAATTTGGCGAACGAGAGCGAAGGCGCAATCACTCCGTTGACCGCTGATGCAATTTTGCTCACAGATCGTGGCCCTAAACATTGGGCAACTAGGGCTAGCTTGACGTGAATTGGAGGATGACGCTAAACTCCAAACCTTGTCCTCGCAATCTGTTTGTAAACACATAATTGTTGTCGCCTGCATCGGCGCATGCGTCCCCGGTTGTGGCAAGGCGTTCACCACGGACAAGGATTCCGACGCGAGTATCATAGCCAACACATCTGGTGGAACGTCATCGGAGGCAGGAGTTGCATCGGCAATTTCCAAAGACGGCCTCTTGCTTTGGCTACGAAGCGACCAGGGGGCTACCGATGCGAATGGTTTCGTGTCCCAATGGCTGGACCAGTCGGGGCACCATTTCGATGCAATTCAGAATGAGGCCGCCTCGCGTCCCACATTGCTGGTAGCTGGCATCGGCGGGCATCCAACGCTTCGCTTCGACGGGGTAGACGACTCCTTTCAGTTGCCCTCCGGAATGGCTGACTTTGCTCTCGGTTTAACCATGTTCGTCGTCGTCAACGAACGGCAATCGGATTTATATGCATCGTTGCTCGAGTTCTCGAACGGCAGTGAAGTTGACGATATCGCCTTCGGTCAGTATCAAAATGAGCTTGCCTACGAAGTGGCCGATCAATCGATGCAGGGGGACCCAATCCAATACAATGTCCCGCAAATTTATACTGCCGTGCACAATACGGACGGTAACTTGACACTGCGACGCAACGGCTCCGTTGCCGGGACATACACTCTATCATTGCCTGTCACGGTCACTCGCGAGCAGAATTTCGTGGGCCAGTCGCTGTATGCTGGCAGCGGTACCTATTTCGGTCTTCTCGGCGAAGTGCTTGTATACGGCCGTGCATTGAGCGATGCCGACCTGGTCAATACGGAAAGCGATCTCAAGCGCCGCTGGTCTTGCTGCAACTGAACACTGCTGCACAATATGCCGCGTTTGGGGCCGGGCACAGGGTCACCGACGTCTCAGGTTGCCGTCACGGGGATGCCTTCACAGGCCGCGAAAAGTCCCGTTATGGTTCGCTCCGCAATTTTGCCTTGGTCCTCGGTTCGCCACAATTTCGCCTCAAATACTCCTCGGTCTGGCCTTGGTAGCTGCACCGCCAGGCCACATCGCGATGTCAATCTCCTAACTCACGCGCCTTTGCGTGAACGAAAACGGAGGTTGCTCGATGGCAGATTCCACGATTGAACCGGTACTTTCCGTGCCGGAACAACCCAAAAATCAAAACAGCTCGGCCCTGGACCTTGGCAGTCCAGCTTTTCTAGTCGAGCGGGCATTGGTCGGACTGGGCTTGTCTATATTCTTTGGTCTCGCGCTCGGCATGCATCGGGGCGGGCTCTCCCTCATAACTCACGCATTGGCCATTCCCGGGGGGTTATTGTTGACCACGTGCGTTTCGATTCCGTCGCTGTACATCGTGCTATCGATGTTAGGAGCCCCCTTGCGCCTGGGGTTGCTACTCGCCTCCGTGTCAACCGCGCTGCACACTGCGGGACGCGTGCTAGCCGGGTTTGCACCGATCGCCGCGCTGCTGGTGGTGACGATTCGAGAACCAATCGCGCTCGCGTTGGTCGCCAAGCTCGGGCTCGAGATTGCGGGATGCCTGTCCCTTTACCGTTTGATGTCCGCGGTGCGAGAAGCCAATGCGCTCAGTGGAACGATTCCTGGTTCCGCTCAAACTAAGTATGGCTTGGTTCTCTGTGGCTTCGTCGTGTTAGCATTGAATTTAGGGCAAATGGCGTTTTCGACACTGCTGCCGGCATTGCGAGGTGCGTCATGAGTCCTGCGCTAACACAATCGATTGAACAGCTGCTCCGCTCCCCGGATAATGTCGTGCAATCACTCAAGTCCAAGGACGAACAAGTGGGGGCATACCGGGCATCCTTGCTCTTGATAGTTACTGGAACTGCATGTTTTGGCGCGGTCCTGGGGACTTCGCACGGGCCCCTGCAATCGCTGTATTCCGCGATCAAGTTGCCGGCTGCAGTTCTCCTCACTCTGCTACTGACTACACCCGCCTTTACGGCTATCGCGGCTGCATTGCGTCGCCCGCTCACCGCCGCCAACGCAACGCTGCTCGTGCTCGCTGCGGCTGCTCGTGGCGCTCTCGTACTCCTGGCGCTTTCACCCGTGGTCTGGTTGGCAATGCGACACGGACTACAATACCACCGCGGCATCATGACAGCGGTACTTTGTTACACATTGGCTGACATGTATGCCCTGCGAATGATTCTGCGGGGTGTCGGCAATGATTGGCGCGGTCGATTCGTCGTACTCTTCTTTGCCGCCGCGCTCATTCCGGCTGGAGCCCAAAGCACATGGATGCTGCGGCCATTCGTGGGAAGGCCGTCCCAGCATACCCTGCCTTTTTTGCGCAATATCGATGGCAGTTTCACAGATTCCGTAACGCGGAGTCTCGACTCGAGTGTTCGCTTCGAGTGACGGAGGCCTCATGCACCTAATCGATCTTGGCCTGCTCTACGTAGGTCTGGGAGTTCTCACGACGTTTTACCTGAGGTGGCGACAGCGCGTGAAGGGCTGGGCACGTCTAGGCGAGTGGATCATCACCGGCCTCTTTTGGCCCTTTGCACTAGCGCTAGCATTGAGCGCACCCTCGGCCAAAGCCAAAGGCTCGCCACTGGACGATCCCGCCGAGCGCGCGCTCGGCGAAGCCTTCGAGGCCGTGCAGGGTTCAAAACTCGAAAGTCTCTTGCCTGAATCAGCCGTCGAACGCTTGCGACTGGAAATCCAGCGCAGCCGCGCGCGCCTCGACGATCTGTCACGCGTCGTGCAAACACAAGGGCTCACCGTCGAGCGCGTGCGCGAACATGTCTCGGAGCTCGAACGCAAGGGCGCCTCCGAGCGCACCTTGGGATCGGCGAGGCTGCAATTGGACAATGCCATGCGACTTGCGGAATTGCGCAGACGAGACTCGCAAGTTCTGGAGGAACTAACGGAGTTGTTACGCGTTTTGCGCGCGCAACTGGTCCTGGCGCGTTACGCCGGCTCGGCCCCGGCTGGCATTGCGGACGTCGTCAATGAAGTTTGGGCACGCGTGGAGGTTCTTGGGATTTCACTCGAACCGAGCGCGGACGGCCAGCAATTTGTCCCAATTGACGCATGAAGATGTCGTTAGCCTTCTCGGACCCGGGGACCCTCATGTATGCTGGCTGACGTGAAGCATATCCTGGTCATCGACGATGAGCCGCACATCCGCGACGTGGTCACCTATGCTCTCGAGAAGAGCGGATACCGCGTCACGGCCCTGAGTGAAGGTCGAGGTGCAGCCGACCAGGTCGAGAATTTAGGTGTCGATCTGGTCGTGCTCGATATCATGTTGCCGGGCGCAGATGGCCTGGAAATCTGCCGACAAATTCGCGCGAAGAGTTCTGTGCCGCTTTTGTTTTTGTCGGCGCGCTCAGACGAGGTGGACCGAATCATCGGGCTCGAGGTCGGCGGCGACGATTACCTCACCAAGCCTTTTAGCCCTCGCGAGTTAGTCGCGCGAGTCAAAGCAATCCTACGCCGCTTCGAGCGATCGACTGAAACCCATCAGACACCGAGAGTTCTGGTCTGCGGCGCACTTTCGCTCGATCCGGAACGCTACGAGACCCAGTACGGGGGTCAAAAAGTGGTGCTCACTGCGACCGAATTTGCGCTCCTTGCTTCTCTATTGGAACGGCCCGGCGTAGTTCTGAGTCGTGCTCAACTGATCGAGCGGGCTTACGATGATGTTCACATCTCGGAACGCACTCTGGATACGCACGTGCGCCGCATTCGCGCAAAATTTCGCGGACTAGGCATTGATCCGATTATGACCGTTCATGGTGTCGGCTATAAGGCAGCCGAGGCACCGTGACCGAGCGCGCACCGAGTCGAGCCCGTCGTTCAATAGAGCAGCTGTTTCTCGAACAGCTGATGCGGATCAGAACCCGGCTGCTCTTGGTCAATTTGACCGCCGTGTTGGTTCCCGTTGCAGGCCTCGAGTTTGCGCGCGTTCATGAGCGGCAATTGCTGGACGGACTCGAGCGAGACATGAAAAACCAAGCCGCACTGGTTCAGACACAAACGGTGGCAGCGCTGGCCACCGGTGAAGGTCTCGATTCGCCGAAGCACGAAAAATGGCTCGAAGACGCAGCTCGTTCGACGCGAACGAGGATTCGCATCCTCGATCCTGAATTCAAGGTACTTGCGGACTCGCATCGCAACGGTGCGCCCGAGGGACCCGAGGCACCGTTACCCAAGTCGGTCACCGACAACCTGCTTCGCGAGGCGTCAAGGTCGCAGGCCGCCCTCGGCGGCGAAGTGCCGTTGAACAAACGGACAGAATTGCTGGGTGCGCTTGCCGGCAAACTCAGTACGACGACTCGAGTCACCGCACGACCGCCCCGAGTCTACCTGTTTCTGGCGCTGCCGATTGTCGTTGCGTCGCGACCCGCCGGTATCGTGTACGTGACCCGCTCGACGTATCCGGTCCTTCTGGAATTGCGGCGCATTCGTGCGGGTCTTACTCGAGTGCTCATCGTGGCCCTGGGCCTCTCGTTTGGACTCACACTGCTACTTGCCTGGACGCTGACACGACCCATTGAGCGGCTGGCAAAGGCTGCTCGCCAGGTTGCGGCCGGAAAAACCGATGTCGACATTCCGGCCACGGGCGGTGGCGAGCTCAAGGATCTGGGAGAAGCCCTGCAGTCAATGACGCGCAAGCTGGATGCAAGACATCAATACATCACCCAGTTTGCCGCGGATGTGGCCCATGAATTCAAGTCGCCACTCACGGCTATCCGCGGTGCCGCAGAGCTACTGTCCGAAGGCGCTGCCGACGACCCTGCGGCCCGCGCTCGCTTTCTTGCAAACATCGAGCAGGACGCCGAGCGGCTCGCGCGCCTCGTTTCTCGCTTGCTAGAACTCAGTCGAATCGAGGCCTCGGACGAACCGTTTCAGCTCGTTGACATGCAAGGGCTCGTTAATCGAGTAGTAACGCGCATCGAGCGACCGGATTGCACTGTCGAAGTGAGCATACTTGCCAGGCGGTTATTCGTAATGGGCCGTCCCCTGGAACTGGAAGCAGCCCTTTTCAATCTTTTGGAAAACGCACTGAGATACGGGGGTTCCTCAACCCCGGTGTCGGTGGTCGTCGAAGAATCCGCCGATTCTCGGAATCTATGCCTTCAGGTGGCCGATCACGGTCCCGGCATTGCTCCAGAACATCTGCAGAAAGTCTTTGACCGCTTCTACACGACTGACATAGCAGGTGAGGGTACCGGCCTTGGCCTTTCCATCGTAGCTTCCGTTGCACGCGCTCACCGGGGGACAATCAACGTAGTCTCCGAGCCCGGCGGCGGAGCAACGTTCACGCTTTGTCTCCCTCTGCCCGACGTTAAGCGCCGCTCATAGGCTGGCTTGGGGCTTCACCATTTCGCGCAGGCGCTCGACGTCACTGAGCAGGCCCATCACAATCAATCGCTCACCGACGCAGAGTCTTTCGTCGGGTGATGGGTTGTAAGTGTAGGCTCCGTTGGGCTGTCTAACAGCGACTACCAACAAATTAGTTTCGGTTCGAATCGGGACTTCCCTCAGGGTTCGGCCCGCCACGCTCGTGCCTTCGACCAGCTCCACTTCGTCGAAGTGGAGTTTGCCTTCAGTTACCTTGAGCATTTCGTCGAGAAACTCCGTAACGTGGGGTCGCAGCAGCTCGCTAGCCAATCGCTTTCCGCCAATCCGATTGGGGTTGACCGTGGCGTCGGCGCCCGCGCGAATTACCTTGGTCTCGTTATTGATATCAACGACCTTGGCCGTGATTCGTGCTTCGGGATTGAGCGCCCGAACACTTAGCGTCACGAAAAGGTTATCCCGGTCATCGGACAGGCAGGCTACTAACCCCATGGCGCGGTCTGCCCCTGCTTGCATCAATATGTTGTCAGCAGTGGCATCGCCCGGAATGTACAGAACTTGCGGGTATTGCTCGTACAGATTGAGCAGGGTGTCCTCGTCGCGCTCGATGACCACGAAGGGAGTCGTGCCTGCACTCAACTCTCCGATCACGTAGCGACCCGTGCGACCACAGCCGGCAACGATGACGTGTCGGTTCAATTCCGCAATTTTACGCTCCATGCGCCGCCTCCGAACTGCCTTGCCGATGATTCCTTCGACAAACATAACCGTCAACGCTGACTGAAAGAAAGCAATCGCCCCGACACCAGCTATTATAAGTGCAACAATGACAACGTGGATCCCCGGGTGATTACCGAAGTGGGGTAACTCGGCGTACCCTACGGTCGAAACCGTATACAGCGCGAAGTAGATACACTCCCAAAGCGGGTATTCGTGGCCACCTACGAGCCAGAGGGAACATCCACCCAACAAAACAATCAGCACCAGCGCAATCAGGGCTGATGACACGTGCCGCGCGTGTGGGCGCAAAACACGCCCCCTGACCCGGGTAATCGGACTCGTTGGGGACGAAGCACTCATGTTGGCCTTCCCAAACGCACACGCTTACTACGGGAAGTTCGGGCTTGCTTACGGAATCTGATCAACTCTACTTGGTCTTGCTACTGATTAGGAATTCGACGCTATTTTTGCGAAGCCTCACGCGATAGCCGGGGATTTCATCCTTGAACAGCCAGAGGATTTTGACGCCGTTGTCAGCATTGGCGGCGCTTACCTTCTCGATTCGGCTATCTTGTTTGGCATAGCCTTTGGGGGATTCTTCGGCTTTCCGCTTTGGAATGATAACGCTAAAACCCCGGGTAAGGGATTTGCCCTTGATCGCATTGGCGGGACCGTCGAGCTTGACGCGGAAGATCACGGGGTCGTGCATCTTTCCCTTGCCCCAGGGCGCCACGTCTTCGGGTTTTGCCGCGGGCTCTTCACTGCTGGAGCCCGACTCAGGTTCTTCACTGGCCTCTTCGGTACCCGTGGCTACCTGAGCCGTTGCGGCCCTGGCCGCAGCCATTTCGCGCTCTGCGATGGCATTGGGTGGAGCTCCCGCTGGCGGTGGCGCGCTTCCAAGAGGCGCAGGTTCAAGCGTTGCCATTGGAGTTATGCCAAAGAGCGGTACGGGTGCCATGATTGCAGAAGCACCAGGAGCTGCCGCCGGAGTTACTCCCTGCGATGCAGCGGGTAGGGTCTG
>PMCK01000569.1 GCA_003154095.1 Myxococcales bacterium | reverse complement strand
TGACTTGAAGGCCTTTACCGAGCGATTCTACAGCAAATTGTGTGCGGCGGAACTGGCACCGGTACTTGAAACATTGAAGTACGTGCAGCATCAAACTCAAACTTGGCTGGAAGTAACGACGCTGCTAATTCCCGGATCGAACGATAGTGCAGAGGAAATCGCCAAAATGTGCGACTGGCTCTTGGAAGCATTGGGCCCTGATGTGCCACTGCATTTCACAGCCTTCCATCCGGACTATCGATTAATGGACCTACCTGCTACGTCACCTGAAACCTGTCATAGGGCGCGTGAACTTGCATTGTCCAAGGGATTACACTACGTGTACACGGGCAACATCTCCGACAGCGCCGGACAGTCCACTTACTGCCCTAACTGCAGCAGTGCTGTGATCCGTCGAGACCGGTATCGACTCTGCGGATGGGGCCTGTCAGAAGATCGCTGTGCCACTTGCGGTACGGCAATTCCGGGAAGATTCTCGAAGTCAGGTCCGTCAAACTTTGGCCCGAGGCGATTACCTGTAGAGGTGCCCTCGAGCCCGGCCCGCCGGTGAGTCGCCTACTTAGCGGGCCATCTACACGTCGACAATCGTGAGCTTGGACTTACTATGCCTAGTGAGGCACTTTCCTAATTCGGACTGATAGGAATTCTATGGCCGCTGATCTGTATCAAGAACTTGGGGTTGCAAAAACAGCCAGTGAGGCTGAAATCAAGAAGGCTTATAAGAAGCTTGCAACCAAATTGCACCCCGACAAAAATCCAGGCGACAAGCGAGTTGAAACTCGATTCAAGGCTGTTAATCGGGCCTATCAAACATTGAGCGATCCCAAAAAACGGGCGCTCTATGATGAATTCGGAGACGACGCGATGCGCGAGGGCTTTGACGTGCAGGCAGCACGAGCCTACCAACGGGCATCCCAGGGCTATGGGGCCAGTCGGGGACCGGGTGGCAGTTTTCGCTTTGAGGACATATTCACGGGTGGTGGAGCGGGCATCGGAGATCTCTTTGGCGACTTATTCTCGGGAAAGGCTGGGGGTAGGGGCGGCGCACGAATGCGTGGCTCGGATATCGCCAGCGAGATCACAATTGATTTTTCCCAGGCAGTGCTCGGCACCGAAGTCGCTCTGACACTGCAAAACGGTGGTGATCCCGTAACGGTGCGAATTCCAGCGGGCGCAACTGACGGTGACCGGCTACGCATTGCCGGCCGCGGTCAACCGTCTCCGCACTCTGGACCGCCGGGGGACTTAGTGTTGGCCATTCGAGTGCGTCCGCACCCGCACTTCGAACGAAAGGAACTCGACCTGCATCTCGACTTGCCGATTACTGTGGGCGAAGCCTACCGCGGCGGGAAGGTCCCGGTACCAACGCCCGAGGGCTCCGTCAATTTGACGATTCCCAAGCATGCTCAAAGCGGCCAAGTGCTACGACTCAAAGGCAAGGGAGTGCATCGGGGCAAAAACGTGGGTGATCTCTACGTGCGGTTCTTGATTCGGCTACCTGATTCGGACTCACGCGATGTCGACAAAGCCGTAGACGAAATGGAGCGATTCATGCGCGGCAACGTTCGCGCAGGAATAGAGCTATGAGCGCCCTTACTCCTATGCCAATTTCGCCGAACTTCTCGCTCGGGAAGGCGCAGAATCACTGTTGTGTGTATCCGGCTTCAATTTGCCTTCGTCGTCGTACCGATCCATCTCGACGATGACCTTACGTACGGCGGCCTGTCGCTCATGGAAGGGTCGAAAACTGGACTTGAATCCACCCAGTATGATCGCCTTGATGTCGGGAAATGGAATGCCTAAACAAGCGTGGGCCAGCCAAAGTTCCTTCGAAACGGTGGTATCGGTGATCAGCCGATTGTCGGTATTAACCGTCACGCGCAGCCCCAGATCAAAATAGAGTTTGAGGGGGTGGAGCGACAATTCCCGTACTGCACCGGTTTGAACGTTGCTCGATGGGCAGCATTCGAGAGGAATGCGATGATCGATAACATAATGCAATAAGTCGCCATCTTCGCGGAGCCGAACGCCGTGTCCAATTCGATGCGCGCCGCAGACGTGAATTGCCTGCGCCACCGACTGTGGCCCGTAGGCCTCACCCGCATGTATCGTGGTGTTGATGTTATTGTCGCGAACCAACTGAAAAGCTGCACGGTGGTGCTTCGGCGGAAAGTCCGCCTCGGCGCCGGCCAAGTCGAAGCCCACCACACCGCGGTTCTTGTAGGCGACACAAAGCTCTGCCATCGCATATGAGGATTCAGCCGAAATGTTACGAATTCCGCACAAAATAAGGTTGCTCTTGATGCCATAGGTTTCGCGCGCCCGCCCCAACCCATCGAGCACGGCCTCGACGACCGCCGTCAACTTCAGTCCCTCGCGCGTGTGAAGCAAAGGAGCGTAACGCACCTCCATGTAGCGAACATTTTCTCGATGCGCGTCTTCGGCGAGCTCGAACGCTATGCGCTCGAGTGCAACCGCGGATTGCATCACTTGCAGGGTGATGTCGAAACCACGCAAATAGTCGACGAGGCTGCCGAAATTCTTTCCGCAACCAATGGCCTCGGCTAGGCCCTTCTCATCCGTGGCGGGCAGTTTCGACCCCTGAGATTCAGCAATTTCCAGGATTGTACTCAGGCGCAGTGAGCCATCCAAGTGGACGTGCAAATCCGTCTTCGGTAGCGCTTCGAAAACCTCGAGAGGAACGACGGTTCCCACCCGATTCGAAGCGTGGGGGTTTACAGATTCACGGTGTTCCTGGAGCGGGTCGTCGAATTCGCGGGGCATCCTATGAGGGTATCATTTCGCGGGAATTTGGGAAAAGCCGGGGTTGGAAGGCCGTTCCACCACAGCCGGAAACACGGAGGTAGACGGTCCTGGTCCTTCGACCACTCCTCGGCGTCGTCGCCGCAGCGTGGAAGGCCCGAGGGGCCTAATGAACGTACAGGGAGCGCGCTATAATGTAAGGTACAGGTCACCGAAGTTTCGGGTTGCGCTGGCAAATAGGGCGCCTCCGGCTGGGAGGGAGCCTCATTAGTATTTTTGGCCAGGAAATGAGGGGCTGACTCAGGAATGTTGCCGAAGTAAGGCCTAGGTTGCGCTACGAGATACCCATGTCTAGACCATTACCTGCTCGCAGCCAGATCTTAGCTTGTCTCGGCGATGCGACGCGTCCGCTGCATGCCCGCGAAATCGCGGAGAATCTTGGAGTCAAAGAAGCCCAATACTCTCGCTTGCTCGATTTACTGGATTTACTCGCCGTAGAGGGGGCCGCGATTAAGCGATCCGGTCAGCGTTTCACGTTGAAAACTCTTCCGGACCGCAAGCGCGAGGGTTGGACCGGGGTGCTGAGCATGAATCCGCGCCGATTTGGTTTTGTTGCTGCGGCGGGGCGACCTGACGTTTATGTGGCACCTGACGGAATTGGCGGGGCGCTGCATGGGGACACAGTCCGAGTAGTTGTCGTTAATCAAACGGCGCGGGGTGTGGAAGGGCTCATTGAATCGACCGAAACTCGGCGCAATCCGCGCGTGGCGGGAACATTGCGCCGCCGCCGAAATAGCCAATGGCTCGAGCCCGACGACGCCCGCCTTCGCGGTCCAATCGTACTTCAGCCATCGACGATCCAGGTCAAAGACGGCGCCGCAGCGGTAGCCGAGATTACTCGCTTTCCCGAATCCGTATCTGAGAATCCCGAGGGGGTGCTGCTGTCGGTATTGGGTTCGGCGGGCGATCCCAACGTCGAGGTGGCGAAGATCCTAATGCGCGAGCAAATCGAGGAGGATCATCCCTCCGCCGCAATCCAAGAGGCCGAGAGCGCCGCAGCGCGCCTGCAGCGCTTATCCTTGGAAGGACGCCGCGACCTGCGCGACATTCCCCTGCCCACAATCGATCCCGAGGAAGCTCGTGATCATGACGACGCGTTATGGGTCGAACGCGTCGACAAGGGCTACCGAGCGTATATTGCGATCGCGGATGTATCCGAATACGTCCAGCCTGATACGGCGCTCGATGCCGAGGCAAGCACACGGGGTTGTACTTTGTATTTGCCCGATCGAGCCATTCCCATGTTGCCGGCCGCGTTGGCGGCGGATTTGTGCTCGCTCTTGCCCGAAAAGGAACGCCTTTGCCTGTGTGTGATAGCCGAACTCAATCAGAAGGCTGAATTGCTTTCGTTCGAGGTAGTCGAGGGCGTGATGCGATCAGCTGCCATGCTTACGTACGGCGGCGTCGCGTTGGCACTCGGGTTTACCGGCGAAGGTGCCCGAAGTGTGCAGGCCGAGGCATTGCGTCCCGGGCTTCGCATATTGGATGAGCTTGCCCGAAAACTCAGAAAGGCTCGAATGAGGCGCGGCGCCTTGGACCTAGACCTACCGGAAGCGCACGTCTTGTTGGATGAAAGCACGGGCGCACCGGTGGATGTCGTTCGTCGTGCCAAGGATCCTGGAGTCAAACGCGCCTATCAGATGGTCGAGGAGTTGATGCTGCTAGCCAACGAGCTAGTGGCCCAATGGTTGAGCACACGACGCTCGCTGGGTGTGTATCGCGTCCACGCCGCGCCCGATCCGGAAAAATTGGAGCGCCTAGGTCACGTGGCGGAAAAGCTTGGCGTCAAGGTCGACTTAGACCAACTGCAGGATCCACTCGGACTGTCGCAATGGCTGGCGAGTATTGCCGAACACCCGAGAAAGACAGTACTTGAATCGATAGCACTTCGATCGCTCAAACAGGCCTTCTATGATATCGTAAATATTGGACATTTTGGGCTCGCCTCCGACGCTTATCTGCACTTTACCTCGCCTATTCGTCGTTACCCCGATCTGATAGTTCACCGGCTGGTCAAGAACTTGATCCGTGGCAAAAAGCTAGACAACAGCCCCGCCGCCGTCGAAAGCCTGCGCGGAATCGCGACACATGCGAGCGTTCGCGAACGCGCCGCTATGGAAGTCGAGCGCGAAGTCGTCGACCTGTATCGAGTCGTTCTAATGCGCGATAAAGTCGGCGAACAATTCGATGGTACCGTTACCGCCGTCGTAGGATCGGGCGTATATGTGGCACTCGATGCGCCTTTCGTGGACGTCCTCGTGCGCATGGAGTCGCTCGGGCCTGATCGTTACGAGCTTTCCGACAACGATCTGAGCATCGTGGGTCAACGTTCGGGGGATTCGCTGACCCTGGGCGATCGAATTCGCGTGGCGATCGAGGACGTCTCGATCGTACGCCGTCAAGTCACTGCGCGTCGCCTGATCACCGCTTTGCCTCGGATGAAACGCGGGCGAAAAGAGAAACTGGAGAGCTCCAGGAGCGCCTCGGTCGCGAAGCCGGGCCCTCGACATCAACAACGTGCGCGTGCCGTAAAGACATCACCAAAAAACGCAAAACGTCGCTAGTGCCGCGATTCGAGCAGGCCCGCGCCGGCGCGATTTAGAGTCCTTCGCGGGCAACAATTCGATCCGTCCCCATGAAGGACCGGAGCGGTTCGGGAACGGTTATCGTGCCATCAGCATTCTGGTATTGCTCGGCGATTGCAACCCAGGTTCTTCCAATAGCGAGGCCCGAGCCATTGAGGGTGTGCACGAATTTGGGCTTTGCTTTCGGCTGCGGGCGATAGCGGATCTGGGCACGACGGGCTTGATAGTCCGTAAACCAGGAGCAACTGGAAATCTCCCGATAGGCTTGTTGTGACGGCAGCCAAACCTCAAGGTCGTAGGTTTTCGTGGCACTATTGCCCAAATCACCCGCACACAGACTGACCACGCGGTAATGCAGCCCGAGGCGCTGCAGCACCACTTCGGCGTGACCGGTCAGCAATTCGAGCTGCGCCTCGGCATCTTCGGGTGCAACGAAGCGCACGAGCTCGACCTTGTCGAACTGATGCTGTCGAATCAGGCCGCGAACATCTTTGCCGTAGCTGCCCGCTTCGCTGCGGAAACAGGGAGTATAAGCGGTGTACGCCAACGGCAACTGCGCGGCCTCGAGAATTTCCTCGGCGTGCAGATTCGTTAGCGGTACTTCCGCGGTTGGGATTAGGTAGAGCGCGGCTGTGTCCGCGGGATCATTGCGTTGCGTCTTGAAGAGATCTTCTTCGAATTTTGGCAATTGTCCCGTGCCGCGTAGTGCCGACGCCTTGACCATGTACGGCGGGTACACTTCCAGGTAGCCATGCTCGCACGTGTGTAAATCCAGCATGAAATGGCAGATTGCTCGTTCGAGTCGGGCGCCCTGACCGTAAAGTACTGAAAAGCGAGCGCCGGATATCTTGGCAGCGCGCTCGAAGTCGAGGATCTTCAATGCCGCGCCGAGATCCCAATGCGGTTTGGGTTCAAAGTCATAATTGGGTTTTTCTCCCCAAATTCGCACGACGGGATTTTCCTCGCTACCGTGCCCATCCGGCACTGATTCGTGCGGCAAGTTCGGCACCAACAGCAGCCGCTGTTCCATTTCCGCGAGCAGCTCGTTCAGCTGCGACTCGAGGCGCTTTACTTCATCCGATAGAGTCTTGAGCTCCTCACGCCGTACTTGAAATGCCGCTTTGTCGGCGCCTTTGGCCAGCTGTGTCATTTCTTGGTTGGCCGTATTGCGTCGCGCCTGAAGCTGCTCGGTCGCTGTAATGAGCTCGATTCGCCGCCGCGCAAGTTCGGTTAGGCCGTCCAAGGTCTGTCCGGCGGCGTCGGAACGACGCCCGAGGCTACGGCGGATTTCGTCTAAATTTTCGGCAACTGTACGGGCATCTAACATGTTTGAGTTCCTAATAATGGGCTACTGGCAAGGTCGAAGAATCTTGAGGCCTTCAACGACGACTTCGCACAATTTGACCTTGGGCGCGGCGGCCTTTGCAGGGCGATTGATGACGGCGGGCGCGGCGACTAGTCCGATATTAATCGTCTGGTCGCGTTGGGCTAGGACCCGCAAGGTTCCTTTGTACGTGCCCTTGCGTCCTTCGAGTTCCATGCCTTCGTCCTGCTGAGCTTCTAGGGTACAGGGCGTCGAATCGCACACTTGAAAGCCATTCTTGAAGAGCGCGGCTCCCGGAGGTTCTGTGGTAATCGACATCGTGACGCGCACCGGTAAGGCCACGGATGGAGTTGGGCTTGCGCTTGCTGACGTTGGTGTAGATGCCGCGCTGACGGCGCTCTGGGATGCCGGAGAATACGAGCTAGCAGGCGGAATGGAACTTCCTGCAAGTTTGGCCGATCGACCTAGAGAGACCTTGACCCAGGCCCCCGCGGCTGCCGCCAGCAGCAAGAGCCCACCCAGCAGAGAAAACGTCTTTCGGCTGAGCCTCTGTCGAGCCGAGGCCCTTTCAGGTTGCGTCACTTCCCCTTCGCCGTTCGCATTGGCGACGCCAACGAGAGTCGCAACGCTTTTTGGTTCGATGCCAATGCGCGATGAAGAATTGGGTGAAGAATTCGGCGCGGCTGTCGCAAATTGTGGCGACGTGGCGGTAGCCGCCCCTCGCGCGGGACGGAACGTGTCGTGCGTAACCTTCGGTATTGGCAAGAGTGCCGCGAGTGGCGCCGCCAGCCGCCCCTCGGGCGTGTGATGCAGCGCTTGCCCAAATTCGCTCATCGACTGATATCGATCGTCGGGGTTCTTGGCTAAGGCCACCATGACCGCCGCTTCGAGGTCGCTTGAGATCGCCAAGTCCGGGACCCAGGTGCGCAGCGGCGTCACGGGATTGGTCAAGTGTGCGCTGAGCACGGCCATGAACGATTCGCCGGTAAAGGGAACGGCTCCGGTGAACATCTCATATAGAATAACGCCCATTGCGTATACGTCGACGCGCAGGTCGGCGGCGCGCCCCGCGGCTTGTTCGGGCGACATGTACTCAGGGGTCCCGAAAATTACGCCGGTCCGCGTCAGCCTGCGCTTGGGCATCTCCTCGACCTTTTTGTCCTCACGTCCACGCAGCTGCGCAATGCCAAAGTCGACGATTTTGACTATTTCGTCACCATCCTCGGTCGTGTGCAGAAAGATGTTTTCGGGCTTCATGTCGCGGTGCACTACGCCTCGGGCGTGAGCCGCTCCGAGTGCACGACACATTTGTAAAGCCAATCGGACGGCTCTTACGGGCTCGACGGTAGTATTGCTGGCCAATTCTGCCGCAAGATCGTGACCTTGCAGGTACTCCATCGCGAGAAAGAAGCAGCCATTTTCGAGCTGCCCAAAATCGAAAACATCGAGGACATTGGGGTGTTTGATGCGCGAGGCGCTGATGGCTTCCTGCTTGAAGCGTTGCACCAATTCGGGTTTGCCCGAATATTCCCGGCGTAGGACCTTCAGGGCGACGGACTTTTCGATTAATTCGTGTTCCGCGAGATACACGATGCCCATGCCCCCCTCGCCCACGACATCAAGCAGCCGGTACTTTCCAACTACCACCTGTCCAAGTTCGAGGTCAGAGCCTTTGGTCATGAGATGCTGGGCCATCAAGCTTGGGAGCGGATAGAATTCAACGCTTGCGGGGCTAGAGGCTGAGGATAGCAGAAGCCTTTCGACAGAGGACGACCCGCGGGGACTGTGATCACAGATCGGTGGGACGTGGCTCGGCTGGCCGAAGCATCTGTCTACCGGGCTGCGGCTTACTCATTTGCCGCTTTCCTGCGCTTTGTTGCGCGACTCTCGGACCGGTTGGTGTACGCTCCCACGTCCAATGATCGTTGTCATGGAGCCCAATGCTCCAGAATCTGCAGTTGAGAGTACCGTTGCTTTCTTGGTGCAAAGTGGCTTTGACGTGCACCGCTCGAGTGGACAGAATCGGACGATTCTCGGCGTAGTCGGCGACGTTACGCGGGACGATATGGCCGTGGTGCGCGAGCTCCCCGGCGTGGCCGAAGTGGTGCGAATCACTGAGCCGTTTCGTCTAGCGTCAAGGCGATTTCGAAAGGAACCGACGATCGTCGAAGGTCCTTGGGGCAGAATAGGTGGCTCGGATCCGTGGATCGCGCTCGAACCCATTGGGGACGGCACATTAGCCGGTGGGCGTGACACTGAACTCGATGCCCCTGCGGGTACGGACACACCCTATCGGCTCGCTGCTGGCCGACCTTACGACGCCGCCGTCTGGCGAGGTCGCATCACACCCGACAGCGTTGGTGCACTCACTTGTTTGTCCCTGCATCCCCAGGTCATGGACCGCCATTGGCCTGTACAGTTCGTCGAGCGTAGTCCAAGTTGGGGCGCAAATTCCTGGATTGGCGCCGCTGAGAAAGTCTTGGAGAGAAACGATAGCCAGGTCGTGCTTTTGGAGGCGGGCGGGGAATATCCCAATGGCGCAAGAACACTGGAGATTGCGGCCATTGCTCGGGCCAAGCTCAACACGCATTTGCCGATAGTCGTGGACGTGCCAACGATCGCCCAGCGCGCAAAGTACTGCGCTGCCGTCGCCGGTGCGGCCATTGGCTCGGGCGCAGATGGCGTAATCCTTCGTGTTTGGGTAGGTCCAGAATCGGCTCGAGCACGTGTACCCGCCACGTTGACATGGACTCAGGGCGTGGAGTTGGCGGAACGCCTGCGCACGATTGGAGCCGCTGTGCGACGATGAGACGCGTCGTGCTCGTGGGACTTGGGTTAATGGGAGGATCGATTGGCATGGCACTGCGCCAACGCCTGCCGAAGTTGGAAATCGTCGGGATCGATCGCGAAATCGTGGTTTCCTCGGATCACGCCCGGCAATTGCTGACCCAGGCTGCGGCAATTGAATCTCCGCACGACGTGACCAAAGTTGCCAGTGACGCTGATCTCGTGGTTCTGGCGATGCCGGTGGGAGAGATTGCTCGGCAGGTGACACAGTGGCTTCGTCTAGGGGTTCCAGTTACTGATTGCGGTTCGACCAAACAAGTCATCGTCGCGGCCGCACAATTGTCACCCAATCGTGATTGGTTCGTCCCGGGTCATCCGATGGCAGGTCGCGAGCGTGGCGGGCTGTCGAGCTCCGTAGGCGACCTTTTTCGGGGCAGGCGCTGGATCGTGTGTCCGCAATCCGCTCGGGACGAGGCACGACACGCAACCCGAGCACTCGTGACATTGCTAGAAGCCATCTGGACGGAAATGACGCCGGACGAGCATGATACGGCAGTGGCATTGACCAGCCATGTTCCGCAAATCTTGGCGAGCTGGCTCGCGGCGGCCGCCGATGAACATACTTTGGACGCCGCTGGACCGGCTTTTTCGGATATGACACGAATCTCTGGGGGCTCGGATGCCATATGGAAGGACATATTCGCAACAAATGGCGCGGCGGTCGCAGACATAATTGGGGCGGCAGCGGCGGATTTCGCCGCAATTGCGGATCAGTTAAGTGACAGGCCACCCAATCTACAGTTAGTCCTGCAACTGCTCTCCTCTGCGAGGAACCGCCGGACAAGACAGGAAAGCAACTGAGACGCCTGCCAGGTCGGACCTGCCGTGGGTTGTGCCGAATGTGCCAGATCTGGGAACCTACAGCCCCCGGAAATTGCGACAAAAGGCGAGATGTTACTTGGCGCATTTGGTGCTAGTCTGTGCCAACAAGGATGCGACGCTGGAGTTGGCGCAAGTGGTGTTGGACGGCGACGGCAGCTGCCAGTTTGGCCGGTTGCCTACTCAACCCGCAGCCAGAACCACCGGGAACGACCAGCGGGAACAATGGGCCCCACAATACCGGTGGTGCACACTCGAATTCAGGCGTTGGCGGTGGCTCGTTTAACGTTGGAGCGGGCGGCGAAGGCAACGTTACGTCGAACTTGGGTGGCAACGGCGCGTCTGGAATTGGCGGCGCCACTTTGATGCCCGCCGGGACAGGCGGCTGGGCGGCGGCTGCAGGCGCAGCATCAACAGGAGGCGGGTTCACTGTCGACACCTCATCGGGCGGAGCAGCTGCGTTCGGCGGGGCGTCGAGCACGGGCGGAAGTCGCGCTAGCGCTGGAACGACCGCGATCGGCGGCTTGGCAAGTACGGGCGGGAGCAGCCCCGATGGTGGAATTGATCTCGATGCCGGTGGAACAGCTCCGACGAACTGTGGCAACGACTCTGGGTTAGCTGCTGACCCCGACGCCTCAATACTGGGTGGTGGTTGCCCGGCAAATGGCGTAGCCGGCGGAATCTAAGGCTTGGATGGGCCGAGTCTGCGAGCAATTACTTCGTCGAATACGCTCGCTATTAGATCGGCGAGAATACCGTCCGTTACACGAAGCCTTCGACTGAGTTCTCGCGCCAAATTTAGAATTACGATCGAGTAGGCCTTGAGATCGTTGCGATAGACATTGTCCAAGTCCGCTGCCGTGACTCGCAGGAGTCTCGTTGGAGCAAGGGCCCGCACCGTTGCAGAGCGTGGTTGTATATCCACAATACTCATGTCGCCCACCCAATCGCCGGGTCCCAATAGGGCCACCCGAGCATCGGTACCGCGATGGCTTCGCTTGAGTACTTCGAGTTCACCCTGAAGCAACACGAACATTTCGCGACCATCCTCACCTTCGCGAAATAGCGTAATGCCTGTTTCAATTACCTGGACCGTTAAGGCGGCCGTGAAGTGCCGAAGTACGTCGTCACTGAGTGCGCCAAACAGTCCAATGGCGCGCAAGTCGTTGACCGAAGGCTGTCCCGGAAAAAGCGTTGTCATAGGTTCTTCGCAAATACGACTCTCGGGCGCTCCGGCCCAGCGTAGTCTTCAAGCAGCTCCACCGTGAAGCCCAAAGCCTTATGGAACGCCAAGGCGGATTCATTGCCCGGGGTAGTCATGGCCTTGAGTGTCGTGCAGCCACACATGCGAGAATCTTCCTCGAACTTGGCATAAAGGAGCCGTCCAATGCCCCTTCGTCGAAATTCCGGGTGTATTCCGAGTAGATGAATGTACCCAATGGGCGGCTTGGAGGTCGTTATGAAGCCAAATAGGAAGCCTACTAGCTGTGTGTCCCGCTCGACGACCAGTGCCAATTGACCCAATTCGTAAAAAAATAGCGGATGAACTAGCGTACTAGTGGGCCCGCCCGACCATCGGTCGATTACCTGGACGATCTGATCATAGTCCTGTTTGGCTAGCGCTCGTAACAACATGGCCGGCTATTCACTGACGTGCGTGGTCCCCTTCGCTCGTGTGCACTGTTTGGGAGCCCTCCGAAAGAAATCGTAACACGGCGGGTTCAGCACTCCACGAACAAACGGTTCTGGGCGTAATTTTGGGACGAAATCCTGGCTGGCGGAGTTCGAGCGGTTCGACTATGCCGCGGCCATGGCCAGGCCAATTCAAATTGCCCCGTCGATTCTAGCGTCCGATTTTGGACGCCTGGCCGATGA
>PMCK01000239.1 GCA_003154095.1 Myxococcales bacterium | reverse complement strand
TTCGTCGAGATGTTCGTCGGGGTGGGTGCAAGCCGGGTCAGAGATCTTTTCGAGCAAGGAAAGAAACACGCTCCTTGCATCATATTCATAGATGAAATTGATGCCGTTGGACGCCATCGCGGCGCTGGACTCGGCGGAGGCCACGACGAACGCGAACAGACACTCAACCAACTGTTAGTGGAGATGGATGGGTTCGAGTCCAATGAAGGCGTAATCATCGTGGCCGCGACGAACCGCCCCGATGTTCTGGATCCCGCGATTTTGAGGCCGGGCCGGTTCGATCGTCGCATCACCGTGCCGAGACCGGACATCCGCGGCCGTGAAGGCATATTTGCGGTCCATACGAAGCGCGTACCTCTGGACAAGGATGTAGATCTGCACCTGCTTGCTGCAGGCACCCCGGGTTTCGTAGGTGCCGACATCGAAAATCTTGTCAACGAAGCTGCGCTGCTAGCCGCGCGGCAAGACAAAGAGCGAGTGACACACGACGACTTCGAGCTCGCTAAAGACAAAGTCATAATGGGTACCGAACGTCGCTCGATGGTAATGAGTGACGAGGAACGTCGGGTTTCAGCCTGGCACGAGGCAGGTCACGCAATTGTAGGTAAGCTCGTGGAAGGCAACGACGCCGTACACAAAGTAAGCATAATACCCCGGGGAGCCGCTCTAGGGGTGACAATGTCCCTGCCTACGGAGGATCGTCACCTCATGACCCGTGGGCAGGCGCTTGCGCGAATCGCAATGGCGCTAGGTGGCCGAGTCGCAGAGCAAGAGGTGTTCGGAGAAATTACCACCGGCGCCCAAGACGACATCAAACGCGCCACTCGAATCGCGCGCGCCATGGTTTGCGAACTAGGCATGAGCAATCGGATGGGTCCAGTGGCCTATGGCGATCACGACGAAAATGTATTTCTGGGGCGCGACTTCGCCTCCCGACATGACGACTATTCCGAGGCCACTGCCCGCGAGATTGACGAGGAGCTTCGGCGAATCGTCGATCAACAATACGCGCTAGTATGCGATATTATTCGGAGTCACCGAGATCAACTGGATCGGCTAGCAAAAGCATTGCTAGACCGTGAAACACTCGACGCGGATGAAATCGACGCGGCGCTCGATGGGCGAGAACTACCCGACAGGCAACGTACGGTCATTCCGACTTACAGTGAGAAGCAAAAGGCCATGGCTGACAAGCGGCGGCCAGCCAGCATTTTTGGGACCCCCAAGCCAGCCACGAGCTGAAGTAAGCGCGTTCGAACTGCGCCGCGCGGCCCAAGGCTTATCCTCGGCGCTAGCGCCGCCGTTTTCTCGAACCAGTGGTACTTCGGAGCTTAGCCATTGGTTTGGGTGTCATAAACTTGACGCTATCGGGCCTCGTATTGGCAAGGCCCGGATTCGGTCATTCACGCGTGTACAGTGGGGATTCAACGAGCCCGGATTGGACCAGCACGCAATCGTGCAACACCCGATGCCAGGAGCAGCAAACCGACTGCGCCCTTAAGTGCGACCAAAACGCGCCTTGTATTCAACAATGCCACTCCGCCGCGGAGGACTGCGTCAGCCGCTGCGTGACTGGAACCGGGGACGCTGGCGTGCCCGCGGACAGTGATGCTGGCGGAAGTCGCGACAATGGGAGGCAATTGGAGCCATTAGGCCCTGCAGCGCCTACAGCGAAGTTGCCCTCGGACGAGTTTAGTCCTTACCACGCAGGCCCTTCAGGCAATTCGAATATCGGCCGTTGACCAACGAAGACGACGATGCCCGATCCGACTCAAAACGCCCCTCCCCAAAGGCCCAGCAAAGTTCCTCAGGCGAATCTCGCGCGTCAACCCATTTTAGACAAGCAGCTCAAGACCGTCGGCTATGAGTTGTTGTTCAGGGGCATCGAGACCGATCGAGCGCTATTCGACGACGGCACCCGCGCGACTTCGACAGTGTTGACCAATGCACTAGCGGAGTTTGGACTCGAGACTGTCGTAGGCAACCTGCCTGCCTGGGTAAATTTTACTTCGCAGTATCTCACGGATGAATTGCCAATTCCTATTGGACCGAAGAGTCTCGTCATCGAGCTGCCCGAGGACGCGACGGCGACGGACGAGCTTATTCAGCGGCTACGCATCCTGACCAAGCAAGGTTATCGAATTGCGCTGGACGATTTCAAATACAGTGAGAGCTTGGTGCCCCTGATAAAGATCGCACATGTCGTCAAAGTCGATATTCGGGACCGACCGCTGGATGAAGTGGCCCGTGATGTCGAGTCGTTCAAGAAATTCGACGTTCAGCTTTTGGCCGAAAAGGTCGAGCGCGTCAGCGAGTACGAAGCTTGCTTGAAGCTTGGATTTACCCTCTTTCAGGGGCATTTCGTGTGTCGGCCCGAACTCATGCGCCAGAAGCGGCCGCCCGCAAATCGAGTCGCACTGATTCGATTGATGAGCGAATTGTATGCGGCTGATCCAAACATCAATCAGATCCGCCAATTGGTGCAACAAGATGTCACCCTCAGCTATCGATTACTCAAGTGGCTCAACTCATCGTTGTTCGCGTTACCTCAACCCGTAGAGTCGATACAGCACGCACTTGTTCTACTGGGCATCAATCGGTTGCGAAACCTGGTCAGTCTAATAGTACTGGCGCGAATCGATGATCGACCTAGCATTCTATTCGAAACTGCTCTGATGCGAGCGCGTATTGGCGAGCGCGTGGCTCCCCATTTCGGAGTCACCCCGGAAATGATGTTCACGGTAGGACTCTTCTCCGTGCTCGACGCTTTAATCGGAGTTCCAATGGCCCAAGTACTGGAGAATATGCCGCTGGCCCCTGAGGTGGCTTTGGCGATTACTCAACGGGAAGGTCCGTGCGGACGACTGCTGGCTGGGATCGAAGCTCATGAAAACGGCGATTGGCCCGGGGTACAACGAACAGGCCTTGATCTTTCAATTCTAACGCCAGCCTGGGTCGACGCGCTGGTTTGGGTTCGAGGGGTAAGAAGCATGATGACGTCCGCCGCTGCCGGTGGGCAACCACTCAGGAAGACCTCACCCTCGATATAGGGAACGCTGAGCGAGGAGATATCCGACGATGACGTTGAACAGCAGTAACAAATATCCGCGCAGCCGTTCAGCGCGCCCGGAGCGTCTCAGTGTGCGAGCTAGCAAATCGGCGCCCTTCGGGTCCTCATCGACCCGGCCGCCTACGAGTCCGGCCCCCGCCAGCCTCTCGGCACGGAATTCCAGCTTGCGCTCCAACTCCGGCAAAGGGTTGGCCGCGCCTGCCGCGATTGATGAAGAGCTTTGGTTTGGTGCTCACGACCATGCAATGGCGGAAGACACCGCGGCGCGGAGCATGGCGGCGCTAGTAGGACGAATTATTGGCGCGAAACCGTTCCCAGTAACCGCACGTCGATTGGCCGATCTCACGCGGCAGGATGTCGTCCGAATCGAACCCGTCATACAAGTACTCGAAAGTGACCCGGGTCTCTCGGCAAGGTTGCTGCGCTTGGTGAATTCTGCTGGGTACGCCCTGCGCCAGCGCTGTACGTCAGTCCGACATGCTGCAACTTTGGTCGGAACCGACCGCTTACATCAGATTGCAACGACTGCGGCCGTGCTCGACCTATTCGATAGTAAGGGACCCGTTGCCGCACAAATAATCGAACATTCCACAGTAGTAGGTGCCTTCTGTCGTTACCTTGGGGCACACCTCGCTCTCCCGGTCGATGATCTGTTTACTGCAGGTTTTTTGCACGACATCGGCAAGTTGATGCTCATGGAAACGGAAAACGAGCAATATGTCGAATTGCTCGCCAAGTGCGCTTCTCGTCCTGATTCCATTCACCACTTGGAACGCGCACTCTATGGTTTCGATCACGCAGTCCTAGCTGCGCACGTGCTAACCGCATGGAACATTCCTGATCCGGTGCCCAAGATCGTGGCATGGCATCACGAGCCTTCGCAAGCCTACAAGGTGTCAAGTATGATGGCAGCCTTGGTTCAGACAGTGCGGCTTGCCGATGCGCTCGTATACGTCATGCAGGCGGATCCGGAACGTGAAAACATTAAGGAAGTTGCACAGCATGAGGCGGCGTCCTATCTCGACATATCCGAACCCCAACTTGCCGCGATGTGGGATGAACTGCGAGTGCTTTACAACGAGAGCAGGGAGCAGTGTCTCGGGGAAAATGCGCCCGCCTTGGACCCGCGATCGCTCCGACCCAAGCGACCAATGAATCTTGCGGTTGAGTCGACACCTAGCGAACGTACACATGAACTTCCCAAGCAATTTCCCTGCGTAGAGTGTGGTTGCCCGACCTTTGGAAATACATGTCCGGCCTGCGGCGGCTACGTTTGCCCCGATCACCAGGTGGGTCGTGACGCATGGTGTTCTTTGTGCGCGCGCGACTATCGCTCGGAAAAAAGTTCGATGCCCGTACCCATGCCGGCTAAGTGGGCATTTGGCGCGGTTTCCGCCGCAGTTCTCATCAGTGGCATGGTTGGCATGATATCGTCGGGTGGTCGTGGTGCGCTGCGCGCCGGGTTTGGCACCTTGCTGCTCGGATCTCTCGTTACATTATTGTATGTCATAGGCAAGCAATGGTTCATCCGCTCCCGATTCGTGCGAACGCGCCCCAATAGATTCGTCGCCGAAGCGTTGACCAATGATGGCGGGACACAGTCCCTTGTACCGCCGGACTACCCAGAGGGTCGGCAACCCGACTTGGGCGAGCCCGCAGGCGCGTTCCTCAAGGCCGACGTGCGACTCGTGGAACCCTTGAAAGAAATTGCCATTCGCGAGATCACAGATCCAAATGCGATCACGGTTGCCTGTCCTCCTACTGATATGTTGTCGCGAGGCGGAGCACAAACGCTCGAAGCCGTTCTGAGCAAGAACAGTAGTTCGGTAGATTCCAACAGAGTACGACTGCAGAGCAACAGTCTGGTCACGCTACCGGTTCCTGCAATGCTACCGTCCGGGCCTGAGTTTCCAAGTTCGAGCTCCACCGTGACGCCAGATGACAATCCGCGCAGAATGCCGCGGGACACATTACTAGAGCGAGAGCGCGAGCTGCGCGGGAATACCAGTGAAAATCGCTATGATACTCGGTCGAATGGCCCTCAGCTGCTGGCCGACCCTGTGAATGCGAAGGTGCCCCCTCCAACCGAGTCCAGCACCACTGCCGCCCTGGGCAATGACACCCAAGCAGACCGAGTCACACTGTATGGTCCTGAATTCGAGCGCGCTGCGCAGTCGGATGTCACATTGAACTCAGCAAGAGATGATTTGATCTCCTCTGCACAGGCCAGCGGTGACCCGGCGGCAGCTCAGCTTGCCGATTGCTCGTCCACTTCCCATGAAGATCAGCTCGCCAAGTCAGAACACGACGATGTAGTTCGACCGATGCCGACGATCGAGGTCGACTCCGTTGCTCATGAAGTAATGGCCAATTCACCTGCCGACGATAGTCCGAGTCCACAAGTCGCACATTCGAGCGCACCACCCTCGAACGGCGAGGAAAACGGCAATTGCTCCCGTCAAATTAGCGTTCATCCACTTGCTGCTCTAGGCTTCAAGAGTGAAGCTGCGGCCACTAGGCACGAACAAGTCGAGCAGATTACCCCAGCTCGGGTTGTGAATATTGCGGCGCACGACGCCACGCCGGGTGAAGCCGTCGGAATACCCTTGGAAACGAACCCAGGTACCACGTCCGAGTCACCTGAGTTGGAGGCGTTACCTGAATCACCGGTATTATCCGAACCGCCTGAATCAGCCAAACCCTTCGATTCACCCGTATCCCTCAATTCGAGTGTTTCGTCTTCGACAAATGAACCAGTCGGGGCGCCCATTGCGGACGCACTTGAGGCTAGTACGCCAACAATCGCGGACGCCGTTGCATCGAAGAATGGACTGGAGCGCGACTTGATCGAGTCGCTCGTCGAAAAGTCCGGAGTCCAGTTTGGCGACGAATTCGAAGCTCGTGTACGAGAGCTGGTCGCCCAGCGTGTCGCTGAAATAGTAGCCGAGAGAATGCTTACAGCATTTGGGGCCGGCGCGGTCATTGCGCCACCTACACAACCAAACGGGCGACTCCAATCCCGCAATGGCCGCGCAAATGCCAAAAACTCCCCGCAAGACGACGGCTCTACGCAAGTTGCGCAAGTCACGGCCCGCAAGCGCAAAGGCCGAACTCCCAACAATCAGACAGGATCCCCGAGCGCAAATGCGCAGGATCCGAAACGAAGATAACTAGGTCGGCAAAGCGCGGAAGTGTGAAGCTGGCGGTTCGTCCAGGCTCAGACGGCTACGGCGTTATCCTAACATTGCTCAGTGAGCGAATTTCTTCGACTTTCGATGTACGCGTTGTTGCTTTGCCCTGGCTTCACCAATAATCTCGTGCCAGCTCTCGAGAAATCTCGAAACGCTGAACTGCTGCAGGACTGCTTGCCGGCCACGTTCGCCCATTTGGAACGCCAACTGTGGATCGGTGAGCAGTTGATGAATACCCCAGCGAAGGTACTCGATGTCATCCGATATGAAACCACTTTGCCCGTCCACCACCGGAGACGTCGGACTTCGCGTGGCAACGACTGGCAATCCCGTCCCCATCGCTTCTAGTAGCGCCAAATTGTAACCATCTTCCAGACTTGGGTCCGAGGTGTGCAGGTAGAATCGATGAGTTTGAAGTAAATGCCGGAGATGATTCCAATCGCGGGCAGGTTCGACGCCGACGATGTCAGGATTGTTTCCAACGAGCCGTAGTGGAATATCACGAACGATTTCTCGATGGACGTTCCAAGCCAGGACGCTGGCGCGCTTAGAGACGAAATTGGATACGCGGATCCCTTCCGGTAACTCGCCCGTATATCCTCCGTAATCATCGCCATCCACCGGCGGTTCGATAACGGTTCCGTCGACGNNCAACCCTCTTCAGCCACTCGACCCTGGAGGTTCACATGAAGGATCAGGATTCGCGGCACATCGAGGTGTTTTATCGCGATAAGATCCGACATATTGTGACAAATCGCTGCCAGATACGGACCCCGGCTGTAAATGTCATTCAGCCGAATCAGCGCGACGTTGTCCGGCACAGGCCGGGCCTTGGTATCCCAACTTTTTACATATCTACCCGGCAGGCCGTCTATGACGTCCAACGGATAGCCAAGTTTGGCCAAATGGTGAACGTAGGGTTCATGGCAATTGAACGTAAGGATTCTTCGGGCCACCGTGGCCCATAGGAACGGTTGTTTAGCGCCAATCCGTAGGTAAAGGTTTACTTGCGGGCCACGTCTTGTGCGGCGCGCTGTTCAACCTGGCTAAATGCTTCGATTACTTTGGTCAGCATTTCGAATTCGCGACTTGCTTGAACCAATGAGGTCATTCCACCGAGGGCCGAAGCGTTTGATGTTTCCAGTGTAGCCATCTCCAGATCTGGATTGGCGGCGCGAGCACGTCCTGCTGTAGGTGTTGCACGTACGAGAACGGAGCCCTCTTTGACTAGCCCTTCAGGTTGGGCGAACGTCACTACCGCCAGCTGCTGACCCGTCTCGGTATCATCGACGGTGATGTTGCCATTGGCAGAAATCGCAACATTGCGGGCGTCCGACCGTGCCCGCAGAACGGCATGGTTCGAGCCCAAGTATTGGTAGCCGTCGGGCGTCTTAAGCGTCCCATCGACAGCCACTTGGATGGCTCCAGCTCGCGTATAGCGTTCCCCCTGGGGAGTCTTTACAACGAACCAGGTATCAGCTTGCCGTAGAGCCACATCCGTACCCCGGCCCGTATACACGAGCTGTCCTTGTTTGCGATCAGGCTCCACGGTTCTCGTGAGAGAATATCGCATCGATCGCGTACCCGCGGACTTATCGCTGGCTCGATTCAGTTCTTGTCGAAAGAGTGCCCGGTCTGCGCGAAAGCCTGGTGTGCTGGCATTGGCGACATTGTTTGCTGCAACGTCCAATGCGGACATTTGCGAGACAGCGCCAGACGCGGCAGACCAGATTCCAGTGCTCATGGTGGGTTGGGCGGCGTTGCTCACCCAAAAGTGAACAACGCCGGTTTGGTACTAGCAATCGTCGCGCCAACAAGCACAATCAGCAATATTGAAGTTACCCGCCAACTCCAGAGGGAATAGGCCGAAACTTGGCGGGTGTCTGACATACAAATCGTCAACGGATTGGCTATCCTGTATGGACGCATGACGAATTCGCCTGCCAAAATTGCCCCCAAATTGACGGACGTTGCCGAAGCTGCTGGCACTAACATTGTGATTTGTGCATCCTATTAGACGAGGCATAGGGCCCCAAGAGCCATGCAGATAAAGTCCAAGACATTTCAGACAAAAGGCGATGATTGCAAGATTCGGCCGTCAGATCTGCAACGTTTGGACCTGGTGAAGGACTTACTTGCGTTACTTAACGACCCCTACGTTGGGCCGTACAAGCTTGCTGAAACAATTGAACATATTCCCGTATTTGCCGCGCGCTGTCGCCGGGAAGCGGCCCTATTCAGACCGCGCTCTGAAGTCGAAGATATCGAGCGGGCGCTTAATGTCATCGGTAATCGGGGCATCGAGAAGGTTCTGCTAGAGCTTCTCGAAGACATGACGATTCTCAATGCGGATCTCGAAGGACGCCAGGCCAAATGACCTTCGTCCGATAGGTTCTGCCGTTCACCCACCACTCTGATTGTCTTGAGGGTGTCGTAACGACAAACAAATAGGACGACGGCGGTTCGAATAATCATCGAAGCCTAGTCGCAGGGTTCGATTCTTGCAATTTGTTCCGTTGCCCATGGCCTTAGCCGTCAGCAACGTTCTGGTTGACCGATCGCACGAACCGAGTGCGACTGGCGGGGCTGCTTTGGGCAAGGGATTTGGGGAGTCGTTAGCCCAAGCGAGCACGCAACGCACCCAAGTGCAGCGCACTCAAATGACACCGAGCGCCGCGTCCGCAGAATTGCGGCGTGCCTGGACGAGAGTTACGGGCGAGACACCGGATGATAAGACGGTCGCTCTACTTACCGCACAATGGGCGCACGAGACTGCGCACGGTGCGTCAATGTACAACTACAACTTTGGGGGCATAAAAGGAAAGGGGCCGACGGGACTGAGCGTCGAGCAGCACACCAAAGAAGGGTGGGGTCGCAACGAGCGTCAAATCACCGACCGATTTCGCGCCTATGAGAGCCCGGAAGCTGGTGCGGAGGATTACGTCAAATTACTGACGCATCGCTTCCCGGAAGCCGCGAATGCCGCACGCGCTGGAAATACCGAGGGGTTCGTGCAAGGCCTGAAGCAGCGCGGCTACTTCACCGGTGATGCTCAGGCGTACCACCGATCGGTCGCGAGCTTGTCGGAAGAGTATCTAAAGGGCGAATTCAAGGATGGGACCGATCTGAACCGTTCGCGGATTTCGACGCAAACGACGAATACAGTCAATCATCCGAGTCCCCTGGTTGCTTCTACCGCAAGGGGACTGGCTGCGCCGCAGCACGAATTGAACAATCGCTCGCCGATCATAAAGCCATTATTGCCCACGGCCTTGTTAGGCGCCCTGTCGAGTACCGAGACAAACGCAAACGACTTGCGCGCCCCTTCTGATAACTATCCTTGGTCGGGTGTGTCGCCGATGTCCATGGTCGATGAGGTTCTTCGTGCCACGTTACAAATGGCTACACCGGACAACAACTCGAATCGCCGCTCGGGCGATGTCGGGTAAGTCCGACTCCGGGGTCGGCTGGACTGCTGCTGATCGACTGGTGCTGCCGCTAACTTTGCATGACTATGATTCGGCGTGGTCCCCGAAAATCGTGCCATTTCACCGCATTTTCCAGTACTTCAGTTTCTCACGACTTGTCCGTATTCAACACTGAACCGTGTCGACAATCATTGGGTTGCTCGTAGTTTTTGGCGCCGTCATTGGAGGATATCTAATGGGCGGCGGGCCCTTAGCTGTCTTGATTCAACCTAATGAGTTGATAGTTATTGGCGGAGCCGCAGCAGGGACGTTGATTATCTCTGCACCGGGAAAGGTAGGTCGACGCGTTTTGAATGCCCTAAAGAAAGGGTTCAAAGTCGATACGCCGACAAGTGCAGACTATGTTGATTTACTAAAGTTACTTTACCAACTTTTCCAAATCGTCCGTCGCGAAGGTTTGCTGGCATTAGAAACGCATGTTACCGACATCCAGAATAGCCCGCTATTTACCAAGTATCCCTCGGTCATGAAACGACATCATGCCCTTTCATTTCTAGGCGAGGGTCTTAAACAGATGGTCGACGGATGCACCGTAGAAGAGCTTACCCAGATGTTTGATGCGGAGCTCGAAACGCACCACGAGGAAGAGCACCAGCCCGTGGGATTGCTCAGGACCACTAGCGACGCGCTTCCCGGGTTGGGAATTGTTGCTGCCGTACTTGGCATTGTCATCACGATGGCGCATCTAAATGGAGGGCCCGAAGAAATTGGTCACCATGTCGCTGCCGCTCTAGTCGGGACATTTCTCGGAATCTTGCTTTGCTACGGGGTCCTATCGCCCATATCAACAAGCATAGAATTGCAGTCGCTAGCCAACGCACGCTACCTGAACGTGATCAAGAATGGCTTGCTTGCCGCGGCACGCGGCGCCAACCCAGCAGTTGCAATTGAGCTGGCACGCCGCGCAATTTTTCTCGATGAACGACCTTCTGCTGAGGAGCTGGACAAGGAATTCCAGTCACTGAGAAATGGCTGATAAGGGTGCCCGCGTAGTCTATATTACGAAGAAATCCAAGGGTGAAGCTCATCACGGCGGCGCCTGGAAAGTTGCCTACGCGGACTTC
Source organism: Myxococcales bacterium (assembly GCA_003154095.1). Taxonomy (GTDB): domain Bacteria; phylum Myxococcota_A; class Polyangia; order Polyangiales; family Polyangiaceae; genus FEN-1139. The sequence continues at coordinate 2,317 of PMCK01000239.1, read as the reverse complement.
GTAACTGCAATGATGGCGTTGTTCATCGTGCTATGGCTACTGTCGCAGACAGACCAACAAACCCGTCAAAAGTTGTCTGAATACTTCAGAACGGGCATGTTTTCCGGAGCACCAGCATTGGTAATGGGTGGTTCCGGCGTGAATGACGGAGCATTCCTGGATACCAAGGGCGGTGTGGTGCAATTTGAACAACAGTCGCTCCTGAATGGCGCGGAGGCTGTGAGAGAAGCTGTCATGCAAGCCATCAAGAACAATTCGGAACTGGCAGGCTTGATGAAGGACGTTGACATAAAGGTCACAGAAGAAGGGCTGTTGATTCAGATTTTGGACGGCAGCCAAGATCTGCTTTTTGACCTGTCCTCGGCTGAATTGAAACCCCGACTAAAAAGTCTGCTGGAGGCGATCGCGCCGGTACTTGGAAAACTCAAGAACCAGATTCAAGTTCATGGCCACACGGATGCAAGACCGTTTCCAGCTGCAGCCGGTCGGACCAATTGGGAACTCAGCTTTGATCGTGCAAACAACGCCCGCCGCACGTTGGAAAGTCATGGCATTAGAGAAGGGCAGTTGTCTGGCGTCTTTGCCCACGGTTCAGTGTCGCTATACGTTAGAGACAGCCCTCTTGATCCGCGCAACCGACGACTCGCGATACTGGCGGTGCGTCGTGGAGCAGAGGAATTTGTGGCCAAGGGCGTTCCTGTGAAAACCATTCAAAAGACGGCAGTAACTACCGCGCCGCACTCAAATAAAGTTCCCCCAGCACTCTGATAGTCGTTCGGCGAACGCCTATGGGTGCTCAGCCCGCATCGCGAACACAGCGGAACCCGAGCGTACCCGCGTTGGTTGGCATCGAACTACGGCGAAGGTATGCCATAATTTGCGTAGTTGGAAATAGCCAATCCCCACCCCGAACGACGCGCTGCGTTCCTGTGGTGGATCCCGTTGGATCGGTAACGTCAGTGCGCGGGTAAGATCCTACCCAATCCGAAACCCATTCCGCGACATTGCCAATGAGATCATAAACACCCTCAACCGACGCGCCCGGCTGCAACTTGCCAACCGGCGCTGGCAGCTTCGGGTCGTAATTCGGGCACGATGTCGACGCGGCCACCACTGCATGGTCACACGCGAATGTATCTCCCCAGGGGTAATTGCTCGCGCCTGTTCCTCGCGCGGCTCTCTCCCATTCGGCTTCCGTAGGCAGTCGACGACCGCCATCCCAGTTGCAGAATGCAGCGGCCGACGAGTACAAGATGCAGTTTACCGGGAGCGAGTCAGCAGAGCCTGGTTGCGCGTTGAATGTGCAGCCAGTGCCGGTCGTGGAAGGTAGATCACACGCCCCCGCTTGGACGCACGCTCTAAAGCGAGCGACCGTGACCTCATAGGCGTCGATGAAATAGGCGGAAAGGGTGACCGAGTGCGGTGGCGAGTGATCTGAAAATGTCCCACCCAAATTTGCAGCAGCCGAGCCCATTGTGAATTGTCCATGGGGAATGCAAACGTCAACGGCCTTAGCAGCGGTGTCGACGCGAGCAAGTCCGCAAGCCGTGTCTTCGGTTGGACTGAGTGATCCCGGATGGGTCCCACCATCGAGTGACCCGTTATTTTGCTGAGAAATGTTGTCAGCATTGCTGTCAGATGTGGCATTCGAAAAGCGCGCGCCAGAACAGGCCACAATTGATAGCGCGATGAAGCATGACCCAGCATTCGCCATTTGCCTGCCGGTATGCCGAAGTTGAATTAACGCCATAGATCTCAACTATTGACGGCACGCATCGGAATTGTCCTAAGCGTTTCACGTGAACTTGGCTTAGAGCACTTTATCTTGATCCAGTCCACCAGTTCTCAGTTCGTATTGTGCCAGGCGATCCATGACGAGCAGCCCGTCGTTGGGCCGCCCCTCGGACAGTGAGGCTGCACACAGAAGCCGGGCTATGGAAGCATCGTCGGGCGCCAAAGCGTTGGCGGTCTTCCATGCGTTGAATGATCGGTTCTCCTCTACACCGGCGTACGCGAGAGCCAAAGAGCATGCTGCTGACAAGTCCGCCGGATCAGTTCTAGTAGCCGCCTCAGCCAACCTAATTGCCTGGTCCTGATTCCCCGAGGAAAGTGCAAGTCGCGACAACCCCGCCAGGGGACGGGGATCATTAGGTGCCCATGCAACGGCATCGGACAAGACGGCAATGCTGTGATCGAGCTGACCCAAATCGAACCAAAGCCGCGCCTCCAGCAGCGCCGCTTCGATGCAAAGCCGTGGAGATTTTGACTTGAGCACACTTTGGCAGGCCTCTAGAAATGGCTGAGTTTGATGCGATAG
>PMCK01000190.1 GCA_003154095.1 Myxococcales bacterium | reverse complement strand
TGATTGACGGTAAACCCGTCACCGGCCCCGCATTGGATCGCGGCATTGTGCTGCAGGGTTACGCGTTGTTTCCATGGAGAACGGTACGCCAGAATGTCGAGTTTGGGTTAGAAGTGAAGAAGGTTCCCAAGAGTGAGCGCAAAGTCATCAGTGATCGATTCATCCGCCTTGTGGGTCTCGAAGAATTTCGAGATCGATTACCGCATGAACTCTCGGGCGGTATGAAACAACGCGTAGCCCTGGCACGTGCCCTTGCTTATGATCCGGATGTGCTTCTCATGGACGAGCCCTTTGCGGCCGTGGACGCACAGACTCGCGAAACGCTACAGGAAGAATTGCTTCAGATCTGGGAAGCAACCAAAAAGACAGTCGTATTCGTAACTCACAGTATCGAAGAAGCGGTCTTCCTAGCCGATCGAGTGGTTGTGCTGTCGGGGAACCCGGGAGCGGTTCGCGATATCGTTCCCGTGGAGCTGCCGCGCCCACGAACATCGGAATTGGTTCGTAACTCTGAAGCATTTGCCAGCATCCGGCACCGGGTGTGGCAGTTGTTGCAGTCGACCTTTCCACGACAAGTGCAATGATTCCAATTACGAACACCCTGGCGAGCCGAAACAACCGCGTGCCCATGGGGCTACGCTGGTCTGGGGTGCTCTTTGTTGCGCTTCTATGGGAATTCGCGCCCAGAGTCCATTGGGTTGACGCGTCGTTCGTTCCTCCGTTGTCGGCGGTTGTCGGTACCATTGGCCTTTTGCTACGCGACGGCGGACTTTTGCATCACATTCTCGCGAGCTCGCTGCGGGCAGTTGCGGGCTTGAGCGCCGCCTTGGTTATAGGTGTTCCACTGGGAGCATTTCTTGGGCGCGCCAGCGGCGATGTTAGGACCGTATTTGACCCTTTTCTGCGATTGCTAAGCCAGGTGAACCCGTTTTCGTTGTTGCCGGTGTTTCTTCTTCTTTTCGGTTCGGGCGAACTGGTGAAGGTGGCTGCCGTGGCCTGGGTCGCTATCTGGCCCGTTACCTTCTTTTCAATTACTGGTGTGGTGACGGCGGAGCCGGCATTGGTAAAGACTGCGCGAAGTTTTGGCATTTGCGGCAGAGAATTATTGGTGAAGGTGATCCTGCCAGCCGCGATTCCGACGCTGTTCGTCGGTATACGCATTGCGGCCAACCTGGTGTTTTTCGTATTGGTAGGTGCAGAGATGCTCGGGACCAACGCAGGCCTGGGGTGGCTAGTGCACAACTCGGCTATGAATTTTCAAATCAAGGGCATTTACGCTGGGGCATTGGTCGTCGTGCTCCTGGGTTATGGCCTTACGAAAGCGCTGGAACGCGCTGAGCATTGGGTTTACGAAGTATATGAGCGCACTGAATCAGACGGACGGACCGCAGTTGGAAAAGACAAGAACATTGATTCGACAATGGCCTTTTCGAGCAGCGCAGGCGCGTCTCTTCTCAAGCCTGGCTCAGATGTCGGAATTAGTGGGGTGTCGATCGTTCGAGCAAAGTATGTGGTCGACGCGAATGTGACATGCATCGGCGCGGCCCTGCCCGCGGTCGGTACGGAGGCGATGTCATGACTTCGCATCAGATCACCGGACTGCGCTGGGCGATGGTCGTGGCGATTGCTGCTGGGTGGGAGATCTTTCCAAGATTGGGTTTGTTCGATCCGGTATTCATTCCACCGGTGTCACGTATCGTTGAGACGATCATTCAACAGACCCGATACGGCGATCTATGGCATCACGCCGTACTGAGTACCCAACGTGCGCTTGGGGGCCTTGCCTTTGCGATCGTGATAGGGTCCCTATTGGGGTTCTTGGTTGGAGGATTGTTCCCGCGTACCGCCATTGTTATAGAACCCCTGGTACAGCTCCTGTCCCAGGCCAACCCAGTTGTGCTTTTTCACGTAGTACTATTGTTCTTTGGCATTGGTGAAACGGCCAAGGTTTTCATCATTGCTTGGCTGTGCACCTGGCCCATCATGTTCAGCGCCATTGGAGGCATCCTGCAAGTCGATCCGGACCTGATCAAGGTCGCGCGGTCGTTTGGATTGACAGGAATATCTTTGTTCAGACGCGTGGTTCTTCCCGCGGCGGCGCCTTCCCTGCTGACTGGAATACGACTTTCGGGAGGGTATGCGTTTGTCATGCTCGTTGCTGCGGAGATGATGGGAGCTAGCTCGGGGCTTGGATGGTTCGTCGTTCAGAGCCAGGAGTCATATCACGCGGCACGTATTTTCTCGGGGGCCGTTGTGATCACCGGGTTAGCGCTGCTCTTGGACAGTGTTCTCAAGCGCGCAGAAGGACGGCTCATTCGATGGCGACCTAGCTATGACGAACGCCGGGTGCTCATCGAAGATTTAGCGACGGCGAGAGTATCGTGACAAGTATGATACCAATTACGTGGTTGACGCGTACTCGTGAGTACCAAGGCCGTACGCCTTTTCGAATGACTAAGGTTTGTATTAGTAGTGAATGACAAGAATAAGGAAACATCATCATGAGTC
>PMCK01000187.1 GCA_003154095.1 Myxococcales bacterium | reverse complement strand
CCATGAACGCCCAGTCATGTTGTTGCTCGGCAATCTCACATTGCGCCGCGTAAGGGAATGCTTGGTTCGGTACCAATCGCGTTAGTGCTTGTGTCATAAGCATTGCCTGGTATAAGTTATCGGGCGTGGGCGCAGAAGCCGCAGCTACTGAAGCGTGGACGAATGCCACCATCTCGCCAGCGCCCCTGCCCCGTGCACTCATTGCCTGCTGACAAGCCTTGATTGCTGCTGCAGTTTGCTTGAGTGAAGTCAGGGCTTCGCACTGCCGACGCATGATGAGCGCGTTGTCCGGTACGAGCGCCGCTGCTTGTTCGAAAGCTTTCTCCGCCTGTGCCGCCTGCCCGGAATTCAGCAACTGCTCCCCTTGCGCGAGCAGGCCCACGGCCGCTGGTGACACGCGTTTGACGTCTTCAAGACTTCGCTGCTCGAACCAATCCGGACTAGCATCTTGTGCGAAGACTATTGTCTCGGAGACGACGCACAACAGCAACACCAACAGCCACACGGGGCGCACGGACACAATCAACGGCAAGCTACTCATCGGTCCTGTCCTGCGGCAATGACTCCCTAGGTTCTTCGTGCACCTGTCCGTGCTTCTTCAACTTTTCGTAGAGCGTTGAGACCGCTATTCCAAGCAACTGCGCAGCCCGGACCTTATTGCCTCCCGACAGGGTCAACGTCTGACGAATTGCCGCCCGCTCAATCCGCTCGAGCCTGAGCCCGCCGAGCGGCAACCGGTCAATGTCGCCATCATTGACCGCACCCGAATCGAACACCGCCGTAACGTGCTGAGCCCCAATTTCAACATCCTCAGGGTTGAGGAACGCCAGGGCGCAAGCTAAGGTATTCTTGAGTTCTCGCACATTGCCGGGCCAACTGCGAAGCCGCAGCAACATCAACGCGCCATCAGAAACTTCTAGCTCACTGCGACCGAGGTCATCGAGAATCGACCGGGTCAAAATCGGTAAGTCGTCCAGCCTCTCGCGAAGTGGTGGAATGGACACCACCGCCGAACCGAGACGAAAGTAGATGTCGCGCCGGAATCGACCTGCAGATACCTCTGCCTGCAAATCGCGGTTGGTTGCCGCGATGACGCGAACGTCAAATGGACGGTCTTCTTTGCCGCCGACCCTGCGAGCGCGCCTATTCTCAAGTGCACGCAGCAATTTGGGCTGCAGATCCAATGGAAGCTCGCCTATTTCATCGAGAAACAGCGTTCCACCATCTGCTCTTTCAAAGGCACCTGCATGTGCGTTGATCGCTCCCGTGAAAGATCCACGCTCGTGACCGAGAAGCTCGCTCTCCGCCAGGTTGGCCGCAACCGCACCGCAATCGAATACCACGAAGTTTCCGCTGGCCCGGGCGCTCTGAGCATGAATTGCGTGAGCGAGGACGTCCTTGCCAGTTCCGGTTTCACCAATCAGCGTGATAGATACGTCCGTGGGTGCGTACCGCGCGAGCGTAGCAAGAGTGCCCTGCATCGCCGCAGATTCGGCAACAAGCGGGCCGAACGAAGCCAATCTGTCGGCGGCTGGCCTGCACGTTGCCGGCGGCGGAATAGTCTGGCGTGACGGCGGCGGGCCCGAACCTGGACTTGGTGCGATCGACTTGGGCGGGGGTGGCGAATGAGAGCCGTTGAGCCTTGCTGGTGGAACGCTTGACCTTTCTCCCCGATTGCCCGCAGAAAGGAACCTAGAGCTGGGACGACTGCTCGGTGCATCACGGGTCAGGCCCTGCGTATCAATTTCCATACATTCAGTCCAGATTTTTGGGTGAGCAGTTGGATTGGGGCTCTTGATTGACATGCACTGCCCCCCTAAAGTGCGGCTGCCCAATCAATCGAGGATTTGACCACAACCATCAAGAATCTTGTCGCTCATTCGCGTTACAAACACGTAGTGCAATGATTATTGAAGAGGCAAACTAGAAGCAGGTTGGCCGGCGCTCCCGCGACAGTCAGTTCCGCAAACACCGTCGGGATCGATCCGCTGGTCGAGTTGGCTGCGTTTTCTTCTTCGACTACGCAGGGGCCGTTGATGGGGCCAGTCGACAAGGGATTAGTTGCATTCGGATTGGTTGGATCACCGTCGCCGCCGACAAAGTTGGTACCGTCGAGGCAGTCGGAACCAACAGCGTCACCGCAATAGCAGCCGTTTAGGAGAGTGTTATTGCTGCCGCATTTGCTTACGACTTGGCAATTCAAGAGATCAAGGCACAGCTTATCTCCCGTAACAGTGTCGCCCTTTGCGAACGAATATATCGGGGTGACCGTTGTCTTATTCGAAGTACCGGTTGTAAGCGGATCCGACTTTTTGGCAGCGTATGACAAGGCCACAATTGAATCCGACAGGCAGCTCCCCTTGAGAGTCGCTTCATCAATTGGGGCGCCGACACCAAGGTTTGCGGAGCAATTCCTGGTTGCGCACTGGACACATTCGCCGGTAGGGTCATGCGCCTGAAGAATCTGCAGATCCGCCGAAAGACCAGTCGTGCCACCCGTGGAGGACGCTCCACCATTCGAGCCGCCTCCGACTGCGCCCGTGCCACCGATTGATGAACTGCCGGCAACCGTGGTGCCCGTGCCGCCCATGCTGGAGGCACCACCCAACGATGAATTTCCAGCCACGGGCTGACTGCCACCCGTGGAGGCTCCGCCTACAGCCGAAGCTCCGCCCACGGCCCTGGACCCGCCTGTGGCACCAGAACCGCCGGGCGCCGTAACTCCACCCGTTGCTGACGAATTGCCAGCGGTGGCATTGCCGCCCGTCGATATCGCGCCTCCAGTCGGCTTGCTGCCGCCGGTGGAGGAAGCTCCTCCCAAGTCACTGCTCCCGCCCGTCGCCCGTCCGGCACCACCGGTCCCCGGACCAGCGGTTGTTCCGCCAGTGTTTTCGCTGCCACCCGTTGCCGTCGACCCGCCAACAGGGGCAGATCCTCCGGCGCCATTACTACTACTGTTGTTATCCGAACCGCCGCAGCCGACGAGTTGCCCCGCTACGACTAAAAGGGTTGCCGCTACTATTGTTGACCTACTTCCTAGTTTCATAAGAGCTAACCCCAGTTGGTCTTTAGGTTATTTGTTGATTGGAACCCTCGTGGGTCGGAGTTCTCTGGTCCACTTTGCGGGTTCAGTGACAACGCCAGGTCAAGCTCACGCGTATTTTGATCCTTGCACGGAAACAACCCGTTAGCGTGACCTCCTACATCAAGCGATTCTGGCGTCATAATAGCATATTGATTGGCACGCAGCTTGCTTCCAGATGACGCCAATACTGCGGGGTGTCTTATAGCCTCGAAATCACCGAGCCGCCGGTGAAGCTTGTGTGACTTGTACGTGAAGGCGGGCGGAGCAGCTCGCTCCTCTTTCAACTTAGATCGCTTTCATTATGCACGTGGCTTTGACAATGCGAATAAGTTCTTTGTGTGACTTTATGTGACATAAGTTGCATATTCATGACTATTGTTAAATAGTGCAATGAATCCGGGCGCGTTCGCAAGTGCTTGTTAATCGTGATAGTTGTGCTTTGAGCATGGACAGGCAAGACGTCATTCACTGGAGCGCTACCCCAACCAGGTGGCGTCGGTTCCCTTGCTGCAACGTTTTAGCGATTGTGGCCTTGACGTCAGTGGGGTGTAGCCGCTGCAATCCTTCATCGGAGTCTGAGCCCGCTGTAAGCGGCAGCTTGACGTTGTC
>PMCK01000260.1 GCA_003154095.1 Myxococcales bacterium | reverse complement strand
TTGCGATGCATTCAATTCATAAAATGAGAACTCATGTGGATTACGCTCAACTTGAGCACTCATTCCGGCGGGACTTGGGCGGTCATTCTGGGGCAGTTGAGCGGGGTACGCTCGAGACACGCTCAGGGGTCGGGCCAATCCGTCTAGACAGGCTAGAACTGCAACGGACGCTCTTGAAGAACACGCATCGATCGCGGCATTTGCTCGATTTTCGCTGATGATGTTGGCCCAGGGAGCGCCGTCCGATTTGGTTGCGGCCGCGCAGCGCGCGTCCCTCGACGAAGTGCGACATGCCCGTGCATGTTTCTCGTTGGCGCATCGTTATTCGGGATTTGCTCAGGGCCCGAGCGAGCTGTCCCTCGCCGATGCAATGAACATGATGTCACTTCCGGAACTAGCTGCTCTCACGGTCCGTGAAGGCTGCGTGGGAGAAACACTGGGAGTCTTGTTGGCACAGCGACAACTCGAGATTGTGGTGGATCCGTGGGTGCGCGCTCTGCTCCAACAATTGGTAAAGGACGAGACGCGGCATTCGGAACTAGCCTGGAGGTTTGTGCGTTGGGCACGCAAAATCGGGCGCGAGGATGTCCAGCATGCCGTCGTGGCCAGTTTCGACGAGTTAAGTGATGCCGAACGATTCGTCGAGATTAGAAATTACGATGTGGACCTAACCACTTGGCACGCACACGGTCGCGTTACATGCCTGGAGGCGCGCCAAGTGACGGCCGTCGCGTTGAAGGACGTCATCGGCCCGTGCGCGGAGGCAATGCTGGCCCTCTCGGATGTGCCGCTTGTAAGAGACAAGGTAGGCGGGACTCTCACAGTATAGTTGCGCGATGGTGCGATTCGCTAATCTGCTGCATTGTTGCGCGCTACTGCCCGTCGCGACCTACGGAAAACCCCCAGTCTGCCGTATTGATAATTTGTGCAGAAGGCTCGATCCGCAATAGCGACCACGACATATTGCCGTGCTTTGTCGGGGTTTGCACTGGTGGCCGTCGTTTGTTGTTGGTCGGCTGGATCCGCAGCCCAATCGACTGGGCCCTCGGGACCGGATGCACCTAAGCGCCCCGCTGTCGCAGCGTTCTCCATCGCGGAGGATGACTCTCCAGATGCGGCGAAGGCCACTTTGCCAATCCCAGCTACAGTGACGCGGGAACAGCCCCCCGCGGTCACACCACCGAGTTCACCGAGTGTGTTGCAGGCTCCAAGTGAAAACCCCACGACGATGACCGCTCTGCCCGAAGTTGCCCCAGGCTTTGCGACACAATTCCCAAGATACCCAACTCAAGTAGACGCAGGCACGAGGCCCATGCAACAGCACGGCATACAGCCTCTTTCCCTCGCCGCGATGCTGGACGTTGGCGTTCCTGATGGAGTCGTTCTGGGGGTGGCCTATCGACCTGCTTTTTGGACGCGCCTTCAAGCGGGCGCTGGAACGAATTCAGTCAGTCCGGGCATGCGTGCCGGTGCGGCTCTGATTCCGTTTAGTGAAGGGCCCTCTCTCACTGTCGAAGGTGGCTACTACTTCGAAGGTGACGCCAGTGCCATCGTGAGTCAGGTAGCGGGGCACTCGCACACGAGGACTGCACAGCAAGTTGGCTATCAATTCGTCAACCTTCACGTGGGCCTCGACTTTGGTAGCCGCTACACAACGTTCTTCTTGCACGGGGGAATGACTTACTTGCACACGACATTGCACTACCCGAACGATGCGCTCGGGGGGCAGAGTGTAAGCCCTTCGGGTGAGGTGACCACCTACACTTTTAGCCAAGATGTGAACGTAGGCGTGTGGTTCCCCTCGTTCAAGCTAGGTTTTCTCGTCTACATCGTATGAAATATTGCCCAACTAGAGTCAATCTGATGAAACCAATGAAACTGACGCACCTTCTCCCCTGGTGCAGTAAATCATTTGCCAATTCGCGCCGAGTCTTCACGCCCGGGGTTTGGTTACTCGTCCTAGCCGGTTCTATGCTGAATCAGGGCTGCCTGCAGGCGAAGGCTGACATCCCCGATATGGAAGTAACGCGAGAGAACCTTGCGATTCAGCCTGCACCTTCAACGCTTCCCGAAGGCGCGGAAGGTACGGTGGTTCAGCAGTTCAAATACGAAAAGAGTCCCTCCCCGTTGCCCAAATCGGTGACTTCCGATCTGCACGCAACGGACGTAACTATCACGTTGAGGCAAGGGGCAAAGGATCTCTCGTTCATCCATGCCGCCAAGCTGACCGTCACGAAACCCGGCGACAAGCCTGAGACGGTGCTCGAGTTTCAACCCGAAAACCATCAAGCCGTCGGAAATTCGATTACGCTGCCGTTACTCAGTGATTCCGACGCACTCAACCCATGGTCGGTCGACGAGTCCACGTTCGAACTCACGGTAACCGGTATTTTGCCGCACCAGGCGTGGTACTTGGACGTTAAGCTTTCGTATTCGGGTTCCTTTTCGTACCGTTCGTGAGCTATTGATCGGACCGCAGCCCGACCCCAGTGCCAACCTACCGCGTCGGTGACCCGTGCCTTAGCGTGGGCTAACCAATCCTTTGGGATGTATTGCATTGCGATTCCTTCACTCGATGGCTCATTGAAGAGTAGCTGGCGGCATCTCGCAGCTCAGGGCGTCGGTGTTATCGGCTAGCCTGCTGCCGATGAGCGCTCCGCCCGACCTGGCCATTGTCGAGCAAGATCTGAGGTACGACATGACTTCGTGCGGGACGCATTTTTACCGCAGCAATCGGGACTGGAACTATTTGGTTCTTGTCGACACTGTAGACCAGATCGCCGACGCGTAATTCGCTGATGCTTCGTGACCCAGTGGGTGTTGCAATGGGAGTATCCGGGTTGGCGCAGACACATTGTTTGCACCCACGAGGACAGGTGCCGTCGGTGGGTGTCAGGCAAGTGATTCCGCTCACTGGTCCCTGCCTGTCGCAGCAAAGTTGACCAACGCCGCACCACAGGGTGCCGTGTCGCAAGATCGACTGCGATATGAGTGGCCAGCCGTGCCCAATTCTCGTGTACTGACGGCTCTTTGACTGTGATTTTGCGAGGTTTCCGTGCCGCCAAGCCATAAAGAAATGCAAATGGGGCGATCGTTTCGTTCGACGATTCGCGTCCAGAGACGCGGGGCTAACGCCTGTAGGTTCAGCGTCCGGTCTCGTCCAGATTTGCTCGTGACTGGCCAATAAGGCATCAAACGCATGAGCATTCACCAGCGGACGCTGTCCGTCCCACTGCGCGTGTGCAACGCAGCTGCCGTGCGGCGCGGCGCATGGGTTTGTGGGGCGCGGCCTGCGGAGGTACAACGAGAACCGCCAAGATATTCTCGCGGAGCATGACACACTTTGGTGTCATCAGAAGTTTCCCAGGTCGACACACTGCCAATGGAGCCTATCTTGTCTCGTTCTCACTTGGACGCGCGAATCGTCGCGTCAGTGCTGACTACGGCGGACCAGTCCATCGATTCAAGCATCAGCGAAATCGTGCCCCGTCGCGCTTCAATCCACCCGCCGAGCCACGGCTCGAATGCGATGCAATAACGGCTCTCGGTATCGAAGGCGCAGATGGAGCGGCTAAGGATCATCCGAGGGTGGCAGTGCTGCGGCCCAAGTTCGGCGAGCTCAACTGATGGCCAACGCAGAGCATCTCTTGAGTGGGACTCTCAGCGTCGAATTGAGCCGCTTGGTCTCTTGCGCCTAGACCGCCTTCGAAGCCAAAGTCGGTGTCCCCCAGCATCTGGGACGTCAACGTTGGCGAACAACGGATCTATGTGCGCTTGGACCACACTCACGTACACCCCTCGGGCCGGCCTTTTCCTCAACGGTCGCCGCCCAGGGCCGTCAACCGCCGCTGGCCCTGGTTATATTGGCGCGATGCGGGGGCCATCAACCCGATGATTCCGTGCCGTAACGCCAGATTCGATCCCGCCTATAATCCCTTTCATGTCGGATGGCGCAAAAACCGAAGCAGACAAACCGGAGGCGGTCCCCGTGATTGCCACCATTGAGCTCACCGAAGGGGACGTCCGCGCCGGTCTCATTGAGTTAGGGGGAGGCGTCTGGCGACTCGGGGCTGTCGTTGCAGTGGTAGCGGGCGTGTTCTTGACCTTCGCTGGACGCAACGGGAGGCTGCTCTCCCCCGCCGCCATCGCGCCGGTTGCCGTCATGGTTGTGCTCTACGCGACGTTTTCGTTCTTGATTCCGTCCCGCAACGCCAAGAACCAAATCGACGTCCTGAAAAGAGCGGGTGACACCAACGTAACGTACCGTTTCGACGACGACGGCTTCACGATTCGATCAGCCAGCGCAACGGCCAGCGTGGCGTACCGGGCGCTCGTCAAGACTCGACGCGGCAAGAGCACGTTGCTGCTCTTCACCACCGGTCAAATTGCGCAACTCGTACCCTTGCGAGCGTTTACGACCGACGAGAGCGCGCGCGTATTGGCCTTCTTGCCACCCGATCAAAAAGCCATTGGCGGCACGCCGTGGAAACGCGTCGTCGTGCTCTGGGTCGTGTTGGTGGCGGCGTTCCTAGCGATTTGGCTGTTCCTGAACAGCGAGACGCCGAACGAGAGTGCTACGCATCCTCGGCGTTTTCACAATGACAGATGAGCGCCCGCCCCCCGCATCAGCAATGCCGTTTGATTCGCTCATAGACACGGCCATCGGTGCCTAAGCCAACCAAACCTTTCGTGTAGTCCAGCAATCCTAGGTGCACGGCGACAAACTTCATGCTTTCTGACACCCAGCCCTTTGAAGCCGCGCGAGCCCGCGCCACATTCGTCCACGTCGGAAACCAGCAAACACTGAACAGTGACTCAGCCAGGCGCGCCGCGCCGCGGGCTCACTTCCCGAGATGTTTGCTTCACAACGGGCCGGGCGGTTGCGCTATGGGTGTTGTATGTGCCGAATTTGGGTGAGGGCTTTGCTTTTTTCGATATGCGTTGGATGTGGATGCGGCGGGACGCGAAGTGCCAACCGTACGCCGGAGGTGGGAGGCTGGCTGCAACTCGAGGGTGACGAGGGGCAGAATGGTTCATTTGCCGTCGTGTCGGCGTCGCCACAGGGCAAGGTTGATTCGAGCCAGCCGATCAGTGTCGTCTTCAGCCATCCATTGCGAACGCTAAACACCGCAGATCTAGTGGCACCTCCGCCGATCCAAATCGATCCCCCGATTCCAGGTGCTTGGCAATGGGTCGGTACCAACGCCGTGACATTGGTGGGGCCGACGGCGCTGTTGAACCCAGCCACCACCTATCATGTCGTGGTGTCTGGCAGCGCCCGGGACGTGCTCGGGCGCACCCTGGGCATGCCCTATCTCTACCAATTTGAAACCGAGCGACCTAAGCTGCTCAAGCTGATCGGGGAGCCCCAAACATCGCGGAAGCTCACCTCCGTTCGTGCGCCTCGGGCTCGCTTCAAGTCGGAGAGCGTCGAGGTGCCGATTTGCTCGCGCTTCTCAGACTCCAAGCAGCTCAGCGATTTGCCCGAAGGCCCTTGGGGGATTGTGCCATTGAAGCCGAAGGATCACCTCTTCGCTTTATTTAACCTGCCGATGGACTCCGAAACCCTTCGGGATACTATCACACTGTCGGCAGTACCCAAGAGTAATGCAAGCAACCCCGAGCCGGCATTGATTGCGTTCGATGCATCGATGCCCTGTGCGGATTACCGCCAATTGATCGAGCTTTCGCCCAAGGAACCACTGCCGACAGCCTCCACCATACGCATCACGACTCAACCAGCGCTCAGGGCAGCCGTTGGTGATCTGCCCGCCGGAGAAAGTCAAACCGAATCGCTGGAGACGTACGGCCCACTCGAAGCATTCGTGCAATATGAACCCAAATCAGGTTGCCACGGGGGCTTGCTCAGTTTTTCGAATCCAGTCGATCTTCACGTAGTGAAACGCTCACTGTCGATTCGGCCTAAGCTGAAGTTCTCCATCGAAGAAGTGGAGGTCATGGATCGCGCGTTCTGCATCAACGGGAAGTTCGACCACGACAAGAGTTACACGGCGAGCTTCGATCGGCCGGTCACAGACGACTATGGCCAGCCGCTGACGGGTGAACGAGAGCTTAAGCTGACATTCGATCACCGCGAGCGCATATCGAGCGTTGGCGCGGTCGAGCACACCAAGAAAGCTGGCGGTGGGTTCCAAGTGCCACTGCTAATGGAAGGAGTGGACCGGCTTCGCACCAAGGTCGTGGCAATCAGCCCCACTGACCTCAATCGGTTTTACGAGCAGAAGCCAAAGGACGATAGTTTTGCCAGCCTTCTCGAATCTCTCCCCGGCAAGACTGAAACGTTCGACCTCGGGAAGCGGCACTGGCTCGGTGCGTTGCCATTGCGAAATTCGATCGGTGATAGGAGCTTTGGGTCGTTCGGTTTGCTAGTGCAAGCGGACGACACAGCCCCAGATGCCGAACTCATGCACGCGACGGATCTGGCGATGGTCGCTGTCCTGTCGCCGAAACAGGGCTTGGTCTGGGTGGCACGGCAGAGTGACGCGACACCGGTCGTGGGTGCTCGGCTCGTTGCGTACTTTGGTACCGATGAGGGAAAGGTCTTGTCGCCGCGGACCGACGCGCACGGCATGGCGCAACTCGACGCGGCGACGGTCAAAGAAGTCCTGGAGCGGGGGCCGCAAACCATCGTCGCTGCAGAGACCGAACAGGATAGTACCTACGTCAATTGCCGCTGGCTCGAACCCGTGAAGGACGAGCTGACTGACACGGCCACCGCGTTCGCCGATCGTGGCATCTATCGCCCCGGGGATCCGATNNTCCGTTCACATCAAAACACCGAGGATGCTGATGTCGCTCTGCTCAAAGCCGAGCCGAGCACCAATGAATTTGGCGGATTTACCACCCGTTGGGAAATTCCAAAGAATGCCCCGCTCGATGACTATCGTCTCGAGGTCACGTCAGGTCACACTCGGGCCTGGGCGAGCTTGCGAATTGCCGAATACCGTCCGGTCGAATACAGCGCTTCAGTAACGCCCGAGAGTACAAATGCCTATCGCAATTCGAATCTGCAGTACCGGGTGCAGGGCAAGTACTTGATGGGAACACCGATGCGGGGCGCTCAATTGACTTACTCGACCGAGCGCACGCCCGTAACGCAGCAGCTGGTCGAAGGGTTCGTTACTAACGCCTTCGACACGGATCTGTTCGAGCCGAGCGAGAGCCCGGGCAATCCCGAGGATGAAAAGCCGTTTCGTCGCGCATGGCGTCGCGGGCTATTTCGCCGTGCGGGGCCAAATCGTGGCGACGCTACGCGGTTACGCCTCGATGCCTCTGGCCAGATGACATTGCAGGTGCGTGCCGATGGCTACCCAGAAGGGCCAACCGATTTCGCGCTGTTCGCCGAGATTTCCGACGACAGCCAGCAGGTGGTGGGCGCTAACGCCACATTACGGGTGCACCCCGCCAGCTTCTACCTTGGGCTGCGACCTCATGACGAGTCGGTTTCACTTCACCAACCCATCGACACCGAGGTGATCGCGTTTACGCCCGACGGGCGTCGCCTGGGCGGAAAAAAGGTGAAGGTGCAATTGTTGTCCGTTGCTCGTGACCCTGACAGCGACACCCTAAAATCAAAGTCAGAAGGACACTGTGAGGTTGCGACTGACTCGGGTCACAAGGTGGGCTGCCAAGTACGAGCTACCA
>PMCK01000104.1 GCA_003154095.1 Myxococcales bacterium | reverse complement strand
TTGCTTGGTCGCACCAGCTGTCAGCCGTCAGCCCAGAGGGCCTGACAGCTGATGGCTGACGGCTGATAACTGCGTACGTTTGTCCAAGCGACGGGCGATTCTCACAGAATGAGCTAGCTTGAGCATGAGCGGTAAAGGGCAACCACTATGTTAGACAATGAACTCCTCGAACAGCTGAAGTCTCATTTCTCCGGTCTTGTGGGACAATACGTCTTTTCCGTGTTTCCCAGCCAGCATGCTAGCCAAGCCGAACTCTTGGAGATGCTGGAATCACTGGCAACGGCAAGTCCAAAGCTGCAGGTCGTGCAACAGGGCCCCGAGGTACCAGAGGTTCAGTTCGACCTACTCAAAGATGGTGCGCCAACGGGCATTCGGTTCCACGCCGTGCCCGGCGGACATGAGTTCACCTCGCTCGTGCTGGCAATTCTCAATGCCGACGGCAAAGGCAAACTGCCCGATGAAGGCATCGTTCGTCGCGTAAAGGCACTTAAAGGTCCCATCGAACTTCGCACGTACATCTCATTGTCGTGCACGAACTGCCCCGACGTGGTTCAAGCGCTCAACGTAATGGCGCTACTTCACGGCGATATCCGGCACACAATGGTTGATGGTGGGATTGCCACGGATGAAGTCACCCGCCTGGGCATTCAGGCGGTACCGACAGTGTACTCGGGCGACAAGTTGCTGCATGTTGGCAAGAGCACATTTGCCGAGCTGCTCGATGTCATCGAAGAGGCATTCGGAGCGGGTGACGCAGAAGTGGGCGCCCAAGATGCCGTGAAGAAAGCCTACGATGTCATCGTTGTTGGCGGGGGACCTGCGGGCATTTCCGCCGCAATTTACAGCGCACGCAAAGGTCTAAAAACAGCCGTAATTGCCCAGAAAATTGGCGGGCAGGTGCAAGAAACCCTGGGCATCGAGAACATGGTTTCGATCACGTACACAGAGGGGCCGCGCCTGGCAGCGGATCTCGAAAAGCATCTGCGCTCCTACCCAATTGACTTGTTGGAGCACCGCCGAGTGGATCGGATCATCAACGGTGAGGTCAAGGAACTCAGGCTCAAAGGCGGCGAAATCTTGACGGCGGGATCATTGATTCTGGCCACGGGCGCCAAATGGCGTGAGCTCGGCATACCGGGCGAAAAGGAGTACCTCGGTCGAGGCGTCGCGTTCTGTCCGCATTGCGACGGGCCCTTTTACAAGGGCAAACGGGTTGCGGTGATCGGCGGAGGCAATTCCGGTGTGGAAGCGGGCATCGACTTGGCGGGCATTTGCTCGCACGTCACGTTGGTCGAATTCTTGGACGTGCTGAAGGCCGACGCCATTCTCGTAAAGAAGCTCCAGTCGCTGCCTAATGTAGACATTGTCACCAATGTGCGTGCAACGGAAATTGTCGGAAGCGGCGCGACGGTCACCGGGTTAAAGATGCGCGAGCGGTCGAATGACGAAGAGCGCGAATTGTCCCTCGACGGAGTCTTTGTTCAAATTGGCTTGGTCCCGAATAGCGGCATTGCCAAAGATCTGTTGGACGTTAATCGGTACGGCGAAATCGTGGTGGATGCCCGGTGCAGAACGAACGTACCGGGCATTTATGCGGCCGGAGACGTCACGACAGTGCCGTTCAAGCAAATTGTCATAGCCATGGGTGAAGGCGCCAAAGCTGCCCTAAGCGCCTTCGAAGATCGAATGCGCGCCGCTTAGGCCAGAAGGCCGCACGCGATGCCGGAGTGACCCCTAAAAATGGCGGGTTCTGTCGAGACCCGCCGACGCGATTTGTGTTACGCGTAGCTTTTGATGTGAACACTAGTTCATCGCTTCGGACGCGCCCTGTTCCGATTCAGCGCGAGAAGAACACGGACATGCCACACACGGCTGATTGGAAGAAATTATCATTTTCATCAATCCTACTGATTGGACTCTGCTTGCCGGCAGCAAGCGAGCAAACGGCCTTCGCCGCCACGTCAAAGTCGAAGGCGGCGGCGACCAGCGAAGACGAGAAGCAATGCTTGCCCCATTGCCGAAGCAACTTTGTGTGCATAAAGGGCGAATGCGTCAGCGAGTGCAACCCTCCCTGCTCGGACAGTGAATCCTGTAAGGAGGGTGAATGCGTGGCAAAGCATCATCGCCACACGTCATCCGGCGACGAGCAGCGGACAGCTGCTGCCCCGGAACAAGAAGCCAAGCCAACCAACAATGATAAACGTTCTCGCACCGAACCTTCGATGCCGCCTGGGGCTAAAGTAAACAGTCGAAAACACGACGGTTTCTACCTTAGAATGAGCTTTGGATTTGGGGCACTCTTGGGTACCTGGTCGCCGGCTAGCTCATCGACCGATAACCTTGTCGGCCTTACAGAGCATTATGAGCTTGCTTTGGGCGGTACGCCAATTCCGGGGTTGGTTATTGGTGGTGGCTTATTCGGAGTGATAGCGGGCTCACCTATGTACGGCTTTACGACTCGTGGAGTGAACATAAACATTGCCGGTGGCTCGATTTACTCCGAAATCATCGGTCCATTCGTTGACGTCTATCCAAAGCCTAGTCGTGGCTTCCATTTTATGGCAGCTCTCGGTCCAGCTGGAATCAGCGAATCGAGCGGTGGAACTGAAAGGCTCTGCTACCGAAATCCACCTGGATGCGAGTCGGTGAGCACACCCTCCACGCCGTACAGCGGAGTGGGGGTCGGCTTTGTCGCGGGAGTGGGTTATGAAGCCTTCGTCGCCGATCACTGGAGTATCGGCGGCATAGTGCGCATCATGTACACCTACGGCAACTTGTCGCCCAACAATAGGAGCGAGCCAGACGCCGCGCTGTCCTCCTTCACGCCCGGGCTGATGTTCGGGGCTACCTTTCAATGATCTTTTGTCGTGACGTCACGGAACACCTAGCTCGCGATATCACCGAAACCAAGTAGTACACTGGGCTATCAGCTCTCAGGTATCAGCAGTCAGCCAGAATTCAGAAACCTGATAGCTGATAGCTGATAGCTGATAGCTGATAGCCCGTGCAAGCGCACGCGTGGCCACGTGCCGCAGCGCCACAAAAAAGGCGTTCTAGAACGAATATCCAACGATTGCTTTTGCAATCCATTGCTGGGGAGTCGCATCCGTCAGGCTCCTTCCGAAGCCTACATTGAGTTCCCAAGGTTGTTCCTCGGAGCCACTTTGCTCCGCTGGGTCCGCGAGGTCGAACGTCAAGAACGCCAGATGTTCCTGCTGCCCAAGCGGTGACGGCGAAGTCAAAAGACCGAGGCCCGCATAGTACTCCGCGCCAACCATGAAACCCTTTTGCGTATTGAAACCAATCTTGGCAGCGGGTTCGAAGTCAGGTTTGAATTTGTCGGGTCCGGACAGCGCGTAGCCGACGATGGGATTGACGTCGAAGAGCCAATGCCCGTTGTAGTAACCTGCAATGGGGCGAAACTCGTTGGCCCAACCTCCTTCCTCGACGGCGCGAGGAACTCGGCCAATTTCGACGTTGATGCCGAAAAACAATTTGCCGGTGTAGCGCGAGGGTAGAACGAACTTGGCGCGCAGCTTGACGCCGGAGAATTTG
The DNA here is from genome assembly GCA_003154095.1 of Myxococcales bacterium. Lineage (GTDB taxonomy): Bacteria > Myxococcota_A > Polyangia > Polyangiales > Polyangiaceae > FEN-1139. The sequence goes on along the minus strand of PMCK01000104.1, from coordinate 9,469 downwards.
TATTGGCCATCCCCATTGATCATGTTTTGGAGATAACCGCCCAGTTCCAGAAACTCGGTGATTCCAAGTGCGGGCTCGAGCGTGAGGCGTCCGACGTGATTCGGAGGTTGTTCACCGGGATAGCTCGGCGTGCGGTGCCCATCGATTGTGTAGTTGATATGTGTTTCGAGCCCGAAGTGACCAGGAGCGTTTACGTCGTCTTGGTAGACCTGGATCTCGAATTGGTCCATGGCCTGGGCGGGTCGAACCAACGCCGTCATAAGTCCCAGAACGGCCAGCCCAGCAAGCCTAAAGTGCATCTTAATATCGGTAATCATTAGCTAAATGCTCCGAGAGCGCCAGATTGATAATGATAATTGTTTTCAATTAGCGCATCTCATGAGGGATTTCAACCCCGGTAAGCTGAGCCCCGCATTTATTGGTCCCGCCGTCGAAAAGGGAAAGCCGGCGCCCGGAAATCAGGCGCAAGCGATCTCGGCGTCTTCTTCCGTCAAGCAGCGATCAGATCGCCGTCAAGAAGAGTCGTTATTGCGCCGCAGCGGCAGCGTCACTTCGCAAGAATGTGAGAATCGCGTCGACGTTCTTCTTGGCGTCTCCGAAGAGCATTCGCGTGTTCTCTTTGTAAAAGAGCGGGTTTTCGACGCCTGCGTAGCCGGCTGCCATACTGCGCTTCATAACAATCGTTGTCTTGGCTTTCCACACTTCCAGAACCGGCATGCCGTAAATGGGGCTCGAGGGATCATCCAGGGCGCCCGGATTGACGATGTCATTGGCGCCAATCACCATGGCGACGTCCGTCTCGGGGAAGTCCTCGTTGATCTCTTCCATCTCGATGACGATGTCGTAAGGCACTTTGGCTTCGGCTAGTAACACATTCATGTGACCTGGCAGACGCCCCGCAACCGGGTGAATCGCGAAGCGCACGTTCTTGCCGCGCTTTCTGAGCCATTCGGCAATCTCGTAGACTGGATATTGCGCGTGCGCAACGGCCATCCCATAGCCTGGAATGATGATCACGTTCTTGGCATCGCGCAGGAGATCTGCCGTTTCAGTGGCCTGAATCGGTACGACCTCGCCCTCGGGTTCACCGGCGGCACGCGCTGGTTTCTTGCCCTCTTCCGCACCAAAGCCACCGAGTATCACGCTTATGAACGAGCGATTCATCGCACGGCACATGATGTAACTCAGAATGGCACCGCTCGAGCCAACGAGCGCGCCGGTGATAATCAGAAGATCGTTCGAGAGCATGAAGCCGGCGGCGGCTGCTGCCCAACCGGAGTAGCTGTTCAGCATCGACACGACTACGGGCATGTCCGCGCCGCCGATGCCCATCACCAGGTGAATACCGAGCAAACCCGCGATGCCCGCTTGAATCCCGAGCGAGCGAACGCCGTCGGCTTGCTCGGCGCCGACGAAGCGCCAACCGAGATACACACAAGCGATCACCAACAATGAATTTAGCCAATGGCGGGCCGGAAGCAAGAGCGGCTTACTACCGACGATCCCGCGCAGCTTGCCAAATGCGATGACCGAACCAGTAAATGTCACAGCACCGATAAAGACGCCAACAAAGACTTCGACCTCGTGAATGACTTGCTCGGTTCCACCCTCGGTTCCCGGCATCAAGTAACTACCAAAGCCCACGAGCACCGCTGAAAGACCTACGAAACTGTGCAGTGCCGCAACGAGTTCGGGCATGGACGTCATCTGCACGCGGAGCGCGAGCGTGACGCCAATGATGCCACCGACGCCAACTGCGACGGCCAGCATGCCGTAGTGCATGCCCTGGCTGAGTACGGTGACTGCTACCGCCAACAGCATGCCGATGATGCCGTACAGATTGCCGCGGCGCGACGACTCTTGAGCGCTCAGCCCGGCAAGGCTGAGAATGAAGAGGATGCCAGCGATTAGGTACGCAACTATTGAGAGGCTTTCAGGCATGTCTTTTCCCTTATCGATGGAACATTCGCAACATGCGCTGCGTCACGAGGAAGCCGCCGGCAATGTTTATTGAAGCCAACAGGACTGCTACCGCGCCAATGATTATCACTGGACCCGTAAAATCCGAACTCAACTGAAGCAGGCCGCCAACGACGATGATGCCACTGATAGCATTAGTTACGCTCATCAGCGGAGTGTGAAGGGCCGGTGTCACATTCCAAATGACTTGCCAGCCCACGAAACAAGCGAGAATAAAGACGGTAAAGTGTGACAAGAACTCTTTCGGGGCCACGGTTCCGAGCGCCGCCAAGAGCAGCCCGCCAATAACCAGACCGACCGTACCGCTCGACTTCTTTTTCTTGGGCTTGGCCACAACGGGTGCGGCAGCGGCCGCTGCCGCACCCGGCTTGGCAACCGCAGCTGGCGCCTCGATCTTGGGCGGTGGCCACATCAACTCGCCCTCCTTGAGCACGAGCGCCGCGCGCACCACCTGGTCCTCGAGATCGACGCGCCACTTTTCGGCGCCACCCATGTCGTTCAGCAAGTGCCCGAGGTTTGACCCGTACATGTGACTGGCGAGCGGCGCCAGGCGGCTCGGCAAATCGACATATCCAACGATTGTGACTCCATGATGCACGACGACTTCACCGGGGTGCGTCAGTGCACAGTTGCCGCCGTTTTCCGCCGCGAGATCGACAATAACCGAACCAGGTCGCATCGCATTGACCATCTCTTCGGTGATCAACGTGGGCGCGGGCCTGCCTGGTATGAGCGCGGTCGTAATGATGATATCGACGTCTTTGGCCTGTCGCATGAACAGGGCCATTTCCTCGGCGATGAATGCGGCNNCACTTCCAAGAACTCGGCACCCATGCTCTGCACTTGTTCGCGGGCGTCCGAACGCGTATCGAAGGCTCGCACGATTGCTCCAAGGCCGCGTGCAGCGCCGACTGCTGAAAGGCCTGCCACGCCTGCGCCAATTACTAAAACCTTGGCGGGCGGGATCTTTCCAGCCGCAGTCATCTGTCCCGTGAAGAAACGACCAAAAAAACTCGCGGCCTCGATGACGGCCCGATACCCCGCAATATTTGCCATCGAACTGAGCGCGTCGAACTTTTGTGCGCGCGTGATGCGTGGGATCTGGTCCATCGCAAGCACGGTGGCTTTGCGCTTGGCCAACTTGTCGATGAGGTCCTTGTTCTTCGCGGGCCAAAGAAAGCTCACAAGGGTGCCGCCTTCACGAAGCATGTCGGCTTCATGCACGCCATTCGGGCGTTTTTCCGGGGGTTGCACCTTGAGAACGACGTCGCTGACCTTCCAGAGCGTCGCGGCATCAGGCACGATGCCGACGCCGGCAGCCGCGTACGCCGAGTCCTCGAACGAAGCGCCCACGCCCGCGCCCGATTCAATGACAACCTCGAACCCTAGCTTGAGCAGCCGACCGACCGTCTCTGGTGTGATCGCGACGCGTCGCTCGCCGGGGCGAACCTCTTTTGGAATGCCTATTTTCATGGGGGTCTACGCCAGGGCGCAACTCTAGCTCGCAAGCCCGCGTCGTGCACTTGACGCGATGGTCACGACGAAGGTCTCTGCGACGCGACACGCAGGTTTTGCAGGGACGTAAGGCGCCTTAGTGACGTTCCCCGATGCGGGTTCGCGCAATGAATACGTTCGTGCGGGGGTGCGAATGATTTCTCGTCGATTGCATTTTTGTCGTGACGGCACGTGGACACGAAGCACGGATCTACCGTGCAGCATTGCTCGCGGGCGCCGTCACCGTACGCCGGGCAACGCTAGTCGCCAATCAGCAGCGCTCCCGCGACTGCCACACATCGACCAAAATAGCGGGCGCCACTTGAAAGAGCGAAGCACTGATCTTACTGCCACTACTATCAGTTGTGGCTCCGATGCGCGTGAATCCGACGCCAAGGCCAATTGCAACACTCTTCAATTGAACGCCCACGAGAAACCCTGGGGTGGCTCCTACGACTGACAAAAGACTTTGCTGAGTCTGCATTCTGGCTTGCAGCAAGAACGCCGTCTCAGGGGGTGCGTCCGAAACGACTGTGGGCGCAGGAGGCGGCGGCGTGCCTGCCATTTGTGCCCATGCGCCGGAACAAACGAGCGACACGAACAGCCCGCTGAACAATCCAGAGATAAGTCGAGAATTCATTGTTGCACCCATCCTTTTACTAATTACGAAAGGTTTGTTGACCCTCGAGATCCTATCGCTCGAGCGCCCGACTCAGGGCCCGAGTCCAGAGCCAATGCCTTAGCTGGCAACAGTAATTCGAATTTGAGACTCAGGGCAAAAAGTTGGTCGCTAACGAGGCTTCTGACGTTCCGCAGCCTTCGAATATTCATCCAAAGGCCTCGGACATTCCGAGCGCAGTTGGCACGCTCCGCAGTGTTTTCCCGTCCAAATCGCGTCGAATGTGCCCTGCATCTCGTCGAGCAGCCATTCGTCGTCGGTAACGATTCCCGCCTCGAAGTTGCGACGATGCTCGCCCTTGGCACCCAGGCCCGCCCCGGTAAAATTTGCGGAGCCTAGGTACAATGTTGACCCATCGACAGCGATCATCTTGAGGTGAACGCGCAGGCAGCGTCGAAGTAATATTGACGTCTTGCCCGCTGGTTTGAGACGTTGCGTCAGCATTCGCGACGGCGGCCCCGCGTGCAAGATTCGCACGTCTATGCCTCGTTGTGCGGCTTGCTCCAACTCATCGAACAGGCTGATGTAGCGTCCTCCTGCGCGTGCTCTCGTGCCGAGCGGCGCCTTGACGTGTACGTCCTTGAGATTGGCCGTCGCGATCCAGACGCTCGTCTTTACATCTCGAATGCCGCGCTCGATAACCTCGTCGACGTGCTCAGTGTCGCGCAGCAATCGAATCGCAGCCGTTCGGCGATTCGGGCGCGGCTTTACGACGCGGGGCAGAGACACGCGATCCTTGTACCCCGCTTTCGCCGCGTGGGGTCGCTAATCCGTCATCGAGATCGCTGAGGGACGTTGGCTATTGCGCTTTTTCGGAGGGTTGCTGCCACTATTGTTGCCGCTGCGCGGGGTCTCGTCGCTGCCGTGACGCTCGAGATAGTCGTCGTAATTGCCTTGCCAATCGACGAGGCCCTCGTCGGTGAAGGCGAAAATGCGCGTCGCAAACGTGGCTACCAAGTCGCGATCATGCGTTGCCACGAAGGCCGTACCCTCGTACTTCGTGAGGCCATCGCCGAGCGCGATGATTGACTCGAGATCGAGATGATTCGTGGGCTCATCGAGGATTAGGACATTGTCCTTGGTCAACATGAGCTTGGAGAAAATCAGCCGCACCGCTTCGCCGCCGGAGAGCGCTTCGGTTGGCTTCATGCCTTCCTCTCCCTTGAACAGCATGCGCCCGAGCAGGCCACGCACCTCTTGCAGATTCGCATTAGGTTCAAAGGAATGTAGCCATTCCGTCACGGTCATGCCGTCTTTGATTCCGTCGCGGTGATCCTGCGCAAGGTAACCGAGGCTCGTCTGGGTGCCCCAATCGATGTGCCCGGCGTCGGGCTTGAGCTCTTCCATGAGCATCTTGCAGAGAGTCGTCTTGCCGACGCCGCTCTTGCCAATGATCGCGATCTTCTCACCCTTGGTGATGACGGCGCGGAAACGCTCGCAAACAGTAACTTCAGGCCAACGTTTGGTCAGCCCCTCGATGATGAGGGTCTGCTTGCTCGACGGCCTTTTCACCTGAAACTGAATCCAGGGGCGCTCGATGTTGGAGCGCTTTAGGTCGTTCAACGTGAGGCGATGGATTTGCTTTTTACGACTCTGCACCTGGGAGGCACGAGTGCCAGCGCCGAAGCGTGCCACGAAATCTTGTAGCTGCTCGATCTTCTTTTGACGATCGGCATTCTCCTGCTCAATCTTGTTGCGGACCTCGCCCTTGGCACCGACCATGTCGTCGTAGCCGCCCGTGTACGTGATAATAGTCTCGTAATCGATATCCGCGATGTGCGTGCAGATCTCGTTGAGAAAGTGCCGATCGTGCGAAACCGTCAAGAGCACGCCGCGGTAGGCCTGCAAGAAGCGCTCGAGCCAGCGGATGCTGTCGATGTCCAGGTTATTCGTCGGTTCGTCGAGCAGCAGCGCGTCCGGGTTCCCGAATAGTGCCTGCGCGAGTAAGACTCGCATCTTTCGCCCTCCGGGCAATTCGCTCATGCACTTTTCGTGGTCGGCCTCCGGGATCCCCAGGCCCGAAAGGAGTTCGCCTGCGTCCGCTTCCGCGCTGTAGCCGTTTTCCTCCGAGATAACGCATTCAATTTCACCGAGGCGTACGCCGTCGGCATCGCTGTGCTCGGGCTTGGAGATGAGCGTCTGTTTCTCCTCGAGTGCTTCCCAGAGGTTAGCGTTGCCGGATATTACGACGTCGAGAACTCGCCAAGCTTCATAACCGAATTGATCCTGCTTGAGCACGCTGGTGCGCTTCGGGCGGTGCACTGAGCCGGAGTCTGCTTCCAGTTCGCCGGACAGGATCTTGAGAAACGTAGATTTACCCGCACCATTGGGTCCGGTGATGCCGTAGCGGCGCCCGGAACTGAAATTGACGGTTACGTCAATGAACAGTTTCTTGAGGCCGTAGACTTTGGTGACTTCCTGAACCTGAATGGATGCCATGGGGCGCGCCTATTAGCAGGTTTGAGCGACAAGACCGCTCAAGAACATGCAATTGCAGGGAATCTAAGCGGATTTTAATCAATTCTGGTGGGGCCAGACCTTAGAATCCGCGCTACCCGGCCGTTGTACCGACAGCGGAAGGGGCGTAACTTGCAACCTGTTTACGGGTTTTCGGGCAAGCAAGATTAGGGGATTTTTCTCCCACCCTAAATCCCGCCCGCTGGGCGGGACTTCAAACCCCCCAAATCCCCCCATCCTTGGGGGGATATCTAGGCGCGATACTGCATGTCACATATTTGAGCTCAATCGAGACGATTGCACTTTCGCGCTCAAACACTCACTAATGAATGCGCCGAATCCGACCGAGTCTAGGCGGCGCAATTGGGCCTGGGTACGATTTGAAATAGTTTACAAGAGCGTCAAGGTCCCCGGGGCCTTCAGCGCGCGGCTTCGCCGCAACGAGGATTGCATCCGGGCCACCGAGATTTGCCATGAAGCTATTCACGGTCACGGTATAGCGGTGCATGAAGTCCAATGGCTTCTTGCCAACGATGATACGGCTGACCCGATTGCCAACCGGTAACTTTGGGTCATACACGTAGCTCAAACCTGATACTTGATTAATCTTTGCACTACCATCCGCGGAGAATTGCTGTTCTAGATAACGCTTCAATTCCTCGCCTGTGAGCGTGACCCGAACCAGGTAATTGCCGAATGGCTGCACGGCGTAGGCCTGGCCCCAGGTGATATCTCCCTGGGGCAAGTCGGCTCTGATCCCGCCTGGGTTGGCCATGGCAACATTCGAACCCATGGCGGCGCGCTGTGCGTCAGCAATCAAGTCACCTAGTGCAGTTTCGCCAGAATAATGGGCGCGGGCGAGCAGCGGTTCTGTCGTCTTTCCGATAACGACGTCCACTCGCGGTTCCACTTTCTCTCGAGCTGCCGCAACGAGCTTCGATATTTCAGCGTCGGGCTGAGTACCCGGCGCCTGATCCGCGTACGTCGGAACGATTTGGGCGACCTTGTTGGTCACTTCACCATGGTCGTCAAAACTGAGGTCTATGTCCGCAAAGGCCATCCCGCGCGAAAGCGCCTGCGTGACGAGCACGCTTCGATTGCCCCGGTTCTGCACGAAGGCATTGGTAAACCCATGAGCATGCCCCGTGATGACGACATCGATTTCCTCGTCCAGCCGATGAACGATTCCTGCAATCGGTTCGCCCACCTCAGCGTCCGCCCGTGTTTCGCCCACATAAGCCTTTGATTCGTAACCTTCGTGGATCACGACCACAATGGCCCGCACGCCCTGCTGCTTCAGCGCGAGGGCGGCGGTGTTGATTGAATTGGCCTCGTCCTCGAAGCGCAGGCCCTCGATCGCCACGGGAAGCACCATGTGAGGAGTTTGACACGTCACTGCGCCAATTACCCCTAACTTCACGTCGCCAACCTCACGCACGACGAAGGCCGGCCGCAGCAACTGCCCAGTGGATTCGACGACAACGTTCGAGCACACAACCGGGTATTTCAACCCTGGATACCCGGGTTCGAACGCGGGGCCCTTTGGATAGTCACCTCCATTGATGAGGCGCTGCAGTTCAGGCACACCCTCGTCGAATTCATGATTGCCGAGGGTAGCAACGATGTTGCACCGGGCATCATCCGACTTTGGACCTATGCAGTACTCATTGGCGAGTAGGTTTGCGAACAGAAGTGATGGCTCGTCCTGCAGCAGGCCTGAAATGGGAGGAGACGCACCAACGTGATCGCCCGCCACGAGTATGAGTGACTCACTTTCAACTCCCAGCATCGCATGATGCAGGTAAGCAGCGAGGACTGCCGCTCCGCCTACGGGGCGATGTTCGTAGGTCAGCCCAGCTTCGAGCTGGCCGTGAAAGTCGCTGAATGCGAGAAGCTTTACGCGACGCGCCGGATGAGATACGCGGCCCTCTCGGCTGGCAACAGCCGGTGTCGCCGAACTCTTAGATGAAGCGGGTTGAGCCGACCCGGGCGCCCGGTTGCAACTCAATAGGCCGAGACCCACGCACAGAATTCGCGACGCTCGCGTGACGACGTTCAACGAAGGGTTGGCTGAAGGAAGCGATGCCATGCCGCGACCATCTTACGTCACTCTGCGGTACCCAGGTCGTAGATTTGCTTTCCGCGCCGAAATAACCCAAAGCTTTGCATTGGTAGTGAATGCATGCAGGCGATGCGCGCGAATTACAATCACGGCAATCTACGCGTCGCCTTCGCGGGGGTGGAGCCCGCACTTGCGCAAGAATGATTGCAGGATCTACGCGCCGAGCGACGACTCTTCGCAAGTCGGGTAGCCGATCCAACTCCACACGGAAGTTTGATTAGCTAACGGCTGTACGCACCGATGAGGCAACGGTTGCGCCACCGTGCACGGTGATAGTACCGTCAGTTGCGATATCAACCTTGAAGTGCTCGAGCGGAGTAGAAGCCGGACCCGTTTCAACGTCACCGTTGAACGAAAACACGCTATTGTGACAGGGGCAAGTGATGGCCTGCTGAGAGCTAGAAACTCCTGTTGCCAGATCACAACCCTGATGTGTGCATGTGGTAGTCATAGCGTAGACACCGCCCGCATCCCGTCCAACGAATACCGGGGCACCAGGTACGGCTTTGACCTGACCAACCAAGAGCGCCGAAATATTGCCGGCAGTGACATCGCCAAATGCTTCCGCTTGCCCACCACTGTTGTTGCCCGAGCATGCCGAAAGCGCCCCCGCCGAGGTGGCAGCTCCCACAGCTAATACCTTGAGAAAATACCGACGGGAAAGGTCGCTAGTCATATTTGTAACTCCTTGAAGCGCAACAACTACGCTGTAATGCCAATTTGCAGGACCATGCAAC
>PMCK01000341.1 GCA_003154095.1 Myxococcales bacterium | reverse complement strand
CTGCTCGATGACCGCCCAGTGAACCTAGCCACTGCACGTTCGCGCGGCTGGCGAACCGTGTTCGTTCATCCGGACGCCAAGACGCAACGCGTCGAATGCGAACTGAAGATCACTCATATCTTGGAGCTGCAAGGCCAATGGATGCCGCTCAGGAGCCACTAGTGTACGTTCTCCGCAACAATTCAGCCAGTTACCGTCAGCGGGCCAGAGGGCGGCTCGGTTTAGTGGCTTCCCAATGATTGGTGAAATTCACTTGATTGCCGCGGCGATCTTTCTGACTGCCACAGCATCGAAGTAGCTGCACACACCTTTCTTTGCGGTTGGTTTGAGGTTGAGACTCGCAATGGCTTTCTTCACTCTTACTGGGCTTGCGCCGAGCTTTTCGGCAACCTGGACCGTGGTGAGCAACGCAGTTTCGATGGCTTTGGGCATATTGACCTCGGGTGGCAGATGGTGAACTATCGCAGGATTTGGGCGCCAAGTGAACCCAATAGAGTGTGCTCCTCGTCGCTATGATAGGCGCGCGGGATCGATTGGGTAGCGGCCAAGGTCACGTGCGACATTCATCAGCGCATGGACGTTTTCGTGAGGTGTGAAGATGGGTAGACCGCAGCCCAGGGCAAGAATGTATCCAGCAGGCGCATCGTGACCATCGCGCAAGCAGCGCTTGGCGTCGCGCTGGACATCTTGCGGTGTCCCAAGGTACATGGTTGTCGAAGGATCGATGTTGCCCGCAAGGATGATTTGTTGCCCTACGGCTTGTTTGGCGGCGGCAAGGTCGATCGCGTTGTCGAGACTTAGTGCTGACGCCCCCGTATTGGCCATGTGAACCCAAGAGCGTCGAGTATCGCCACAAATGTGCAGCATTGCGGAAGCGCCCGCAGCCTTGATTTCACTGATCAAGCGCGTTTGGTAAAGTGCGGCAAACTCGATGTAGTGCCGCGGGCTGAGCAGACTACCGGATGAGACCGGGTCGACGATGTTGAAACCGACGCCCAAGCGGGCCACCTCCTGTATGAAAGGCACAGTGGCACGAACGGCGAAATCCAGCAGTGTGTGCGCGAACTCGGGGTCCAGTCGAAAGTCACGAAGTAGCCATTCGGTGCCGCGCAAACCGGCGGCAGTCGATACGGGGCCGCCGAGAGTCAATGAGATGGGCACTTCGGCTCCCACGGTTTCGACCAACACCTGCAACGCCTCGAGAAACACTGGGAAGCGACCGGAACCTCGCGGGTTCGGAAGTTCCACGTCCTCGAGGTTCGGCTTGATTGCTAGCAAGGGTTTCTCAATCAAAGGCGTGCTCTGCGCTGGGAATCGTACGACACTACCTATGGCTTCGGCGATGCCTGTGGAACCCGGGCCAACCCCGACCGAGTCGTGACCGTACAAACGATAGGCTGCGATTTGTGCCGCAGCCATCAGCCGAGGGTCCAAGTGGTAATCCGACACTTTGATCCCGAGGACGGTCGCCGCATGGTCACCGATTGAGGGCATGCAGGGGATCCTGTCGTAGCTCTTGCCCTCGCGAAAAGCTTTCATTCGTTCGAGTGGCGTCAACCGATCCAAGTTCTGTTTCGCCATTGCGACATTCCTTCAGCGAGCGTTCGACTCGCGCCAGGATAGTGAAGCAAGCGGCGGGCCGTCATTTCCGAGCCTCGAACACCGCAGCGTACGGCTGGCACCACAGCTTCCGTATAACGCAATGGCACGGCCCAGCATATTTACTGGAAACGCGAGTAATGCGCCCGAGTGGTGTGGCCACGCCTTGCCTGGCTCAAACGGCCCCGCGGCGCGACGCAAGTATAACCATTAATCATGGACTGAGCATCAACATGGCTCATGCGAACGGCTGTCGGGCATCATCGTCAAGTTGGTACGCGGATTGCGTTTGCATTCTCGAACGAGAACCGCGTGGTTCTCGCGCAGGAGCATCAGCATGCCTCACGTCATCGTGAAACTTTGGCCGGGAAGAAATGAAACTCAAAAGCGAGCCATCGCTGACAAGGTAATTCAGGCGGTTGTCGAATCTGCTGGCGTACCGGCAACGGCGGTTACCGTTGGGATTGAAGAAGTCCCCAAAGAACGGTGGCACGAGGAGGTACACATTCCTGATGTCGATCGGAAGAATGCCTCCATTTATCGAAGCACTCGATCATCATGAGACTTGTGATCCCGATCGGATCGCCTGACCCGTATCGGGAGGCGTGGAGCCAATTTAGGCTGCTCCTCAAAGCCTTAAGAACTCGTTTCTGGGATCAGAAGCCGTTCATTCTCTCGCACCTGCTCACTGGCCGCTGTAACGCCAACTGCCAAAGCTGCTTGTGGAAACTTCCGGCCGAAAGTCGCGCAGATGAACTAACTACCGAACAAGTGATGGGCCTGTACGCAGAAGCTGTCGCTTGCGGCTTTCGAGAACTTGTCTTGTGGGGAGGTGAACCACTACTGCGCCCAGATGCGCCGGCCCTGCTCGGGTTCGCTCGTAACGTTGGTATGCGCACTACACTAATCACGAATGGTTGGTCATTGGCGGACAGGCACGCTGATGTGTTGCCCAACGTTAATCGGCTAATTCTGTCGTTGGATGCAGTCGGTGACCTGCACGACGATATTCGAGGCTGCTCGGGTCTTTTTCGGCGTATCAACGCAGCCCTGGATGTAACACTTGCTCATTACGGAAACACGCGGGTCGTTCTCATTTGCGTCGTTTCGAAACTCAATTTCAATGCGCTAGAACCGCTCGTCGACTTTGCGCGCGAGCGGAAACTTCCGCTGTTGTTCCAGCATATGAACCTCGAAGACTACGGCGCTGGAGATCGTTCCGAAAATGCGCGACAGATTGCGCTTTCCGCAACCGAAAGCGGTGAGGTAAGTGCCCGATTACGCAAGTTGCGAATTTCCGGTGCCAGGCTTAGAGACTCGACCAGCTATCTCGAAGCAATGGGGAGAAACTCCTTTGAGTATCGTTGCCATTACAAGAAGGTTCTATTACGAGTCGAAGCCAATGGCGATATTTTGGACTGCACCCGGATCGCAGTTCCTCTCGTGAAC
>PMCK01000007.1 GCA_003154095.1 Myxococcales bacterium | reverse complement strand
CGATGCACTTGAGCTGCCCGGACGACGTTCTGCTCCGACTTTTTCAGAAATCAATAGGCCTCCAACAACTGTCACTTCGAATGCACAACGTAACACTCAAGTCGCCATTGTCGCCGCCGTGCTAGGAGGGCTACTGGCACTCGCTATGGCGCACCTAATAAGGAACTTACAAGCAGAACCGGCTGAGAACTTTTCTGATGGTGGCGCTATGGCGCCAGATGGTACGCGCACCGCGATTGACGCGGTTCGTCGTCCCAGCTCGCACCAACGTAATGCTTCCCGCGTTTCCTTCTCGACAGCTCCATCTTCTGGTGGAATTCTGCCGAACGCTTCCGCCGCAGCGCCAGCCACGAGTCATGATTCGGGCATGCCACCGGAGGCGCCTTCATCGTCACCCTGATGGAAATGCGCCTTTCAGATCGACGACCCGCGTGCGGCCTTCGTCCCAGGGTGCCACAATTGGACGACATCGAGTGCTAGATCTTTCAATACATGCAGCGACCTCATTCGTCCTGGTTCACCCTCATTATCCAGAAAATGTGGGGGCTGTCGCCAGAGCCATTAAGACAATGGGGTTTCGCAAACTGGCAATAGTCAAACCAAGTCGCCTCGCGGTTCCAGAGCACGAGATGGCACACAAAATGGCAGTAAAATCCTGGGACGTCCTGGGCGCTGCAGAAGTCTACAATAGCCTTGATGAAGCCACTGCTGGGGCCGATCTGGTCGCAGTAACTACGTCGAGAAGCGGCGTGTCAGGAATCGAGAGCCCTAAGACATTTGCAGCTCTAGCTACAAATTTTGCCAGTGAGGGAAAGAAAATCGTCATTCTCTTTGGCAACGAAAAGACCGGCTTGAATTCGAACTTGGTAGAGTCCGCAAGCCACCGCATTCGCATCCCAATGGCGGCTGAGCAACCCTCGATCAATTTAGCGCAAGCGGCGCAAATTGTAGCCTACGAGCTATTTGTGACTGCTCTGAATGTTCGATGACTCTAACGTTTGCGGAGTGTCTGCAAAAGAATGGATCGGCCTGCGCGATCTATAACAAAGTTTGGCAATCGAGTTCATTTATCTCGGGCTGGGCCTAACTGCACCCTTGAGAGTTGGCCCTCGTACCCAATCGCAAAGAATTCAACCCAACCGTCTGCGTCGGAGTCAAAAGCGACGAGATCGGTCGGCTGCTCTAAAGCATGCGGAACTTGCACGCATTCGCCGAAAACGCCGGTTCCATCGCCAAAACACACCTGGATTGTTGAAGTTGAACCACTAATAGTCGCAACGTCTGCGTAGCCATCGCGATCAAAGTCGGAAATGGTGACGGCATGCGAATGCGGAGGCAAGTCTAGCTGTTTCGTCGTGGACCGTAAGTTTGATGATTCGCCAAGCAATGAATACAACCTTGATTGGTCGGAGTCGTCAACGACAACGGCATCAAGGCGAGAATCCCCATTTATGTCAGCAACCTTTACGTCATTCGGCGAAGTACCAAGTGCGTCATACCCTGCAATCTGAGTTAGAGTTTCCCCGGTAATACCAAACGCGATCAGTTTGCCTCGACCGGAAGTTGAGCCCACCGCGAACAATTGTGTCGTGCCAGCTGCGTTGGTGGCAAACTCTACGGCCGTTGGTGTGAAATCCAAGGCAACCGACTTTCCAGGAGTGGGACTTGNNACTACCGGAAGTAGCAATTGAGCGTTGTAGCTGGCGCCAACTGCGAACACTTCTTCAGAGACCGGCACCTGACGCACTGCTGCAGCATAGGTTCCCAGACCTAAGGGTTGAGTCAGTGCGTTAGACCATTTGTCAGCCTGATGACCAAGCCAGATGCTCAGGACTCCTAGTTGTGAAGCTGTACCAGGACACGCAACCACGTAATCTTCTTTTCCGTCGAGGTTAAAATCGCCGCCCAGTGCTTGCCAGGGCGGTGGCGTAACGTTGAGCGGGTCGATCTCCACCATNNGAGTCTGTCGATCTCCACCATTTGCGATTTGTCGTGCTTGAGCTCTATAATCTCGGAAGAACCGTTGCTAGCAAGAATAATTGTTGGGGTACTGGATTGGACAGGCGAGCTCCTGAATGTAATTGAAGTGAGGCCCCAAGATACGGTGGTCAATTCAGGAGCTAAGAAACACACGCCTCTGGAATCAGCGCATGTTTGTTCACTCGACGAATTTGAGCCTCCCGCGTCACTCGCGTTGCCCGAAGGATTCTTCCATGAAGGGAACGTGCAGGCCGTAAGGACTAGGACGCTTATCGCTGAATTGACCGAGATCTGCACAATCGCAGTGAACGGCTGGTCACGCGATAGCTAAAATGATTTGTCCCGGGCAGCTTGCGCCGAATGGCTAAATAGGGCGCCTCTTAGCGTCGAGTCAGATTGTCGTATTCCGCATTTGGTCTGGATTGGTCGCCTACTTCGAATACTCCTTTGGAAACTTCATTTGGGCGCAAAGCTGGCACCGGGTTATGGCTTGCACTGACTACGGCTACACTTGAATTTGCCCTTCTCTGCACCGCGCTGGATGAAGCGGAATAGGCCTTCTTGCGAGGCTGCCCGGACGGGCCAGCGGCAGGGACAAGCCACATTCTAGGTTGGGCGTCCTCATTTTCAGTTGCCGTTCGCACAGAGGCTGGGCGCCCTTCGTCGGAGAGGGAGCCCGGTTCGGACGAAGAAACCGCGACGTTGTTCAATTTCGAGGTGAGTTTCAAAGGGGAGCTGTGTCCTCCAAACCATACCGATGACAAGACGCGATGAATTGGGAATGGCGTTGCCAGACTGCTTGCACTTAGCGCGGCAGTCGCTACTAGTACGGCTAAGCAAATTTGACGCGGGCTGCACCTAACGGCGGATGCCCGTCGCCCGAGAACTGTTGGTTCGTGACGGTTACTGATACGTTCACGCAACTTTGTCGGATCTTTCGGCAAAATAGCCCGATGAGCAAGAGCCAGTTTTTGAGTTGTTACCGCAACAACTTTGGGCGCCTCAACCAGTTCAGCCCAATCGAACCGTGAGTATTCAACTCCAGCCTGTCGAAGATCCATCCCGGACGATATTCCGAGAAAGCAATTACGCGCAGCCACGGCGGTTGCAGGTCTGTCCTTGGGATTCTTGGACAATAGTTTGCCCACAATTGCGATGAATTCATCAGTCTGACCGACCCCGCCAATGCGAAGTGGGGGTGGTTCCCATCCAGCCTGGGCGATCAACATTTCAACTGGAGTCTGTGCTTGTGCAAACGGATGCTCACCCGCTACCAATTCAAACAATATTACGCCAAGCGAGTAAAGGTCCGAACGGCAATCAGCAATTTGACCACAGGCTTGTTCTGGCGCCATGTACCTGGGCGTTCCAAGAGTCACCCCTTTTGCAGTAATTGCCGCATCGGAGTCCAGTAATTTGGCAATCCCAAAATCGAGGAGTTTTGCTCCAAATTGTCGTGGCAAGAATATGTTCGAAGGTTTGATATCGCGATGCACTATGCCTTTGGCGTGAGCTTCAACAAGGCCGTCTAGAAGCTCCAATGCCAGCTGTACGCAGCTTTGCACGGACCACCGCGGTTCGCGATTCATTCTCGAATACAAAGTCTCCCCTTCTAACCGTTCCATTACGAAGTATGGCACGCCGTCATTCGTGAAGCCAGCGTCAGTTACGGATACGATGTTTGGGTGCTCCAGTCTTGCCAACAACTGCCATTCACAACGCAGACGACGGACCGGGTCATCGTGCTCCACGAGATCCTGATGCAAGACTTTGACAACGAATATTTTGTTCAATTCGCAATGCACTGCTTCGTAGACTGCACCCATCGCACCGGATCCGATATGACGAATGACTTTGTAATTCGTTCCCGAAATAACCGACCCCGGCTTAAATTTTCGTCTTCGTTGACTCATGAATGCTCCCGAGCCTCATGAACGCTGACGCGTTTCCAATTCAAGATAACAAGTCGGACAATTCCAATTGGGAGTTGCCAACAATCTGCTGCTTGCCTTCGAGTCCTGGGCAAATGCACTTGGACCGGCCATTCGCCTGGACCACTCGGAAATACAGTCCCTGGAATTAGTTCGAAATTTACGCGTTGGGTACTAGGCTAGCCATCGCAAAAATCGAGAATCGGCAATGCCAATAACGCGTGAAAATATACTGCACATCGCTAAACTTGCCCAACTGCGGCTGGAACCTGACGAGGTAGCTGCGCTGCAAGGCGACTTGGCAAGCATCCTAGAACATATCGAAAAACTGAGTGAGTTGAATACGGACGGGATTCAGCCCACCGCACATCTAGTGGTCGACGCGGCGCCGATGCGAACGGACGCAGTCATGCCAGGGCTGAGCAACGAATCCGCGTTGGCTGAGGCGCCTCGCCCGCGGGAAGGTGGTTTTGCCGTTCCTGCATTCGTAGACGAAGGCTAATTCGATATGCAGCAGCTGCTGGAAATTCCCATTTCAGAGTTGGCGGATCGCGTAAGGCAGGGCGAAGTTACCGCGGAAGCCGTGGCAACTGCCAGTCTCGAAGCGATTGCCAAAAAGTGCTCGCTAAACGCATTCGTTCACGAATCGCACGACAGTGTGCTGGACGCTGCCCGGGCGATTGACAAGCGACGTGCTCTAGGCGAACCGCTGGGAAAGTTGGCTGGCGTACCCGTAGCCATAAAGGATGCGATATGTACCCTCGATTTCCCAACAACTTGTGGCTCGCGAATTCTTTGCCGGGCGACTAGGTCCAATTCGCAAGGCTGGCAATCCCCATTCGACGCAACAGTCGTAGAGAGACTTCGAGTTCAAGATGCACTAATAATGGGCAAGACAAACATGGACGAATTTGCAATGGGTTCGTCCACAGAAACAAGCGCATATGGACCAACTTTGAATCCTTGGGACCCATCGCGAATACCGGGTGGTTCCAGCGGTGGAAGTGCAGTAGCGGTTGCCGCAAGAATCACACCCGTAGCACTCGGGAGCGACACGGGTGGATCGATACGGCAACCGGCCGGACTATGCGGAGTGGTCGGCGTAAGGCCCAGCTACGGTCGCGTATCCCGCTATGGTCTTGTAGCGTTTGGTTCGAGTCTAGAACAGATTGGACCATTCGCAAACGACGTAAGAAGCGCGGCGCGCATGCTAAATGTCATTGCTGGACACGATTGTCACGATTCTACGACAGCAGTAAATTCGATCCCCGATTTCGAGGGAGCCTGTAATCGCGGAGTCGCGGGAATTAGGTTGGGCATTCCCGAGGAGTACTTCGGTGAGGGACTCGACCCGGAAGTTCGCTCTCATGTGAATGAAGCGATATCATTACTGGAGGACGCCGGTTGCGAGCTAAGGAAAGTACATTTGCCGCACACTGCGTACGGGGTGGCTACATATTACATAGTTGCGACGGCAGAGGCCTCAAGCAACTTGGCGCGCTTCGACGGTGTCCGATTTGGTCTTCGCGTCGAACGTCCCGGAAGCGACCTACAAGAATTATATGGCGCCACGCGAGACGCTGGTTTTGGGCGCGAAGTGAAACGTCGGATTTTGCTTGGAACCTACGTGCTTAGCGCCGGCTATTACGATGCCTATTATAAGAAAGCGCAACAGGTACGAACACTAATACGTAGGGATTTCGAGCGAGCATTCAATGAAGTTGACGCGATAGTTGCTCCGATCAGTCCAACATTGCCCTTCACTTTGGGTCAGCATGTGAATGATCCGTTGGCCATGTATTTGAGTGACGTGTATACCCTTCCCTGCAACCTGGCAGGGCTCTGCGGCATCAGCGTGCCGGCTCGACCTACGTCAGCAACCAGTGATCGACCATCTCTGCCCGTCGGTTTGCA
>PMCK01000250.1 GCA_003154095.1 Myxococcales bacterium | reverse complement strand
GAACTGGACCGCTTCCATCTCGTGATGGACGTAATTGACCGAGTACCGACGACCGGTGACCCAGGCGTGTACCTGAAGCAACAACTCAAGGACAAGTTGGTTGAGCACAAGCAATACATCGACAAAAACGGTGAAGATATGCCAGAAATTCGGGATTGGAAATGGAACCGTCCAGCGTAGGGCCAAGTTGAAGCGTTTTGGCACCAATCGTGCAGAGAAGCTCAGTTGGTAAAGAATTTCAGCTCGACGCCGGAGAGATGTTGCCCATGCTACTAAATCTGAAGGAATTGGAAAGATACAAAGTCAACGCTACTGATGGTGACATTGGGAGCGTGGTTGACTTCTTACTCGACGATGAGCGTTGGACAGTTCGGTATCTGGTCGTCGAGACCGGTGGGATTTTGAATGAACGTCGAGTCCTGATATCGCCGATTGCCTTTCGCGCAGTTGACGAGTCCGCAAAGCAATTCCACCTTGCGTTGTCGATAGATAGGGTCAAAAATAGTCCAAGTGTCGACGTGGACAAACCAGTCTCCCGCCAGCACGAACGGGACTACTCTGGTTATTACGGGTATCCGTACTACTGGGGTTCCTCAGGAATGTGGGGTGCGGGAGCATACCCAGATGGGCTAGCAACCGGCGCGCGGCACGAGCCCGATACAGCGCATTCCGACGTGCCCGGCGACGTCCACTTACGAAGCGCCAAGGAAGTCAGGGGGTACCACGTTCAAGGCAATGACAACGCAATCGGGCACGTCGATGACTTCATTGTCGACGATGAGACTTGGGCTATTCGCTATCTCGTGATCGACACAAGTAACTGGTGGGTGGGCAAGAAGGTCCTAGTTGCGCCACCTTGGGCGACTCGTGTCAGTTGGGACGAGCGGCGTGTCTATGTCGACATGCCTCGACAAGCGATAAAGGACAGCCCTGAATGGAACACGTACGCGGCCGTCAACCGCGAATATGAAACTCGCCTTTACGGCCACTACCGACGCCCGGCGTATTGGGAAAGTTGAGTAGGGTCGGGATGTGACGGCAGCATTGGTGCTAGATTGACTTCTGGCTGACGCATGGCCTTTGAAACGATCATCGAGAAATTCGGTTATTGGGCAATTTTGTTGGGAACCGCATTCGAGGGCGAAGAGAATTGAAGTACCCGTCCATGATCAGCATTATTGGAATTGGGGTTGCTATCTGGATTTGGCATGCGCGGCACGTGCGCAACACATCGCGGCGCAATCCAAATGTCGAGTGATCATGAGTTTCGCGGACCTGGACGAGCATCACGGAAGCAAGACGAAATCCGCATAAATCGGCAGGTGGTCGGAGCATGAGCGAGTTAACGTGGAACGAGCTACTTCGTAGTGGGTAAGCCTGAGGTTGCCGCGAAAGAATAATGCATCAAGCGGGCGGATTGGGAGCGCGCTCGGGAATGTATTGCTCCGAATACCTGCACGCTCGAAGCCGTGAGGGGCAAGATGTTTTGCTCCGAGGCTGCCCCAGAGATCATTCAGATCTCCGCCCACAATGACCGGTGTGGATTGGTGTAGAAGTCGCAACGGCAGTGAAGACATGACTCGATTTAGCTGCAGCCCTCGCTCGCGAGCGGCCAACCCCAGATGCATGTTGTGTACAACCAGAGTGCGCTGGTTCTTGCCAATATGAGCCCTAATATGGGCCTGGATCACTCCACGCTGCTTTCTCGAACCAATCGTAAGATCGAGGTGGATCGGGTCGAATATGGGCCAGCGTGCCAAAATCAGATTCCCGTAAGTTCCAACCTTGAATTGGTGCTCCGGAAAGAACGTTGCGTGGAACTCCAAAGCATTCGTAAGCAATTCGGCCTGATTGTGCCCCTTCAATCTTTGAATGCCCTGCGCCACCTCCTGGAGTAGGGCAATATCAGGGTCGTAGTGCTTCAGTACTGCGATGATGCCATCTAGGTCATAGCGACGATCAAGTCCTCCGATCCCCTTGTGGATGTTCCAGCTCATCACACGTAGTGTAGGTTCGGTCGCAAGCCGCTGGGATTGCCTCATTCGCTCGATCTCAGGTGAAACACCGTCATGGGGACGCCTTCAGGCCAGGATGGGCTGCGTGCTTGCGCCGCCTCCGACTCACAATCATTCGGCTGAACTTGTCCGCAATGCGCACGATGAGGCGGCCGAGCGGATCGAGTAACCATCGCTGCCAAGGCGAGTGCGTTTGCACGGATGTTATTGAACAGGAGCGCGCGAAGTGATCGTTGAGCCATGTCTCACCCTGAGTGATTAACTGTGTCTCGGCGACCTCAACTAACACTTCCATGTTAGCAAGCGAGAATGGGTCAAGGTTGTAGCTCCCTATGAGTAGGCAGCGCCCGTCGATGGTAGCCACCTTTGCGTGCAGCACGGACTCGTTCCACTCATGAATCTGGACGCCGGCTGCCAGGAGCCGACGATATAGGCTTCGCGTGGCGGCATGCGCGAACGGGATATCGCTCCGGCCTGCGAGGAGCAGGTGCACTTGAACTCCCCGCCGCGCGGCAGCAGTAATGGCACGGACTACACCACGGTCTGGAATGAAGTAGCCGTGCGCAAGGTGGATACGCTGCCGCGCTCCCGCGAACGCCTTGAGGTACTTTCGTCGCAATCGCCATCCGCCTCCCAACCCGGACAGATATATGTGTAGCGAACCGTCGACTGTGCGCCGCGGCTCGTGACGGATCATTTCACCCAGGAGCGCTGAATGCGCGCCATGAATTTCGAGCGCCAGATCAGCCCATCCCAACCGCAATCCTTCGCTTAAGTTCTCGTCGCCAATGTTGATGCCACCGATGAACGCTACAGTGTCGTCAACCAAGAGTATTTTACGATGATTACGCCAAAAATGGCCGAGTAGCAGCGCACGGAGACGGCTGTAAATCCGAACCGAACATCCTGCTTGACGCAAGGCAGCGGCGACCGCGCGCCCACCACGAGCGGAGCCCCAGCCATCGATCAGCACCTGCACCGACACTCCACGGCGAGCCGCATCGCTTAGCGCCTCAATGAAGCGGGCGCCCACGCCTGAAGGCGCGAAGGCGTAAACCTCGAGGTACACGGCCTTTCGTGCCTGCGCAATGGCCAGAAGCATGCGCGGGTAGGCCTGCGTACCGCCGTCGAGTAGATGCACCGATTCCACGATTTTCCCGCTGGATTCGGCACTATTTACTAAATTGAGCTTAGCGCCGCTGCCCGTGGAGAGAGCGGTCCCGGCGTTGCCGGCTATGCTAGCTTCTCCTGCTCTGTTGGCAGAGTGTGTCACAAAGTACCAACTTCTCTGATTGGCTGCGTCCCGCTTGGAGCGACATGGGTCTTTGCCCAATGCGCGCTCAACTTGAGCAGATCGAACCATAGCGTGCACGCGAGGCCGACAGCAATGCTAAGCACGAGTTGGCCGGCGTGAATTGGAGCAAAGTGGAATATTTGCCGGGCCATCGGTACCAATAGTACGACTGGCAAAAGCATAGCCGTTCCTCCGAGTACGCACCATAGCGCGATGTTTCGCACTCGCAATCCCCCGACGATCGTTCGACTCGACGAGCGGTTGGCGAGTAGTACAACGAGGATAGCGGCAACGAGCGTGCTGAACGTGAGCGCGCGAGCGACTTCGGGCGTTTGTCCCCGGAGTGAGAAAAGAAAGACCCCTGTGCAGACTGCAAGTACGCTCAGGCCCTGCAAAACAGCGAGCCCGACCGTGTCGAGCGAAAATAGACGATCATTTGGGCCGCGCGGCGGGCGTGTCATCACATTCGTCTCGGCTGCTTCTGCCTCGAACACAAGGGAGCAAGACGGGTCGATGATTAACTCGAGGAAGACAATGTGCGTCGGTAGCAGTAGTAACGGCCAACCCGCGAAGAAGACGGGAAGCATCGACAGCCCAGCGATGGGCACATGGACGGCAAACGTGAACGCGATGGCTTTCCGAATATTGTCGTAAATCCGTCGCCCTAGGCGAATGGCCGCCACAATTGATGAAAAGTCGTCGTCGAGCAGAACCAAATCAGCCGCCTCGCGGGCCACGTCCGTGCCACGCCCGCCCATGGCAATACCGATGTGCGAGGACTTGAGCGCCGGAGCGTCGTTGACGCCGTCGCCTGTCATGGCAACGACTTCTTGATTCGCTTTGAGCGCATTTACGATCCGCAGCTTCTGTTCAGGCAAAACACGCGCGAATACTCCGACTTCCTTGGCCTTCGTAGCGAGTTCGGTGTCGGACAATCTCTCGAGATCCGGTCCGGTGATGATGTTGTCGAAGTTGGCCAGACCCGCTTGGCAGGCAATATTCTGGGCAGTCAACGGGTAATCGCCCGTGATCATGATTACACGAATCCCCGCTGTTCGGCATTCGGCGACCGCTGCGGGCACGTTGGGTCTCAGCGGATCTTCGAAACCGAGGAGACCAACCAATTTGAGGCCGAGTTCGCTGTGATTCTCGGGTAACTTGTCTTTGTTCGAGACCCCGCACGCAACAGCGAGAACACGGAGCCCCTCGGATGCTAGCGCCTTAACCTCTAGAGCCATCGCTTCGCGCTCCTCGACGGACATGTGGCACAGGTCCGCGATCGCTTCCGGGGCACCCTTTGAGGCTATGATCAACTCACTACTCTGGCCTTGCTGCCATGCCTGACTTACTGCAGCAAGGCTGACGCCTAGAGGATACATGCGGATGAGCGTCCAATCCGAGTGAAGATACCCGGTCTGCCCTAGCACTCGGTCGCCGGCCACGTGAAGGGCGAGTTCCATGGGGTCAAACGGATCGCGGGCACTGGCTAGAATGGCGTTCCCGAGCAATGAGTTAAGCTCATCGGGCATTTGCGTGGTCTCGGGTGTTATGTCAAGAGAGCGGCTGCCCGCGCTGATACGTTTGAGCGTCATACGATTCTGGGTAAGTGTCCCCGTTTTGTCGACGCACAAAACCGTAGTCTTGCCCAGAGTTTCGATCGCCGGCATCCGGCGAGTCAACACTCGATGGCGAGAGATGCGCCATGCTCCGAGCGCGAAGCAGATGGTCAATATGACCGGGATTTCCTCGGGTAGAACCGACATGGCCATCGTGATGCCGGCAAGTAGCCCCTGCTTCCAGACTGTGGTGCCTCCTCCGCGTGTAAACGCGTAAGCAACGACGACCAAGACACTCGCGGCGATTCCGACCAAGGCGAACATGCGGACCATTCGCCCGGTGTCCTTCTGAAGCAATGTTGCCTCGGGCTCAATCTGCTGCAAAGCTTTGCCGATTTTCCCAAGCTCGGTACGAATGCCGGTACTCACGACTTCTGCGATCCCTTGACCAGCGGTCACCAGAGTGCCCGAGAAAATCGATGAATGGTCGTTGCCGGAAGGACGTGCGAGCTCGGATGCGTTGGTCGACGCCACCTTGCTCACGGGGTCTGATTCTCCGGTAAGTAGCGATTCGTCCACTGAAAGGTTGATTCCGCGTCGCAGCAGGGCATCGGCGGGAACGCGATCGCCTTCGGCGAGNNCGCGGACTCGATAGATCTCGTAGTGCACCCAGTGATCGTTCAGTGCGTCGTTCCTGGATGATGGTGATTGCCATGACCACGAAGACGAAGCCGAGTAACATCAGGGCGTCAGCCGTCTCGCCCATGACCAGATACAAGCTTCCCGCAGCAACGAGCATCAGGAACATGGGCTCCCGAGCAACCTCGAGTACGATAGCCAGAAGACTCCGCTTCTTTTGAGAGGGGAGTTCGTTTGGCCCTTGCTGCTCTAGTCTCGCCCGCGCATCGGCTTCGTCGAGACCGGAAAATCCGCTGAGGTCGAGGGTCTTTCCAGGCACGCTAGGCACGATCGGTCCCGTTACCCCTCGCCAAGCTGTTTGGCCGCCCGCCGCAAACTGCTCGTCCGAAGCCTTCGCTTCAATTCTCCGCGTGCTGGTCGTGGGGGTTGGGTGGCAAGGTCAGCCGCATATGCAACACCTGCCAACGAATCCACTAACAATACTAATTGCAGACATTGGCCTAGCGACTTCATTGTTGAACTTCCTATTTGGAATTCATTCCAGCATCGGTCATGCCAACACATCGCTGGTTTTGTATGTGAATCCTGGGGTTGGTGCACTCATTTTCAGAGAGTTACGCACAATGTGAGACGCCAATCTTGGGTATTTTGCAAATTGCCGGAGGCAAAATGCAATGACCCATAGGAGGTGGTTGAACCTTGACCACGCGCCAATGGCAACGCGACCCCGGGCGTCTTGTGTGGCAAGGGCTTGCACGACAAACCAGCAACACTTGCCAGCCGCAGCGCCGGTGCCTACTCTAGCACACCGAACGGGTAAAATATGGCCGTAGATCTGTATCAAGAGCTGGGCGTCGACAAGTCGGCGGCTGAGGTTGACATCAAGAAGGCCTACAAGAAGCTCGCAAGCAAGCTGCACCCCGATAAGAACCCCGGTGACAAGCGCTCGGAAACCAAATTCAAGGCCATCAATCGGGCTTACCAAACCCTTAGTGATCCCAAGAAGCGCGCGCTCTACGACGAGTTCGGCGAAAACGCACTGCACGAAGGGTTCGACCCGAACGCGGCGCGCGCCTATCAGCGGGCGCAACAGGGTTACGGCGGCGGAGGTCGGGGCGGAGGAGGCGACGGCGGTTTTCGTGTCGAAGACATTTTTTCCGGAGGCGGCGCGGACCTTGGGGATCTGTTCGGCGACCTATTCAGCGGCAAATCAGGGGGTCGCGGCTCGGCGCGCGTCAAGGGTTCCGACGTTGCCAGTGAGATCACAATCGAGTTTGCTCAGGCGCTGCGCGGTACCGAGGTCAAATTGCAATTGCAAAACGGTGGCGAGCCCGTGACCGTGCGCATCCCGCCCGGTGCGACCGATGGCGATCGCATCCGCCTGTCGGGTCATGGTCAGCCGAGTCCTTTTGGCGGACCACCCGGGGATCTCGTGTTGGCAATTCGTGTGCGACCGCATGCTCTCTTCGAGCGCCGCGGGCTCGATCTGCACTTAGACTTGCCCATCACCATTGGCGAGGCTTATCGCGGCGCCAAAGTCAAAGTGCCAACCCCCAATGGCTCGGTCACGCTCACGGTTCCCAAACGCGCGCAGAGCGGGCAAACCCTGCGTCTCAAGGGCAAAGGCGTGCATCGCGGCACCAACATTGGCGACCTCTACGTGCGTTTTCTTGTGCGCTATCCGGAACAGGACTCTAAAGACGTGGATCGCGCCGTGGACGACATGGAGCGCTTCATGAAGGTCGACATCCGCGCCGGACTCGAACTTTGAGATTTGCATTTTTATGTCGGTGCGGCTTGCGCCAGTCACTCCTGCGGTAGTCGGCCCCGGCAATTCTCATAATGCTTTGCAGATTGCAACAGGCCCATCGGACGCGCGTTACCCAATGCAATAGCTTCGGCGAATAGGCATGGTCTACCGATCAAGCTGGACTTGCCAGAGTTCATGTAGACCTTAACTTAGCGGGAAACCATGCGCACCGATCGCCTAACCGACAAGAGTCGAGAAGCCTTACAAGATGCCCTTTCCATCGCCACTCGGAGTGGCCACCCGGAACTATTACCCGAACAATTCCTTGTTAGCGTACTTTCCCAACCCGAGGCAGTAGGTGCCCTGCTCATCGAACGGGCATCCGGCAACGTTGAGAAACTAGTCCAAGCACTAAACGAGCGACTCGAACAACTCCCCCGCGTCTCCGGGGGAGCGGAACCGCGGCTGAGTCCACGCATGATGGCCCTTTTACAAAGCGGCGAAGATGAGGCAAAAAAACTGAAAGACGATTTCGTTTCTGCGGAAATATTTTTGCTGGCGGCCGCCCACCAGGACAAGGACATCAAGGTCACATTTGAACGGCAAGGCATCAGTTACGAAAAACTGCTCCAAGCACTGGCAGACATTCGGGGTTCCCAGCGAGTAACGGACCAACAGCCTGAAGGTAAATTTCAGGCTCTCGACAAATACACGCGCGACCTGACAAGCCTTGCCAAAAAAGGCGCCATCGACCCAGTCATTGGGCGCGACGAGGAAATCCGCCGCGTCATGCAGGTTCTGAGTAGGCGAACGAAGAACAACCCAATTCTCATCGGCGAGCCCGGCGTTGGTAAGACCGCGATTGCGGAAGGTATCGCTCAGCGCATCGCCAGTGGAGATGTGCCAGACTCACTTAAGGACAAGCGGCTACTGTCGCTCGACCTGGCGAGCATGATAGCGGGNNATCGACGAACTGCATACACTCATTGGGGCGGGCGCCGCCGAGGGCGCAATGGACGCGGCCAACATGCTCAAACCCGCTCTTGCCCGCGGTGAATTGCGCTGCATTGGGGCAACCACGCTCGATGAATATCGGAAACATATTGAGAAGGACGCTGCTCTGGCGAGGCGATTTCAACCGGTTATTGTCACCGAGCCCGATGTGGAGTCCACCATCGCCATCCTGCGCGGCATCAAAGAACGCTACGAGTTGCATCATGGCATTCGCATTCAAGACGCAGCTCTCGTTGCTGCGGCTAAGCTGAGTCAACGATACATTACGGATCGATTCCTACCGGACAAGGCTATTGATCTGGTGGACGAGGCGGCCAGCAAGATTAAAATGGAAATTGACAGTGTGCCCACGTCCATCGATCAATTGGAACGGCGCCTGATGCAATTGGCCATTGAAGAAAAGGCACTTGAGCGNNGCCAAGTGGTTACGGGAAAAGAAAATCATTGAAGCAATCCGGCAGCAACAGGTTAGACTGGACAGTCTGAAGCTTCAGATGGAACAAGCCCGCCGTGCGGCGGACTATCAAAAAGCCTCCGAATTGCAATATGGGCTGATCCCAGAGGTCGAAAGAGCCACGCGGGCCGCCAGTGACGAACTGGCTAAGGTTCAAGAATTCGGAAGCATGTTGAAGGAGGAAGTCACGGCCGAAGATATCGCGGCCGTTGTTTCCAAGTGGACTCACATACCCATTGCCAAAATGCTCGAAAGCGATTTGCAAAAACTACTGAACATGGAAGAGCATTTGCGAGCGCGCGTAGTGGGACAAGATGAGGCGCTCAATGCGGTCGCCAATGCCGTCCGACGTTCCAGAGCAGGCCTTGGGGATGAATCGCGACCCATCGGAAGCTTCTTGTTCCTCGGCCCGACGGGCGTTGGAAAAACTGAGACTGCTCGTGCCTTGGCCGAACAACTCTTCGATGACGAACGCGCTATTATCCGTCTCGACATGAGCGAGTACATGGAGCGTCATACCGTGTCGAGGCTGCTCGGCGCACCTCCGGGCTACGTGGGTTACGAAGAAGGCGGTCAATTGACCGAGCCCGTGCGCCGCCGCCCGTACAGCGTCATTCTATTCGACGAGATCGAAAAGGCTCACCCNNAATACGGTTATCATATTGACCAGCAATCTTGGTTCAGAAAAGCTGGCGGCGCTTGAAGAGCAGACTAACCTGTCGGAGCTGGAGCGCCGAGTCGCTATAGAGCGAATGATGGCCGAGACCCTCAAGGCCCACTTTCGCCCAGAATTCCTGAATCGAATCGATGAAACATTGGTTTTTCACCGGCTGACTCAGGCCACGATTCGACGCATTGTGGATGTGCAACTTGGGCGCATCGAAGCTCGTCTGGCAAACAAGGACATTACTCTGGAAGTGACGGTTGCGGCCAAGGATTGGCTAGCAGAAGTCGGATATGATCCTCAATACGGAGCTCGCCCTCTGAAGCGTGCCCTACAAAAACACCTCGAAGACGAATTGGCGCGTCGTGTGATCAGCGGCATGGTCTGTTCGGGAGACAAGGTGCGCGTCGACCGATCGAACAGTGGGTTGTCATTCGATAAGATCGTTGCCAATTGATGGCAGCTTGCTTTCCCCCGTCCGCGCAGGGGCCACACTCTGCGCG
Organism: Myxococcales bacterium; assembly: GCA_003154095.1. Taxonomy (GTDB): domain Bacteria; phylum Myxococcota_A; class Polyangia; order Polyangiales; family Polyangiaceae; genus FEN-1139. Next base: position 642 of record PMCK01000250.1, on the reverse strand, counting down.
TCAGTCGCCGACCTTCCTCGCAAGGGTTTGCGTGACGGACACATCGCCGCTAGGAGCTCGGAAATGGCCACGGTAGCGATGCTTGTGTAGCTGTCGGAGACCGCATACGGAATGATGAGATGGTCTCTATGGCGCATGGCACCACATGAGTAGACAACGTTGGGAACGTGGCCGTCGCGCTCGTCCGCATTGGGTACCAGCAGAGGTTCAGTCATCTCGCCAATCACGTGTGACGGATCATCCAGGTCAAGGAGCAGCGCGCCGATCCAGTACTGTCGCATAGGTCCGACCCCGTGAGTAAGAAGAATCCATCCATTCTCGGTCTCGATCGGCGAGCCGCAGTTGCCCACCTGCACGAACTCCCACGGGTACTTCGGTCCTCGTACAAGCTTCGACTCATTCCAAAAGCGGATGTTGTCGGACTGGAGCAAGTAATTATTTTCGCCATCGAGCCGCGACGCCATCATGAATTTGTTGGCGACCTTACGCGGAAAGAGCGCCATCCCCTTGTTCTGCACGCATGCGCCGTTGAGCGTATTGATCTTGAAATGGATAAAGTCGGACGTCTCGATGAACTGCGGTAGCACGCGGAAACCGTTGTAGGCCGTGTACGTCGCATAGTAAGCGACGCGCCCATCAGGA
>PMCK01000037.1:170-6311 GCA_003154095.1 Myxococcales bacterium | reverse complement strand
CCCGCTCTTGCTGCATCGGCGCACCGCACACTTCGCCGATGCCTGTGATCACACACTCGAGGTCAGCTAACAATTCGAGCATCGACGCATATCGGTTTGCAGGGTCTTTGCGCATGGCAGCGAGAATTGGCTTCTCTAGCCCGGGATGTATCTCTTCGAGGAGCCACGATGGCGGCGGTGGCCGGCTCTCTAAGTGATGCGCGAAGAGTCTGAGCATGGGTCCCGAGTCGAAGGGGAGCTCTGCGGTGAGCCAGCGGAACAGGACGATTCCAAATGAGTAGATGTCTGCTCGCGCGTCGATGGGGTCGCTCAATATCTGTTCGGGCGACATGTATTCGAGAGTGCCGGCGACCATGTTGTCGTCGGTGGGGGTGTCGTCGCTCGAGAGTTGGGCGAAGCCGAAGTCGATGAGTTTGATGCAGTTGGGGTGGTCGTTTGGGCCGCAGAGGATTTTTGGGGCCCCCAGTGGGTTGTAGTGGAGTGACGGCCCTGGGTGCTCACTGCGTTCCGCGCCCAGGGGCCCCCGGCAAAGCTGTGCTCGCAAGTAGCGCCGTGACCTCGAGTCACCACGGGAAACGACGCCGACAACCCGTGTGTTTCTTGTTTCACGTGCGCTACTTGCTCCGCGCAGCTGGGGGAGCCTGCCCGGTTGGGAATTAGTGGACGAGTCGCGGCACCTGCGACTTAGGGGCAAGAGCGGGGTCGAGTCAGGGTTGATTCGGTGATCGCGCTAGCCGCAGATTGTGGTATAGTTGAAGAAATCGACGGTAAGAATCATGGCAACCCTTCTCGTTCAAGACATTGATGAAGCATTGCTCGAACGCATTCACTCTGCGGCCGTAGCGCATCAGCGTTCGGTTGACGGCGAGGTTAAGGCCGTTCTGGAACAAGTCTTCGAAAGAAAGCCTTTCGACCGCGACGCATGGGTGACGAAGGCCCGCCAATTGCGCACACAGGTACGCCCTGATCCCGAAGGAAAGTCACTGGCCCAATCCATCGCGGAAATGCGGAACGAACAAGCTGAAGGCGAATGACTTGGCTGATCGATGCAAGTGTGGTCATCGCAGCTCTGATGCCAGATGAATCCACAGCTGATCATGCGCTGTCCTTCTTGGCCGAGCAGGAGCCTCTGACCGCATCAGACTTAATTGACGCTGAGATAACCAATGCGCTCTCACGCAATGTTCGCCGCGGAAGGCTCACCGCGGACGAAGCTTTGCTGCACCATGCATGGTGGTTGGACCGTGGGGCAATATTGCGAGGGTCGCGCCCGCTGCTTTCCGAAGCGCTCACGTACGCTTGCAGCGGCTTTGGTCATCCTTATGATCTGGTGCAATTGCTGACGGCTCGTGCGTACTCAGCTCAGTTGGTAACGCTCGATTCTAAATTGATAGAACGGGTGCAAAATAGCGAACTTACTAGGTGGGTTGTACACCTAACGCAGATCTAGAATGACGAGATATTCTACCAGTCGCCTTGCAGTACTCTTGCCAGCCCAGCGTTCGAGATTCAAACGAACGCTGAAGCGTGTCTCGATCGTATTGCAGCGGCTACCAAGAAACCCAGGGACCGATTCGGTAGAATTCTAAATTGGCACAAGCGTGTGTCCGTTGTACCAGAGTAGTTGCGCATCGCCGCAAGGGCTTGCACTCAGACTCGCGTCCGTGATCGCAAAGAACACTTCCGAGACCGAGTTGCCCCACAATGAGTACACAACAATGTCTCCATTGCACGGGTACTCGGCCAACATCTGCACGTTGCCATTACTCAACAATCCAACGGATGAGTTCGTTATGAAGAACAATGTTCCATCAATACCCCCCGCAGTGTGCCATTATCGGATCGATAAAAATCGCCCTTTATTCTTGCCATTCAGTTGGAATCAGCAAGATCGCAATGCCGACAAGAGCGCGCAATGTAGGCCCGATCAAATGCAGGGAACGGCTTGGTGGAGTGCTCAACTTTCTACTACCGCGAGGCGGCTTGATTTGGCTCATTCGAATATTGGCACAGGACGACATAGAATTTCCAATAATTTTGAGAGATATGGGTTTTCGCGGATCACGGGTGTCTGAAAACTGACTCAGGATCAACGAGTTTCGTGCCTCAAGGTCGCTAAGCAAACCTGCCGACAACGTGCACATCAGTAGCGGTCTCGAATCGACTTCGGATCCGGTGCAGGACGCCGGGCGTAATCTCGCATGCGGCGTGCAAATGAACCGCAGACAGCCCGGCGAAACCAAGCCCGCGGAAGCGGTTTTCAATTTCCTCCGCATCACGCCCAGCGGGAATACCGACATTTAGCACCAAGTCGCGTCCCTGCTTGCTGAACAGGGGCGAAGTCCACAGCAATGTGGGCGTGATCTTTCGCGTTGAGTTGATCCAGAAGAAGTCGTGCACTCCCCACGCATCTAAACGTGCTCCCTGCCGTTTCTTCCATTGCAGAAGCCCTCCCTCCGGCCGTGCCAAGGAATGACCGATATCGTAGAAATCGTAACCAGCCTCCTCTGCGTAGCGCAACTGGAACCACAAATTCACCCTATTCGTGTCGCGCAACCGCTTTGGATCTGAAAATATCGCTTCAGGATAGCCGAAGCGACACCCTTGCCAATAGCGCGCCCCCCGCCGCGCACAAGGAAATCCGACGTGGGCGGCGATTGTGTCTTTGTCTAGCTGCAAACAGTCAAGTCGCCCCACACGAGCCAAATGCAGAACGAGTGATGCCGAAACGGTGGCAGCACTTTGACCCCAACGGGCGATGGCAAAAGGGTCCAGAAGTTCTCGATGAATGCGCTCAATTTCTGCTTCGGCTTCAACGCGCACCGAGCGGCAACTTGATGCAAGTCGTTTCTGTGGCGGTAGCAACTTCAGGTAGCTAGCTTTAGCGGGCATGACCATGTCGAGGACCATGGGGACCTTCAGGGCACCCGGTATCGGCACGTCCGAGACCAGTGTGGTTCGATCACTCTTCAGTGCAGACAGCGCTGCTTTTGGCCCTTGCATCGGTTGGTCAGGGACACCGAGCACAGCGAGAACACGCGGAATGCACTCCTTGCGACCTATGTATACAATGTCGTAGGGAACCGAACTGGTTAGCCCAATTCTCCAGCTAGCCACTCGTGTTTTAGCCAGCGTACTTGTAGCAGCCTCTAACATTTCTCGCAGTTCGCAGCGAATGGCAAGGGGCAAAGACGTCCAAACTCGACCGATCATGAATACACCCGACAGATCCTGTCCTTACCATAAACTCGTCGCCATTGAAATTCCTGAAGAATTCGCACGATCACGGTCAGGATGAGCAGCGATGTTTGAAGTGCTTGCAAGCCTCGTCCGAGTCACCCTTTAATTCTTTAGGACTCACTTGCTCGTTTTGCCTGCGCGCACCGCTCGCTCCGGAGCCCAGGTATTCTAAAGGCTATCGTCCTGCCAACCCACGCCACAGAGACAGGTGCCAGTGGCCAACGCCCAGACTGCGCACAAGTGCGTGTGCTGGAAGTAGAATTCGAAGCGCCTTGGTAGAATTCGAAGCGCCTTGGCGGATTGAGTCTCAAGTTTGAGCTCACTCGTTGCACCACACTGACGGCGCCACTTTGGCCTTTGATTGCTTGCTCGTCGCGCGCACGTCGCTTGTAGAATCCGAGGATGGAGTCCATCGCGATGCGCGTGACCGAAGACAGTCGCTTGCCGTTGTAGGCGAGCCGAGCGCGTAGCTCGAACGGGAGCTCGGGTTGCCGACGGTGATAGTCGGAACCCTGCGGTGCGCTGGAAGCGGCGTGCGGCGCCTGCACGAGCGCGACCCGAGCAAGGTCCGCTCCGCGCCTCTGCCCGAGCTATTGCTCGACATTCGGGACCCTCTCGCCTGGCGAATGCTGGCGTCGCGCCGTCACTTCGCCAGGGTGGCTTCCCGCGCCGCAGCGACCCCATCAATACGCCTAGACCAGTGCTCAATCGCGCGGCTAGGAAAGCCAAACGTTTTGGCGTAATCTAGCGATCCAGTGAGCTGGAAATTGTTTACATAACACGAGCTTATGCGAACTCTCGTGCACTCCGGCGCCAATTTACCGATCACTTGGAGCGTGCCATGGAGGCTGGACTAAATTGGGCCGCAGTCGAGGAGCTGGACGAAGCGACGCTGGAGCTACGGCTTTACGGACCGCCGGTGGTTGTCAACACCGAGCGGCCTCAGCCCGATCCAGTTTACATCCACAAGGAGTTGCGGCGCGTTGGGGTGACGCGGCAGTTGTTGCATTTGGAATATCTCGAAGAACACCCCGATGGTGTTCAGTACACGGCATTCTGTGACGCGTATCGAAAGTGGCATCGAACCGCAGGCGTAGTGATGCGCCAAACGCATCGGGCTGGGGAGAAGACCTTCGTCGACTATTCGGGCAACAAGCCTCATTACGTGGAGCCGACGACGGGCGAGTGTGTCTACGTTGAGTTGTTCGTGGCGGTGCTTGGAGCGAGCAACTACACGTACGCCGAGGCCACTGAAACGCAGCAAGTGCCGGACTTCATCGGGGCGCACGTCCATGCGTACCAATATTTTCAAGGGGTCACGACGATTACGGTGCCGGATCAACTCAAGAGTGGGGTAATGCGAGCGTGCCGGTACGAGCCAGGAATTCAACGGACGTATGCTGAGATGGCGCAACACTTTGGCACAGCGATTGTGCCGGCGCGCCCATACAAGGCACGGGACAAGGCGAAGGTTGAAGTCGCAGTATTGATCGTGCAGCGGTGGATATTAGCGCGGCTACGCAACGAGACATTCTTCTCGCTCGCAGCGCTCAATGCACGCATCGCAGAGCTGGTGGAGGAGTTGAACACTCGTCCCATGCGAAAGCTTGGCGGGGCGACACGACGCGAACTCTTTGAAAAATACGATCGCCCAGCGCTGCGACCCCTTCCTGCAACACCTTATGAAATGCGGCAGTGGGAGCAGGTGCGTGTCAATCTCGACTACCACGTCGAGTTTGAAAAGCACTGGTATTCGGCGCCCTACGTATTGGTACATGAGCAACTGTGGGCATGCATTACGCCCACTACCGTAGAATTATTCCATCGCGGTCAGCGCGTGGCTTCGCACGTACGAAGTCGGTTAGCGTACAAGCACACCACCGACCCGGCTCACATGCCCGATGCCCACCGACACTATTCGATGGGTGTCGAGGGAGTGCTGGGATGGGCGGCCAAGGTTGGACCGATGACGGAGGCATTTGTGAGACGATTGCTCGAGTCCAATCCAGTGCAGGAAATGGGTTGGCGCTCAGCACGCGGGCTACAACGCGTTGGCGAACGCCATGGTGCGGAGCGAACCGAACAGGCCTGCACGCGAGCGTTGCGTTTCGGAGCGCGCTCGTACAAGCCCGTTGAACGCATGCTGGCACTCGGTCGCGAATGCATGCCTTTGCCCGGAGATGAACCCCCGGAGGCACCCATTATCGAACACCAAAACGTGCGTGGGTCCTCCTATTACCACTGAAAGCAAGGAGAATGAATCAATATGCTCAATCAACCGACAATCGAAAAACTGCAAGCACTTCGCCTGCTTGTCATGGCTGAGGCCTGGAACGTACAGGGCAAGAATCCCAAGATAAGTACGCTGAGTTTCGACGAGCGCTTTGGGATGCTCGTTGACGCCGAGTACATGGCTCGCGACAACCGCCGTCTAGACCGACTGCTCAAAGATGCCCAATTGCGATATCCGACGGCGTGCATCGAAGACGTCGAACCCGCTAGCTCGCGGGGCCTCGATAAGGCACAACTGAGACAATTCGCCACCGGCACTTGGATCCATGAGCATCTCAACATCGTGTTTAGCGGTAAGACTGGCGTGGGCAAAAGTTACATCGCCTGTGCTGTGGGGAACAACGCATGCCGCAAGGGACACCGAGTCCTGTACCGTCGCGTGCCGCGGCTCCTGGATGAACTGGCCCTAGCCCGTGCCGAGGGCTCCTACGGCAAACAGCTGGCAAAACTGTCCAAGGTGGAGGTCCTGATCCTGGACGACTGGGGGCTCGGCTCACTGAAAGAAGCCCACCGCAGTGACCTGCTGGAGGTACTCGAGGACCGCTATGCGCGGCTGTCCACCATCGTCACTTGCCAATTGCCGATAGAAAAGTGGCATTCATGGATTGC
>PMCK01000037.1:0-165 GCA_003154095.1 Myxococcales bacterium | reverse complement strand
CTCACGGGTCCCACCCGACGACCGGAGGTCACCAAGGCAAACTGACGAGTCGACCAGCGCGTCGCTGCGCTCCGATCACGATGCTCCGAAACGCGTGATCACGATGCCGCGATTTGGCTGTACACGATGGGCGAAATACGCATTGAGCACAAGGTGCGCTCTCAG
>PMCK01000635.1 GCA_003154095.1 Myxococcales bacterium | reverse complement strand
ACCTGGACACGGGCGCGTGCGTGGGGACGTGGTTTGGGGCGAGCCCTTTCCATTCACTCGATTCGGACAGACACCTTGACCGGGGGCGCGCCAGCATCGTCGTTGGCTGCGAGGACGGCACCGTCCACCTCTTCGAGCTCATGCCACCCGGCCCGCTCACGCGTGCCATGGTCGCCACATGGTCGCCGACTCTCCCACTCGTCGTCACCGCCGTCGACTCTGGCGCCATCACGCTCCACCAATGGCATGCAGCCTCCGCGCGTCTTGAGGAGGTCGCGCGCACCGAGCCCACTGGCAACACCGCTTCCTCCCTTCGCTTTTCGCTGGATGGCACGCGCCTGCAAGTACGCAACGCTGACAGCACCGAGCAAATTCTCGAAGCGGCGACGCTGCAACCCGCCGCACCAGTGAGGATCGAGTCAACTGCACAGCAAAACAAAGGCTTCTGGAATCGAATGCGAAACCTCGTCGCTCTTCCCACGACCCCCACACGTGCATGGGCGAAGCCCAGTGACACTAGCCCCGACGGCCTCTGGCGTGCCGAGATTGTCAATGGCCGTCTCAAGATCGTACCCGCCACCTTCCCTCGAGCTTCAGCGTGCCCACGCCCAATGCTTTAGGTCACGACCCCCCGGACTTTCCTGAGTGGCACTTACGCCTCGAATGAGCGCACGGATTTCTCCGTACGACCACGTAAGGCACGGCGGCATTGCGTTCAGGCACGGTCGATGCGCGCTAACGACGCTCCTCGCCGCAAGAACGACTCAAGTATGAACAGTCTGTCGGCAGCAGCGCCGCTTTCGTCGGCAATTCGTATTAGTTCATTGTATCACGGAAAGGTCAGAAATCACCGGTGTCGTTCGTCCATTGCACGATGGGCGAGACTCCAGCGAATCACCGGTGCTACCGTCGCGACCAGCGGGACCCATGACCACGCCCAAACTCACCTGCCGCCCAAGCGCTATTTCGCACACAACGAGGGTAGCCGGAGCAGAGCGTTGATGGCGTCACGAGCAACGAGCAAGCATGGTCCGTCGGTCCCGTGCCTCCACGAGCCGGTGGCGCCATGAGCACAACCACAACCGACACCTCAAACGGCACAAGCGAACAGACTTATCGCTGGGAAACCGTCCACATCTTCATCTCGAGTACGTTCAACGACATGCACGCGGAGCGNNGACATCGATCTGCGTTGGGGTGTGACCGAAACAGACGCCACGCGCAACAAGAACGTCGTGCAGGTGTGCCTGGATCGCATCGACGAAGCGAGGCCGTTCTTTCTCTGTTTTCTTGGGCAACGCTATGGTTGGGTGCCGAAAGACGACGAGATCGCGCCCGAGACATTCGAGAACTTCGCGGGACTCGGGAGGGCTGTCCAAGAGAACGCATCGGTAACTGAAATGGAAGTACTGCATGCGCTCTTGCGCGAACCATTCGATCAAGACGCGGGCAAGCGGCTACCCACCGAACACGCATTCTTCTACCTGCGCGAGCCCGGGTACCTCATGGACTTGCCTTCGGATCCGCCCGAACTCCAGAGGACGTACAGCGACGAAGCCGAACCAGATGCAGTGAACCCCGCATTCCTCCTCGACAAGCAGAGACAGCTTCGAACGACGGTGATCGAGAAAACTGCCCGACCCGCAAGATCATATGCCGGCCATTGGAATCCCGACGCGCGCACTCCAGAACTTGCCCTGCCTCTGGTCTGCCCGAGTAGCGACAAGAAGAACCGGGAGCGTTGGCGCAAACAGTGGAAAGACTCAGCTGGCGTCGAAACCACGGACGAAACGGTCGCGGCTGCGGACCGAGACAGGGCACTTGCGTTCAATGATCGACTGTGCGCGGGGCGACTTGAAACCTTCGGTTGCGATGGTCGCGCGCTCGGCGAAGTGATCATCGAGGATCTGAAGAACGCTATCCTCGCGCGCTACCCAGAACACAAAGAACTGCCCGAGCAAGACGAACTCGAGCACGAGATCGATCGGCATGAGGATTTCACACGCACAGCGACTGACGTGTTCATAGAGCGATCCGGAGACTTCGCTGAGTTGGACGCGTATGTGACCGGGAATTCGCAGAAGCTCTTCGTGCTCGTGGCCAAGGCGGGGCTCGGCAAGTCCACTCTATTGGCGAACTGGGTTGCACGGTTTCGTGAGCGCGAGGGCAAGCCAGCAGACGAAACCCTCCACGCGCGTTTCGTGGGCGTCGGCGAGCAGTCGAGCACGGTTGATGCGCTGTTGCGTTCGATCTTGGCTGAGCTGCGCAACGCCGGGAAACTAGCAAGCGAGACGCCCGACAATTCCAACCTCCTGCGAAGTAAGTTTGCGGAGCTTCTGGGCGAGTGCGGCAAGAAGGGGCGCACTGTTGTCGTCATTGATGCACTGAACCAACTACAATCGGGGCTCTCGGATCTGGACTGGCTCGCTCGCACGTTGCCGGAAAACGTGAAAGTGGTTGTCAGCTTCAAACTCGGTGACGACCAAGGTGACGCGCTCGCCGCTGCGATGCGATCGGACGAGAGTGTCATCGTTTCCGAAGTGCAGCCGTTCTCGCATTTGCAGCGTCGACGGGATCTGGTTGCCGCATACCTGCGGCAGTATCTCAAGGAGCTAGACGAGAAGCACTTGGAGGCGCTCATCCAAGCAGAAGGCGCCGAGAACCCCTTGTTTCTAAAGGTCGTGCTCACCGAGCTCCGGGTCTTCGGCGCGTTCGCTCGCCTCGGCGAATTGATCAAGTCCGAGTTTGGTGCCACACCGCAGAGTGCATTCGATGCCGTGCTGCGACGGCTGGAGAATGACCCGAGTTACGCGGTGGTACCGTCACAGCAAGTTGTGCCGTTGCTCTTCGGGTTGCTGGCGCATTCGAGTGGCGGGTTGCCCGAGGATCTGCTCGTGCAGATGTTCTTGGACGAACTTGGGGTTGGCGAAAATCGTCACGAGGATGTGCGGGGCGCGATTCGCGTTTTGTTCCGTCAGGTGCGGCCGTTTCTGGCGCGGAGAGATGGGCGGACGGATTTCTTTTATGAGGCGTTTCAGGCTGCGGCGAGGGAGCGGTATACGGAGGGCGTGGTGGCGGCTTCGAACACTCCTGCCGAGAGCGGCGGGGTGGTATCGAATTCGATCTCACCTTCGGGGCAATCCCTCGGATTGTGGCGCAGACTCCTCGCCCGCGTGCATGGCATGCAACCGGATACTGCACGAATTACCGACTCGATTTCAGGCGAGTCAACGAACCCTGCTTCTGTTGCGCGGCGCCTGCGGTCGAAATCCCAATGGCACACACTACTTGCTCGCGCCTGCGAGAGGTGGTCCGAACTTGAAAGTGCTGCCAGGCGATATTCGCTCGGAAATCTGGTGCATCATGCGGTTGAGGCGGGCAATAGCACCGCCGCGGAAGTGATCACAAACTTCGGGTACCACTACGAGAGGCTGCGGGCGTTAGGTCGCGAAGAAGTTGTCAATGTTACGATGGACTTTATGCTGACGGAACCAATTGCGAACTTCTCAGCTGCGACTCGGGAGCGTTTTGATATTTGGAGGGCTTTCTACGCCGAGCATTCACACATCTTGACGCGAGACGATGCCCATATCTTGGCGGAAGTCTCCTTATTGCAGCTCGCCGTGGCCCATGCGAAGTCGAGTCCCGTAACCGCAAGTGCCGAGCACTGGTTTGGCACTGCAGGCAGTGATCTGCACTGGCTGCGCACGTTCGTACGTCCAGCGGCTCCGCCCCGTAGCGATTGCCTGCGTACGCTCGACGGCCATACGTGGGGGGTCCAGGACTTGGCGCTCTTCCCCGACGGTCTTCGTGCGATTTCCGCGAGCGGGGATGGCACGCTCAAGATCTGGAACCTGGACACAGGCCGATGTCTCCGAACGATCCAGGGTGATGAGCATGGTGTGGCTGCGGTCGCTCTCTTGCCCGACAGCCGACGTGCAATCTCCGGGGGTCTGGACGCGACGCTGAAAGTCTGGGATCTGGACACGGGACAATGTCTTCAAACGCTGCAGGGTCATACGAATCAGGTTTCGGCACTGTCGGTTTCATTCGACGGCCAACATGCTCTTTCTACAAGTGCCGGCGCGACCGCCAAGCTCTGGAATCTGAACACAGGCGGTTGTCTGAAAACTCTTCAGACGCCGTTGAGCAACGGCCACACCGTAGCTCTCTTGCCCGACGGACGCCGCGCCCTTTTGGTGAACTCAGACTATGTACTTGAACTCTGGGATCTGGAGACGGAGCAGCGACACCGTACCTTTCCCGGACACACAAATGCCATCGCGCTTTTTCCTAGTGGCCACCAAGTTATTGCAGGCAATGCGGACTCCAGGGCGAGGGTATGGGATTTGGACACGGGACAATGTTTGCACACGCTTGAGGGGCACGTCAGTCCCGTGTGTGCCGTCACCGTATCGTCTAATGGACGCTACGCGCTATCGGCCGGATTTCACGAATTGCTTAGACTCTGGGATCTACAGAACGGCACGTGCCTACGGACACTTCTAGGCCACAGGTCACTTGAAACAGCCCTAGCTTTCTTGCCTGGTGCCCGACGTGCCGTTTCGGCAAGCAGTGACCATTCACTGAAAGTTTGGGACCTCACATCGAGCCGTTCAACTGAGAAAGGGCACGCAAGCGCGGTTAGCGCAATCGCACTTTCGTCTGATGGCCGATATGCCCTGATCGGCGACGAAGGACACACGCTCACTCTCTACGCGCTGGATACGGGCCAACCCCTAAGAATATTCGAAGGGCACACGAGCACAGTTGACTGCGTTGTCTTCTTGTCCGACGGTCAACGTGCACTGTCGGGAAGCTGGGACCATACGTTGAGGCTCTGGAACTTGCAGACTGGCGAATGCACCCGACAATTCGCTGGACATACGGACATGGTAAACGCCATCGACGTCTCTCACGATGGCCAACGTGCTCTGTCTGCGAGCCAAGACTCCACATTGAAGGTTTGGAGTCTCGAAACTGGCGAATGTCTGCGAACCTTGCAGGGTCATGCGGGCGCTGTGCGCGCTGCGGCGTTCTTGTCAGGGGGCCATCGTGCGGTGTCTGCAAGCAACGACAGAACATTGAAAGTTTGGGATCTCGAAACTGGCGAGTGTCTGCAAGTGCTTCAAGGTCATAGGGACGCGGTGTGGGCTATCGCGCTTCTACCAGGCGGCGATCGTGTGCTCTCGGCAAGTCTGGACAAATTGGTAAAGCTTTGGAATGTTGTGACGGGCCAGTGCATACGCACTTTCGAAGGTCACTCAAATTGCGTTGGCCTCGTAGCTCCCTTGCCTGACGGCTGTTGCGCCATGTCGGCCGGTGGGGGAGGTCTGTTCCCATCGGACAACAGCGTGAGGATCTGGAACATAACTACCGGCCAGTGCCTACGAACACTCCGAGGTCATATGGCTCCCATAAGGGCTCTCACATCCTTCCACGGCGGTCGGCTTGTGGTCACTGGGAGCGAGGACAAGACGGCCAAGGTATGGGACGTTGAGACGGCAAAGTGCCTTGCGACATGGCAAGCAAAAGGTCAAGTGACTCGCTGCGCCGTTGGCGCTAGCGAGGCAATCGTTGCCGGCACGGACGCCGGCGAAGTTCTCCACTTCACACTCATATCGCCCGAACGTATCTCAACGAAATACGCGACGACCGACTCGAAGTAGTTGCCGCAAACAGTGTTGGTACCACCGCCCCTTGAGACTGAATATGAACGACGGGAATAACAAGAACGCATCAATTGCCGATGGCCCCCTGCGCGCACCGGCCTGGAAAACCGTCAACATCTTC
>PMCK01000247.1 GCA_003154095.1 Myxococcales bacterium | reverse complement strand
GCTGCCCTACACGCAGTTCTGGCACGTGTCGGCGGCGTTGGTGCCGCAGCTGACGCCGGCGCAGATCGCCACGCTATCGACGACTCAGCTGGGTGCGTTTTCGACTTCAGGCGTCCAAGGTCTCACCGGCACTCAGTTTGCCAACCTAACATCGACCCAATTTGCGGGCCTTACCGCATCCGAGTTCGGCGCACTGACCGCGACGCAAATGAATTCGATTTCTACCGCGCAAATCGCATCAATGAGCATTGCTCAACTCAATAGCTTGACGACCACGGCCGTTTCGGCGTTTGCAACGTCCCAGATACCCGCATTTACCACGACTCAAGTGGCTGCCCTAACCACAACGGATATCTCGGGCTTGACGTCTATGCAAGTTGCGGCCCTGACACTGACACAACTGGCCACGCTGACGACGACTCAATTGGCAGCGTTGACCACAACCGGAATTCAAGGCCTGACTGGGTCCGAATTGGAAGCGTTGACGAGCAGACAATTGGCGGTTTTCACAGCCACTCAGATTGGTGGGCTAACCACCGATCAGATTGCCACTCTAAGTTCCACGCAACTGAACAACCTAACCGCCACGGAAATTGGCGGGCTGACCGATACTCAAACAGCCAAACTATTGCCGACACAAATCAACGCCCTGGGTACCAACCAAATCGCTGCACTCTCAACGGGCGGAATCGCCGGGCTGACGGCGACGCAAATATCGACATTGTCGTCCACTCAACTGTCGGCACTCAAGCCGAGCCAAATGGCGGCGCTATCGACTTCGGCACTAGCCGGGTTGACGGTCGAAGACATTGGCTCGCTGACATCGACTCAGCTTAGTAGCCTATCGGCAAAGGGCGTTGCGGCACTAACGACGACTCAAATCGCCGGCCTTTCGACAACTCAAATTGGCATTCTAACCACGACTGAGATCGGTGGCCTTACATCGACGCAGGTTACCGGGCTCGCGATGACTCAGCTCGCCGCACTGCTCTCGACTCAAATTGCCGGCCTCTCCGCGACCGGAATTAGCGGTCTTACGGCCTCGCAGGTTTCAAACCTTCTGACGACACAATTGGCGGCCATTACTCCCCAAGGTATGTCCGCACTTTCGACCACCGGCGTTTCGGGGCTGACGCCTTCGCAGATTGCCAATCTGACCACGACGCAATTCAGAAACCTGTCAGCTACGGGCATAGCCGGACTATCCGCCACGCAGGTACCGAATCTTACGACGACTCAGATTTCGCTGTTGACTGCAAACGAGGTTTACGGCCTGACAGCGAGCCAGGTCGCTTCCTTGACTGGGACTCAATTCGAAACGCTAACGCCGACGCAAGTTAGTTCGCTGTCCACGGATGGTATTACAGGTCTGACTAAAGCACAGATCGACAAGATGACGTTGACTCAGCTCAAGAGTCTTACTGCTTGGCAGGTCAACGCACTTACTACAACGGAGGTCACTAACCTGTCAACGACTGATGTTGCCGCTTTGAGCACTGATCAGCTCACGGGTCTCGTGCGCATGCAGATCCGATCGCTTAGCAGCGAGCAACTCAATTCGCTATCGGCGACACAGATATCATCGCTGTCCGCCACTCAGATTGGAGCGCTCAGTGGCACGGAATGGGACAGCCTCTCATCAAGTCTCTTAGGTGCACTGACAGCCGATCAAATTGGCGGTTTGACAGCAGCTCAGCTTGATGCCCTGGCTTCGAATCGACTTACCGAACTAGCGGCTACGCAGCTCAGCGGAATCACGACGACGACAATATCGGAATTGGCCATTACAACCATCCCATACCTTACAACTACCGAACTTTCGGCACTGAGTGCCAGCCAAATCTGGGGTTTCACCGACACCCAATTGAACAGCATGACCGAAGAGCAAATCACGACTCTTTATAACGCGTTGGTTTAGTGAGTACCATGACGACAGACATATTGAAATCCGCCCTCATAAGTTCAATGGCTCGAAATTTTAGCGTTACGGATCTGATTCGTACCGCGGAGACGCTAAAACAGAGTGCCCAGCACAGCTCCGTTGCGACGCTGTACTCAACCTGGATACAGCACAACCAGGACCATCCACTGCTGAGCGCTGTACTCTTCAACTACTCAGTAATACTTTCAGACGCCGGCCAATTGGACCCGGCGCGCGCTCTCCTCGAACGCGCCATCGCTTCGAATCCGGAATTCATGCCCGCTTACATCAATCTGGGTCGAATCTACGAACGGCAGGGTAATGCTGGATTAGCCGTGGTTCAATGGTCGGCAGCGCTCGCAAAGATGGCTGGCGTCAATGGTCAGTCCATTACATACAAGACCACGGCGCTCAACCAAAGTGCGCGCGCGCTGGAGACCGCCAACGAGGACGAGTCAGCCGAAACGATGCTGCGTCAAAGCTTAGAGCTCGACTGCCACCAGCGGGAAGCTGTTCAGCACTTGATTGCGCTCAGGCAGCGGCAGTGCAAATGGCCCGTAGTGCTACCCTCTGACCGAGTCGATACAACCACATTGATGCAAGGGATCTCCCCGCTTTCGGCGGCTGCACTATCGGATGACCCATTGCTTCAGCTGGCAATTGCTTGTCATTACAACAAGCTCGATGTGGGCGTACCCGTCGGCGCCCGGGATTCTTGGTCGAAGGCGACCCAAACGAGCCAGCCCATTCGAATCGGCTATCTATCGTCGGACTTACGTGAGCATGCGGTTGGATACCTAATGACGGAAGTGTTGGGACTGCATGACCGCAGCAAAGTCGAGGTATTCACGTACTACTGTGGCCCCGAATCGCACGACCCGCTCCATTCTCATTTCAAATCGTCAGTCGATCACTGGTCGTCGATCAATCACCTGGACGATAATTCTGCGGCTCGGCTGATGGCGGAGCAAGGCATTCAAATCCTTGTCGATCTCAACGGCTACACGCGCGAGGCTCGACTCAAGTTGGTGGCGCTCCGGCCAGCGCCGATCATCGTGAATTGGCTTGGGTTTCCGGGTTCTATGGCCAGCCCCTACCACAATTACATCATCGCCGACGACTTCATCATTCCGCCCGATTGCGAAATCTACTATTCTGAAAAAGTGCTTCGATTGCCCTGTTATCAACCGAGCAGTCGCACGCGCGCCGTTTTGCCGCAAAAGCTTTGCCGCAAGGACTTCGGGCTTCCTGATGACGCCATGGTCTACTGCTGCTTCAACGGCGCGCACAAGATCAATAGGTTCACGTTCGACCGTTGGCTAATGATACTGGCCCGGGTTCCTGGAAGCGTCCTGTGGCTGCTCGGAAGCACCCCCGGGGTAAACGAACGGCTCCGGGATTACGCCGCGGGGCGAGGCATCGCCCGGGAAAGAGTGGTCTTTGCCGACAAGGTCATTAACCCTCACCATCTGGCGCGCTATGCGCTAGCCGATCTATTCTTGGATACGACGCCCTACGGTGCCCACACGACGGCTTCTGACGCATTGTGGATGGGCGTGCCAGTGCTCACGTTGAGCGGTCGATCTTTTGCTTCCCGCGTGTGCGGAAGTCTCGTGCGGGCGGCGGGTGTTGCCGAATTGAATTGTACGTCAGCGGAGCAATATGTCGATCGGGCGGTTGAGCTTGGAAGTAATTCATCGTTGCTCGACGCCTTGCGCGAAAAACTTCGGGCTTCACGCGATACGTGCACGCTGTTCGATATGCCGTTGCTAGTGCAGAAGCTCGAAGGCCTATACCGTCAAATGTGGCACGAGTATGAAAGTGGCGTTCTCCCTCAACCAAGCCTAGCCAATCTCGACGTATGTCTCGAGGTTGGCATTCAATTGAATCACGACGACATCGAGGTTCAGACAATCGATGACTACGTCGGTTGGTGGAATGATAGGTTGGCTAAGCGGCAAAAAGTCCGCCCATTTGAATTGGACCGACGGTTAGCGCAATTGAGTAATGGGCTGAACGCGATAGCGACGCCGCCTGAGGTGCACGTGCCGTCACGCCAGCAAAATTCCCAAAAGGTCTTAGAAGGTAATTACCACCCCTTGAGCTAGTTCGAAGTGCCCTTCGGTGCTGATGAATCGCGGAACTAGAGCGCATTTATGGGGGTTTGGAACACCTTCCCAGCCTTCGTGCGCAAAAGGGATCTAACCGCTCTAACCAGTGTATACTCGCCCACGTGCTTGCTTGGGCAACCTACATTTTTGATCGGCTCTTCGGACCCCGGACGCGCGCCGTCGAACTTCGCGATGTGCGCGCTCGACTCGCGGCGCAGATTGCGCCCAGTGCGGTCAGCACTACCGAGGAGCAACTTGCGCTTCGGTTGCGGGTGCTGCGCGAAGAATTGACCGCCCGCGTTGGCCAGGTGCATGCGTGCAGTCAATGCGTTAGACCCCGATCCGAAGGCTGGCCCGGCGGGCATTGTTGTTCGGGCAATACACACAATCTGTTCACCGAGCCAGAGCTTTTAGCACTCAGACTTTCTGGGACAACACCGATCCAGCTGCAACCACCGCGCGCCAAGCACGCCGGTTGCGCATTTCGCGGACCGCAGGGCTGTTCACTGAAAGCCGCGCACCGTCCTAACTTGTGTGTCCGGTACATCTGCGGCGAGCTGCAGAGCGAACTCGATCAGCGCGGACAAGACCCAGCAATTGCCGAGTTGCAGGAGGAACTCCGAGTGCAGTTCGAGCGCTTCGTGAAAATGAGAGACGAGCGGCTCGCGACTAGTCATTTTGACGAATTGAAAGACAGCCTCTCGTACCGCGTCGTTCACCGCTAAACGACATTGCGGGGCGACTGCCAGATCGCTGTGTTCTCGAGATTCGCACCACCGTCCGGTCACTCGAATCACGTCCGCTTAAGCGGTGCTTGCGGAGTGCCGTATCCAGATTAGAATTATAGTTCACTAAATGAATGAAGATTCATCATCTGGGAAACAGCGGCTTCGGGAGAAGATCCGCGGTGCCACGGCCTCAGCAATCTTGGAGGCGGGTGAAGCCGTTTTCGCTGAACAAGGCCTGAATTCGGCGCGAATGGACGACATCGCCGCCAGGGCCGGGGTAGCGGTCGGAACCCTGTACAACTACTTCGCCGACCGAACCGCATTGATTGCAGCCCTAGTGGATTCACGGCGGGATGAATTGATCCACCGAATTGACAAGGCGCTCGCATCCGCAGAGGAGCTGCCGTTCCAGAAGCAACTTGAAGTGTTCGTGATGGCTGCGTTTCAACACTTCAAGACCCACAGGCCATTTCTAACCATTCTCATGGAGGCCGAGAGCGCCCACCTGACGACGGCAAAACCTCGCGATTCGGTGCGCGCGCTGTTCGAACGATGTGAAGCCGTCGTGGCGCGCGGCGTGCAGCTAGGTGCGGTGAAAGCTGACACACTCGTCGACTACGCAGCGATGCTGCACGGCTGCTTGCGAGCTGTGTTCACGCGCGGGCGCATCTGTGGCGATCCGGTTGACCCGACTCCCGAGAATGCAGCAGCACTCGTGGAATTCTTTTTGCGCGGAGCTGGAAGCTCAGGGTGACAACGGCTGTTCTTTCTCAATACGCGCCGGCACCGGTGACCACCAACAAGTGGCTGGTCACCGTGAGCGTCACGTTCGGGACGCTCATGGGAGCCATCGATTCCTCGATTGTCAACGTGGCCGTTCCGCACATACGCGGTGCCGTCGGTGCCGACATCACGGAAATTACCTGGATTTCTACCGGGTTCATCATAGCGACAGTGCTAGTGATGCCACTGACGGCGTTCTTCGGGCGCCTCTTTGGGCAGAAGAATTTCTACATGTTCAGTCTCGTTCTGTTCATCGTAGGCTCGGCGCTGTGCGGCTTGGCACGAACGCTGCCGCAGCTAGTGGCGTTTCGCGTCATTCAAGGACTCGGAGCGGGGGCCCTTCAACCGACCGAGCAGGCCATCTTGCGCCAAACCTTTCCGCCCGAAGAGCAGGGCACTGCAATGGCGCTATTCGGAATGGCCGTGATGGTAGGGCCTGCCATTGGTCCAACACTGGGCGGTTACATCGTCGATCATTATGCCTGGTCGTGGATCTTTTACATCAATCTGCCTGTTGGCTTATTGGGTTTGTTTATGGTCTCACGCTTCGTTCACGAACCGGAGGACATACGACTTGCCAACCGCGACATGGCGGCACGACAACGAGGACACCTCGATTGGCCGGGAATAGCACTGCTTGCAGTAGGTTTGGGTTCGCTTCAATACCTGCTGGAAGAAGGCCAGCGCGACGACTGGTTTCAGTCCTCGACGATTGTAATCTGTACGTTGATTGCTCTCTTTTGCCTGGCTGGCTTCGTGATGCGGGAGTTTTACGCGAAGGTGCCCGTTGTCAACCTGCGCCTCTTCAAGGATCGCGTGTTTCTCACCGGCACGATGATTGGCGCAACGATGTTTGCAATGCTCATGGCCAACATGTTCCTGCTCCCGCTATTCATGCAGGAACTCCTGGGCTTCACGGCTATGCAATCGGGCATGGCGTTAATGCCGCGAGTCCTTGTAATGATGATAACCGTACCCATCGTGGGTAGACTCTACAATCGGGTTTCGCCGCGACTTTTCGTGGGCATTGGCGTGCTGTTCTTCACTGCCGGCGCCTTTCAGATGAGCAAATTCAACATGCAGACGACGTCCACGGGGATTATCGCCGCTATTGCAGTGCAGGGGATTGGGTTCAGTTGCTTATTCGTGCCGCTAACGACTGTGGCGCTGAGCACGATCAAGCGCCATCAAATGACGGATGCAACCGGTCTCAACTCACTCGTACGCCAAGTAGCAGGCTCGATTGGCCTTGCCGTATTCGTTACCTTGCTTTCAAGGTACATGGATGTTGCGCGCACATCAGTGTCCTCCCATGTGTCCGCCGTCAGCCCAGTAGTCTTCGAGCGGCTCGCGATGCTCAAAGGGGGATTCATTGCCCGCGGCTTCGATCCCTATCAGGCGAATCAATCCGCCTTGACCGCGCTCGACTTCGGGATTCGAACTCAAGCTTCGGTGATTGCATTCGACAAGATCTTCATATTGGCGGGCATCTTATTCCTTATCGTGCTTCCATTGCTGCTCTTTCTTCGTATCGATCGAAAGGCAAAAGGCGCAACAGCGCATGCCGAACCCATGGAGCTTTAACTATGCCCAGCGCCCCTCAGCATCCCATTCCTAGCCAAGATTCCGAGCCCACCAATTCGGAGGCTGACGAACGTGAAGACACGCGCCAGCCCGTCAAGGCACATCCGCGAGCAGTCCCGGTGGCCGTAGCGGTCAAGGCGAAAGAACGAAGTCCAAAGCGTCCGTTGATTCTACTGAGCCTCGCTGCTGCAATCATTCTGGGGAGCATCGGGGGTTACGTTTGGATGACGCGCAACCAAGAGACAACGGACGACGCGCAGGTGGAAGCCGACGTCGTACCAATTGGGTCCCGACTATTTGGGCAAGTCGAACATCTCCTGGTCAAAGAAAATCAGACAGTGAAAGCGGGACAAGTACTCGTCGCACTCGACGCTGCTGACGTACAGGCCAAGCGTGATCAAGCACAAGCCGACCTGGATACCGCAAAGGCACAGTCGGACGCGGCTGACGCCCAAGTGCGACTCACCGAAGCGAGCGCCAAAGGCGGGTTGGCGACGGCAAAGGCGGCCGTGACTGGCTCGGCGGAACAAGTGCAAAATACGGCTTCTCAGATTACAGTAGCCGAGGCCGCGGTGAGGCGTGCCCAAGCCGACGCCGATCGGAATCGTCTCGATCTCGAGCGAACCCGGCAACTCCTAGCATCCAATGCCGTGACCCCCCAACAGTTGGAGCACGATTCGGCGGTCGCATCCGTGACTGACGCCGCACTGGAAGAGGCCAAAGCGCGCCTGGATGCAGCCAAGGAAACGCGAAGCGTCGCACTTTCGCAAGTTGCCCAGGCGCGCGGCCATCTCGACCAATCTACTCCGATTGACTCGCAGATTGGCATTGCCGTTGCCAACAGCGCGCTTTCACACGCCAAGGTCAGGAGTGCCACATCTCAGCTCAGGCTAGCCGAACTTCAACTGAGTTATACCAAAATCACCGCGCCCGCCGATGGACGCGTTTCTCGACTCGCCGTCCACGAAGGGCAACTAGTGCAGGCCGGTCAGGGCGTGGCCGAGTTCGTTCCGAATAGCACTTACGTCGTCGCCAACTTCAAGGAAACCCAGATTGGCCGGATCCGTCCAGGTCAACGTGCGGAGATCTCGCTCGACGCATTTCCAGGCCGAAAATTCGTAGGAACGGTCGAAAGCGCGTCTTCGGGTACCGGTGCTCGCTTTGCTTTGCTGCCGCCGGACAATGCTTCTGGTAACTTCGTAAAGGTCGTGCAGCGCGTGCCGGTGCGAATTCGTTGGGTCGACCCTCCGAACGTTCCCCTTCAAGCGGGACTGTCCGTGGATGCTACCATCTTTGTCAGGTAGTTAGCGGTTGCGTAACCGCCAACAACGCCTTGAGCGCTCGATAGTCTGTCTTTCCGCTGCCGAGCAGTGGTATGCTTTCGAGGCGCCTAATTTGACGGATGTTATGCAAAGGGGATAGGCCCGCGTCGCGCAAATGGTGATTCACCAATTCGCGCTCAAGCTCATTTGTCGTAAATAGTACGAGTTCCGCGTGTTCGCCGGGTGCGGCCTCCACAGCCAGGCTCGGAGCTGATTCGTTAGAAGTGCTAAGCGCCTCTTGCAGCACGGACTCTATCGCTGGCAAAGATATCATCTCACCGCCGAGTTTGACGAACCGCTTCATTCGACCACAGAACACGAGCTTTTCGCGATCGTTCAACCGCACGAGGTCGCCTGTACGATACCAAGACTTGTGATCGTACTGCACGAACGGCGAGTCACCCTCGTACCGCAGGTAGCCGCCAAAGACGCTTGGACCAGTGACGAGCAGCATTCCACGTTCCCCCTTGGCAACGGGTTGCTCGGTCTCTGGATCGATTATCGCGATCTCCACCGACGGCAATGGTTCACCAATGGTGGCTCGCTCCTCGCGTCCGGGTCGATTTGCCGAGACAATCGGGGAGCACTCCGTGATGCCGTAACCTTCGATCACTGTAGTGTGGGGACACCGCTCCGCGAGGGAGTCGTAAACGTGCGAGGGACAGGATTCGGCACCAGTAACGGCAATTCGCAGTGATATAAGCTGCTCGGGCCTTGCAGCATTGACTATTCCAGCGAGGAACGTCGGAGTTCCGACGAGCAGAGTGGCCTTGTACTTCTCGATGACAGCAGCCAAAATGGCGGCTTCGGTGGGGTTGGGATGAAAGACGACGCGCATAGCCGTAAGCAGCGGCAGCAGAAGATTTGCCGTCAGTCCGAATGAATGAAAAGGTGGCAAAATTCCCAACATTACATCCGTTGCGTAAAGTGAGACTTCATGCAGAACGTCGCGAAGGTTCGTCAGAATGTTCCGATTGGTCAAGGGCACGGCCTTGGGGAGGGTTTCCGACCCACTAGTGAACAAGACAACGACGATTTCTGGGCAACGCGTGGTTCGCAGAGAACTCCATGAGGCCCGAGCGAGAAATGCCGCTTTCAATTTTGCGGCAAGCGGGATATTGCGCGCAATGTCTTCGAGATACACGATCCGGTCCAAGACTGAAGCTGCCTTGGCAAAGCCTTCGGACTCTAGGCGCTTTAGCAACGGGCGCACCGAGAGCACGCAACGAATGTCTAGGTGTTCTAGACAATGCTCGACTCCCCGGGGACCAGTCGTCCAATTGATCATTACGGGAGTCTTGCCAGCAAAAAGGGTTGCCATGTAGGCAACGGTTGCAGCCACTGAGGCAGGAAGCATCACTCCGATGTACTGCCCGTCTAGGCGCTCGATCTCACGTTTCATCACCATGATGGCGGTAATCAAATCGCGATAGCTCTTGGCTCCGCTCACCTGGTCCGCGATGGCTATTTGACTCGGATTCCGCTTTGCGGCGGCCAAGAAGGCGCCGGTGACGGTTTCGTCTTGGGAAATCTCCAATCGCTGATTTTCAATGACATCAAACCACCGAGACTCTATCGGTTTTAGCTCCGACGCACCGCCATTCACGCTTTCGCCGCAAGCGGCCATCAACACGTCCGATACCGTTTCCAAGGAATCGCCGTCGTTTTGTCGAAAGCCGAACTCACCTTCGATCCAAGTCTGCAGTTCTACCCGCGCTAGGCTGTCCAAGCCTAGATCGTGGGCCAAGCGCATTTCGGGAGCGATCGTTCGCATGCCGGTCACTTCGCGGAGATGGGCCTCAACGAGTTCCTGCGTCGCGGCCGGGATTCCGCGACTATTTCCGCCAAGACTTGCGCCGCCGGGTTCAGGAACGGCTCGCGTTCCACCTGCTTCCCAAATTGAGTAGGGGACGTACGTGTTTGACCGTACATCTTCGTTGTAGAATCGCTCGAGGTATCGATTGATCGCGTTGCGATCGGCGCCACGTGGTAAATTACTCGGCTCACGAAACTCGATGGTGACCTCGCGGCGAGGCGCAAAGAGTATTCCGCTCTTGAGTAGACCGACGAGCCCCCTTTTTAGTGCGAACCCTAAGTTGGGTGCCGTTCCCGACGCGCGACTGAATGAGCTTCCCCAAAGTCCCCGCGTTCGAGCCAGAACCACCCGGACTGCAGGGCAAGAATGCAGAATCGTTTCTACGGCACTATTGCCAGCCACATCTTCGAGCTTTTGTCGATAGGTGCGACCCGAAGGATACAG
Source organism: Myxococcales bacterium (assembly GCA_003154095.1). Classification (GTDB taxonomy): domain Bacteria; phylum Myxococcota_A; class Polyangia; order Polyangiales; family Polyangiaceae; genus FEN-1139. Next base: position 20,612 of record PMCK01000247.1, on the reverse strand, counting down.
GAGGAACGAATTGCCTTGGTTGAGACCCGCGATCATTTCTAGAAGGCGCTGCTCAATCTGTCCTTTCGCGTCGCGATCCTTGGCGGGATCCGAGATAGCCTTCACCCCAGCCCGCTTGGCAAGCGCACGAATAATGGGGCGATCGACTTGAGCTCTATCGGCCAATACTCCTACTCGATACCGTGCCGTTAGGGTCAGCAGCATGAGAACTGGATCGATGAGCGCCGGATGATTCGGAAGAAATATAATTCCGCGATTGTCCTTGGGCACCAGCTGCTCGAGCCCGACGATGCGGATCCGATAGCGCAGCCTCAGCAACGCCCGGATGACCCAACGAATAATTGCGTCAACCATGTTGTGTCTCCAGTTTCAATGGTTTCGTCAGATTCCATGGCTCACCGCCTGCAATAGCAATTCGCGAGCTGCCTTTGCCGTCTCCTCGTAGTTACCTTTGGCACGGAAGAAGAACACGACTCCGGCCAACATGCTCCATACTGCATTCATCACGGCCCGCTGCTGTTTCGCCGACCGCTTCACGATGCGCTCGAGTGCCGTAGAAACCACTTGCTGGCACATCGCTTCGGCACGATTCAGCCGGTCGACTTGCTCGCGTGGAAAGCTTGTCTCCCATTTACTCTTCTCTTGTTGCAGGACAAAAAATATGATGTCGAAGTATTCGGGGTTGCTGTGGGCAAACTCGAAGAAACCGTCGATTAGGGCCTGTGCCTGCCGTATGGTGGCCTGGCGTGGAGTTGCAGCCTGCTCTAATTGACCGTGAAGAATAACGTACCCTTCAATTAGAAGCTCGACGTACAGGACTTCCTTGCTTGGAAAATAGAGGTAGAGCGTCCCCGGCGCAATCTCCGCGACCGCCGCAATCTGCGGCATTGTCGCCGCTTGATAGCCCCTTTTCCAGAACACCTGGCGCGCGGCCTTCAGAATACCCTCGCGACGCTGGTGCGCTTCTTTTTGACGACGTTCAGCGGTTCCCATGATGCCTCATTCAGTTACTGAATGACATTCATCATAGCCTCGGGTGGAGACAGGGCAAGCGAATAACGATTGGGGCAGTTTCGAGCCGACTATGCCGTTCATGTTAATTGCGGCACGGAATCAGCCCTCATACCCTGACCGGCGACGCAAAGGCGTTCGCGGAGTCACTCGCGTGACCTCGGTTGTCGCGTTCGCCGACAAAGACTCTTGGCTATCCAACAAGAACGTGACTCGAAACGAGAAGAAGTCGCAGAAAACTTGGTAGGCCTCTACGACGGGGAAGCCGACATGCAGAGTTGCCAGCTCCCGCGGCGCAATTGTGACCGTCGGCTGCGTAGACTCGTAGGAGCCACTTAGCCGCTCGACAGTGATTCCGGCTGCCTTCAATTGCGTTGTAGCCTCGACGGGGGAACCACGAATCTGAGCCAAGCTTTGCAGGCACTCGGCATTGTGGATGCGTTCGACCCAAGTTTGGCGGATTTTTCCGGCATCGAAGCCTCGCGTCAGTTCTTCGTGGCAGGCGTGTTACACAAGGCATTTATCGCCGTTGATGAGTCGGGTACCGAAGCTGCGGCCGCCACGGCTGTAACGCTCGACACCAACGGTATCCCGACCACACCCAAATCGTTCGTGATAGACCGACCATTCGCGTTCTTCATTCGCGACGCGGCCGGTGCGATACTATTTGCAGGTCAGGTACTGGACCCGAGCCAGAACTAGCCAGACACCGCAGCCTTGTGTAATACTCATCCAAATGCATAATTCCCCCAGCTTAGTGAGCCTATGCCTAATCGGCGCCCTACAGTCTGTCGTAGCTTGCGGCGGCAACACTGGTCAAACTGCAAACACGGGGGGCGCGGCCGGCATCATTCCGAGTGGCACGGGGCCCGTCACGGTTGACCAGTTGCCGCACGAAATGGCAATCGCCGAGTGCAACCTATTGCTCCGCTGTGCCGGAGCGGCATCGGTCGAATACGGTAATACTTCCGCCCAGTGTCTGAGTGATTTCGAAAAGAGAGTAGCCGACCAGTCGGTGCCCCAGTTGAGTGCGGCGATTGCCGCGGGTAGCACTACTTATGACCCCGCCGCTGCGCGTGCGTGCCTTGACACCTATGCACAACTCAACTGCGACTACTCCAATGAGCAGGCATTGGTAACTGCGTGCGATAATGCTTGGAAGGGCAGCGTGGCCATCGGGGGCGCATGCAATTCGAGTTTCGAATGCGTGGGAAACACCGGGGACACTTTCTGCGCCTCGAGTGGAACTTGCCCCGGGCACTGCCAGTCTCGCGGCGCACTCGGCCAAACGTGCACGGGTGACGACGAATGTGCACTGGGGGCCGAGTGCGATACCTCGACCGAAGTTTGCAAGAACCGCCTCAAACTGGGTGAATCCTGCGGCACCAGCACGACGGCAACCGGCGTCTGCGGAGGCTTTAGCATATGTGCACAAGACTCCAGCGGTTCGTACAAGTGTGAGAATCTCTTTGATAACGGGACCGCGAGTGAAGGTCAAATCTGCGATGCGACAAACGCCTGTGTGAGTGGTCTGTACTGCGAAGCCACGTCCGAGCAATCGGATGCCGCGTCAATGGGTCCCGTCATGCGCTGCCAAAAGGCTTCATCGTCGGGTGGCGCCTGCCGTTATGCCACCCGCAATCCTTGCCCTGACGGCCAATTCTGTCCGGCGTCGTACAGTCAAGCTTTCACGATCAGTGCGCAATGCACGGCTCAGGTTGCACCGGGTCAGAGCTGTGTCGGTTCTTACGTCAACGAATGTCAAAGTGATGCTCACTGCACAGCCGACCACGTGTGTGTGGCGATACAGCGGATCGGAGGCGCCTGCGCCAGCGTCAGCGATTGCTACAGCAATGTCTGCACCAACGGCCTATGCGTAGCGCCCAGCGATTGTTCGCGGTGATCATTCCGACGCCCCCGACTGTGCCCGCTACCACGCTTGCATAACGCGAAAAGCGGGTTGCAATCTGCAATGGTCGCCCGGCACATTGTGGTGCCAGGCGGGCGATTGGCATATGGCACACATGCTGCTTATGGAAGTCATTCGGCTGAAATAAGTTTCCGGTCGCATGGAGGAGCCTATGAAAAGCAACACGGTGGCCGCCCAAGGCGGGTTCGAGTCGTCGAGACCTTGGCTAAGGGCGAGTTTATTGAAAGCCACTCAGGTGGGGGTCGTCCTAGCACTCTGTTTCGTTGGTCCTCGCACAGTGTACGCGGCGCCGGGTCAGGCCCAAGACGCCTGGATTACAGCCCAAGCCAAGCTAACATTGTGGACGAACTCTGGCATTCGCAGCAATGCGGTCAAGGTCGACACCTCCGAAGGTACGGTCACGCTTTTCGGGAAGGTCGATTCAGCCAGTCAGAAGAAGGAAGCCAATGAGCTCATTTTCAGCATCGAAGGCGTCAAACATGTCCAAGATCTCTTGCAGATCGTTACGCCAAGCGATGCTAGGCCAATTACTATTGGTGACGAACGGATAAAAACGGAAGTCACCCGAGCACTCAAGCGAGAACCGGCGCTAAAGAGTAGCTCCGTTTCCGTGCAGTCAGTCGACAAGGGCATCGTCCTGCTCACTGGCACGGCTGAAACCATGAGCGACCAGCTACTGGCGTTCCTCGTTGCCGACTCAGCCGACGGCGTTCGTCATGTGGTGAGCGAAATCAAAGCGCCTAGTCAATTTATGGAGGTCGAGTCCAAAAAGGCCGGAGAATTGGCGAAGGCGTCGAAATCCAAGTTAACAACGAGTGCAAATGATATGCGGATAACGACCGAGGTAAAGCTGCGCTTTCTCTCAGACAACAATACCCCCGCGTTGAAGATCAGCGTGGACACGAATCGCAGCCGCGTCAGCCTCTTTGGCGCCGTCGCATCGCAGGAGCAAAGCGACAGAGCCAAGAGTGTTGCGCAACAGGTCGGTGGGGTCACATTCGTCCGAAACTACTTGCAGGTCGTTCCAGAAACGCAGCAAGAATTGGCTAGAGTGGACGACACGGACATCAAGGGTGCAATTGCCAAGTTCCTTCAAGGTCAACCTGAATTCAAGAGTGTCAACGTGTCCGTAACCCATGGCACCGTTCGCCTGACAGGCTCGGTTCCTTCTTCGTGGGACCGTCTTCGTGCGGCCCTAATTTCTCGTTCGACGCCCGGGGCCCGCTCGGTCGAAGACGAATTGGCGGTCAAGTAGATCCCCAGGTGCCCAACATGAATCCCGAATTGCGCAACATGAATTCCCAGGTGCCCAACATGAATCCCGAATTGCCCAACAAGCCCGGCGAACCCCCACCGCCAACTCCAATAGATCCCGATCAGCCAGGTCCGCCGAGCTATGATGACCCACCGCCGCCTTCGTACACGGACGACCCCCCGCTAATGCCCCTGGACGATGACTTCTCATGCAGAGAATTGCCTGGGCAATAAGCAAAAGGGCGGGGCTATGCCACAGAACTAGAATTGTGAGATTGCCCTGCTCGCGTCAGCCTGTCGCCAACGTAGGTCGAGGCGTTACTTGAAATCCTGCGTGCTCCAGCCGCCAAGCGAGCTAAAGCCGCATGATACTTGCGTGTAGTACTGGGCACTCATATTAACGTAATGGCCGCAGGTCTCGTAGTCGCAGTTTGCGCAGGTTCTCCAGGGAGCTGCTGAACACGCATCGCAGCCCGTGCACGCGGCATCGTTCTTTTCGTTCCACATACTCGTCAAACAAGAAACCAATTGCGACGTGTTTTTGCTACCGAGGCATTCGTCCTGCGCATTTTCACCGCAATTTCCAAACGCGCTATGCGCCGTAGCGGCCGTTTCGTCCGCGGTAGACTGACCATCGACACAAGTGTTTATTGCGGGCCACGCCACGAGCGGCGCTAGGCCGAGCGTTGCGCGGAACGAATTGATGGTGTCCACACACAATTGTCGGGATGTCGTGTAGGGGTCACCCGTGGAACCGCCGGCAGTGCTAGATCCGCCGACGGTATTGCCTCCGCCAGTCGCTTTGCTTCCACCCGTCGCTCTGCGGCCACCGGTGGCACCATTTCCGCCTGAAGCCTTACCGCCAGTCCCCAGAGATTTGCCCCCGATGCCCATATTGCCGCCGGTCGCGCTACCGCCGACACTTGTCGTTGCCACACCGCCCGCGCCCCCGACACTCGATGCGCCGCCGCGCGCAGCTGTTCCCGCTTGCGTCCCATCACCGCCAACAGCGTTCTGTGAACCACCCGTCGACGTCGGCGATGAAGTATCCGAACCACCGCAACTCCACAAGGAAAGCACTGCAGAGCCAACAATAGCAATCAGCAAGCGATTCGATCTCATCGGCGTAATCTCCCTTGGTTTTTGTAGTTTACGCCGCAAAATTGATTTCGCAAATCGTTTGCAGATCCAGGTTTCGGGATTCAACTCAGTGCCCGACTGGGGGCTCGTCTACGGTGTAAGACGAAACTTACAAGGCGGTACCCAACCCGTGTTCAACGATTCGAGTCTCGCCGTAGGTCAGCATCGTGGGCGCAATTGCTTTTGACACCGCTGGTGGTACCATTGCAAACGTGCCGCCCAAACTCCGAGAGCTCGAAGCCCGATTGCGCAAGGTTGGGTTCGTTCGGCAAGCGGCCAAAGGTTCACACCGCAAATGGATTCACCCGTCAGGTAAGCTAGTGGTTATCAGCGGAAATGAAGGCGATGATGCGAAAAAATACCAAGAAAATCTCGTCGAAGAAGCGGTCGCCGCCGTTACACGAGCATCCAAGTCCAGATGACTACCAAATGGTCCTGCTTTGGTCGGAAGAAGACCAATGTTATGTAGTCTCTCTGCCCGCCTGGCAAAACGCGCGCACTCATGGAAACACTCCACAAGCGGCAGTCAAAAATGGCCGCGAGGTTTTGACCATGCTGATTGACAGCGCGTTGCGACATGGGGAGCCCATTCCCGCCCCCGAGCACCGATATTCGGGCAACCTTCGACTGAGGCTACCCGCATCACTGCACGGTCGCTTGGCGCATGAAGCGGAACGTGAAGGCGTCAGTCTCAATCACTGGATCGTCAGCAAACTCGCCGGGTGAGGCATATCGCCTACCGCTCACTTGCTTAGCGTCTCAGCCGCCTGCGGTTGACAGTCTTGAGTTCAACATGGCTCAGCTCGCCGTGCTCCTTCTCCCAATCTTGGACCACCCTTTTGCTAATCCTAACCCTTTCCCGACCCCTGATCGGACCGTGAAATTGAGGAAAAGGTCGAGGAATTAGGGCTAGGCTCAGCACCAGCCTGAGGCCCGATGGGACAGCCTGAAGGGCTAGCCCGAAGCAAGAAGGGCCAGCCTGAAGCAAAAAGGGCCTGAACGTGAGTGTTCTAATTCCTCAGCACCCGTTCCAACTTTACCAACCAAGCGTATCCCAATTGCCAATCCGCGGAGCGTTCGTCGATGCATCGGCAGCAGAAGCGACGCAGGGCCATGAGAACGGGTGCCGACGCTTTGAGCCATTCGTCCATTTCGGCGCCTTTGAAGAGGGCAGCACTGTGGGAGACTGATGCCTGATCTATCCAGCGAGCGGCCTTTTCGGGCAAGAGCACGCGAAAGCGATGGATTCTCGCAATCACTCGTTCTGGCACGCGCTCCCACAGTATTGGGAGAATGGATTCATCGCGGGTTTCGAGGTCGACCAATAGCCGATCCATCAATTCCTCGGGCATGCTGCGTGCGATTTCCGGCTGCAACACGGACGCACCCACGCTGCGCTGGTCTAACCAAGTCAAAAGGACGCTCGGTGGCAATAGGGCCAACAGGCCTTCAACTGGAATCTCTTCCGTCCCTTCCAACCAGGCGACGCCCAGCTCGACGGGCACGTGCGGCGCGAGGCGTTGAATGTGCCGCAACAGGAAGCCACGTGCCGGCAATTCAAATTCAGAGTCGGCCATGGTTTGCCAGAAGCTTTCGGCCCAGACGGCCTCGGCGCAGCCGCGTTGCTGAGCCAGGTCTTCGAAGGCCTCGAAAAGCAGTGGCTCTTCGACGAGTGGCTTCAATGTGTCCCACTCGAGTACTCCGTGCATGACTTCGTCGAGTGCGATCCCGGGAATGTGCAGTGCATGCGGTCGAGAATCGGCCGCGGTCGCGGCGCCCAGCGTTTGGCGAAGCCGCTCGATCATCGCGAACGTGCCGAAGACCCATCGGGGCAGCGGCCTCGGCAGCGCTTTGAACTCTGCGAGGATTTCATCGAAGAGCTCGACAAGTTGCGCGGGCGGTTCCCGGTGCGGCCAGGGCACGAGGCGCTTGTCGTAGTTGCGCTTCTTTGCGGGCAGGTTCTCACTGAGCGCGACCAGCAAAAGCCACCAGAGTGCGCTGGAACTTACACCATGAATCTGCGGGCCGAGCGAGATGCGCGGTCGCGGTGTTTCGCCCGGTCGTTGTAGAGCCAATGCACAGGCTTCGTCGAGCAAGGGCTCGACGAGCGCCGAGGATACTTCATGACCGCCCAGGTGACTCAACCCGATTGCGACAACCGTTGCGTCCAAAGCGAGCACCGAGGTCGGACTTTCCTCGTCCAAGTCCTCCAGAACCGAGTCGATTAACGATTCAGGCGATCGCTCAGCGCGTTGCTGTAAATGCGGCCAAATCGATGCAGTTCCCTGCCCCAGAAACAGCGCGTCACCCCAGACGGCGCTCGAAGCTTGAATCAACGAACCCTTGGCGATTTGAAGCGCCAGGCGCGCCAGATAATGCGGCCTGAGCACGAAGTTCTCCGCATCGATCGGCCGCAGCAAGCCTGCATCGCGCAACAATCCCAACCAGCGATGCGCCCCGGGCGGAAATCGCGCAGCGGCCCGTTCGACATCGCGGGCCCGAATTGCCTTGGAAGCGCTCGTCAGATGCACTCGCATCCAATCCACGTCCGGCCCGAGTTTTTCCTCATCGGGCAAGAGCTCAACCCAAGCTTCGAGCGGGCGCGGAGCCAACCAATCGCTGCTCGGCATCAAGAGCGAGCGCTCGGCCATCGCCACCAACAATTCCGGCGCCTTTCGACCGAGACCGGAACTACGAGCGTCGCGTCGATCCGCGAGCGGTGCCAACGCACGCTTGACGATAAGCGCCAAGATTTGATTTTTGTCACGACGGCGCGTGGCTTCCAGGCCAACCGATGTGACCAAGCCGCACCAGCCGAGTACATCGCCAAAGGTCTCGATCATCCCGTCGGCAAGCGGGCCCTCTCTGAGCCAGGCGGATACCTGCGCGGCGTCGAAGTGGCTTTGCGCGCTCAATCGCTGCGCCAACCACATCACAATCGAATCCAGACTCGATTCAATCGGTGGACTTGGCGCCACACGCCATCCAGCATCGATCCATCGACTTAGACTCGACGACTGCAGGTCAATGGCTAGACAGACAGCCCTGGAGGGCTTCCACGCCGACGAAACGCCCTCAGATCCCAGTCTGGCGTCAATGAGCAGCGGCGGCCCGAAGGTTGGCAGCTCGAGCATCGCCCGCTCGTCGGCCGCTATGCGGACTTCAGCACGTCCGCGAATGTCTAACCACTGTCCGGCAATTGTCCTACCCGATCCGGGCAAAGTCACCCACAACAGTCGATCCCAACTCGACGGGACACTCAAATCCGGAGGAAGGCCGGGAGGGAGAGGCTCTTCCTCGAATTCGATGCTGCGCGCCGTTGGAAGGCCCTCCAGACGCATTCGCGCCCGCATGACGGGCTCTTGCTCGGCTTTTTGAAGCGGCGCTCGCAGGTCCCCGACAGGGCATCCCAATATTGTCGAGAGGACTTGCTGAACCGCGGGCCTTTCTCCCAACCAGTCCAATTCGAAACTTCGGTCGAATCGACTGAACATCGCCGCCAGGGAACGCGGCTGTGCCCGGGTCTGTTCGGGCCAGCTCGGGTGGGTCAAACAGGCGCGCGCGAGCTCACCGAAACTCGGAATTTCGGCATCCAGCATCAGATCGCGCAACCAGCCCATCGGGTTCTGGTGCAACAATAGTGCATGTTGCATGCAAGTTGCAAGTTGCTGCATATAACTCTACTGATTTCAGATACTTAGAATCGCATCTGAACTCGAGTTTACCTCGGCTGCCCAAGCCAAGATGACCCTGCAATCGGCTCTGCGGGCCTCAGAATGGCGCCAAAATGGTCGCCGTGCAACACAAATAATGGCGTGTTTGGCAGACCTAGTTCTTGCGCCGCCTGACACACCGGATGGGCGGAATTGGCAACCTCAAGCGTGGTTCCACGACCCGAGCTGAGCGTCACCCGCCATTGGGTCTCGACCCGGGTCTTGAGGAGCTGACCGTCTTTCTCGGTGTAAGTCACGAAAGAACGAACTGGGAATTGGGGGCCCCAGCCCAGTCTGAACGTAGTCTTGAATACTTGCTGGGAGTTGTCTTCGACAACACATGTACATTGCTTGGACGGGTGTTCGACGCGCAAGTCGGACACAATCTTCGGATAGCCGAAGAGTTCCACCCCGCCTCGGCACGCCAATTGACTAGAAACTGGTAGCGTAAGCAACCAACCGCCGGTGTCGGGGTGAGGGGAAAGCAAATCTAACCCGCGAGGAGGGCCTACCCGTCGCTTGGGACTCACCACAACGCCAATCGCAAGCTCCCGGTAGGGCCCCAGTGACGTCTCGAGATAGTCGAAACAGCACACAACGGCGATTGACCGGTGCCCCGGCAGCTCGATGGGGTGAAGTTCGAGACGCGTTACCGCCGCGCGAGCCCGCTCGGGTGAAATTGCATAGACGGCCGTTGCTACCCGACCATTGCGGTAAATGGCGGGCAGTAGTGAGGCTAGTTCGGGTTCCACGTCGGCCGGATTCCTTTCTTTGGCATACTCGCCGGATATTGCTAAGGCGGGGCCGTGGCCAGCACCAAATATCGCCTCCCTTGGCGGGTCGGCATCAGCCCGAGCCTGAGCGTGAAACTAACCGAGGGCTGCGGCTTTGACTGCTGCGGCGGCAATTCCGAGCCGAGGGACCTCAAGGTCATCAAAGACGAAATCGCGTCTCTTGAGGATTGGCCCAGAGCGGACGCAATCACCCTAGTTGGGGGCGAACCTACGAGGCACCCCGACCTCGCCGAAATCGTGAAGTCGGCCCGCGATGTTCGGACGAAGGTGGTCTTGTGCACCAATGGTTATGATTTAGGTCCCGAACGACTCTGCGAGCTGCGTGACTTAGGTCTTTGGGGCGTGAACCTGCGGATCAATCGCAGTCAATCCCGCCCCGGTTGGCGTGACAACAGCGAAATCCAGATCGAGGGGCTCAGAACACATTACGCGGAAATGATTGCCCGCGTGGGCGGGCTGCTGTGTGGATTCGAAATCGAAGTCAACGAAGGCGATTTTCGCCAGCTTGCCGACGTTTTGGCCTGGGCGGAACGAAATATAGATCGAGTCCAGCGCTTGGTTCTTCACTACTCGAGCAACGGGTCAGGCAAAGCACCCGGAGCACGACCGGATGACATGGCCGAAAACTGGACGGCCTCCGGTTGGATCGCTTCCAGCGATACCTTAGTCCCTGCAGGCATGGTCACGTGGCGCGTCGGCAGGCGCGGAAGCGACATATTGGCAGCCAGTCCGCGATTGCTACAAATCCTGTGCGAGGGCTATGAGTCGATGCACAAACGTAACTTTGCGTTTCTGAATCCTCAATCTTTTCGTTCCCAATTGACTTGCTGGATTGGGGCACTGTCCGACATGTCATTGCGACCCTTGGCGAAAGAAATTGTCGCCAGTCTCACCAGCCCGTCCAAAGTAGTGTCCCCCAGGCTGGCCTCGCAATTCCTTTTCAGTCTCGATGGCGAATCGAAGTCGACACAATCGGCAAGCTGTACAGGAGCGGGTTGGGATTCTTTGGCTATGGCGGCTGCAAGTGTGATGATTAGCGGCGCTGCGGTTTGAATTCTTCGTGAACGCAGGTGCTGCACAGCGTTGCCGCCTGGCGAGCGTCGCGCCAACATTGTTCGGCCGCGGAGGGACAAATGTAGCCAATTCCGCCAAAGACTTGAAGCGCTGCATCCGTGCCAGATGTCGCGCATTTTCGGGCTTGTTTGAGTGGTGGCAATAGCGCCTCAGAAGAAGCATCCAATTGCCCTAGCCAGAGTGTCAGTTGTTCCTTGGCAAACTGGATTGACTCAACCAACTTGGCAACAGGTGGGTGCTCGATGATGCTACGGCCACCCTGAATTCTAAGCCCGGCATATTCGCTGGCTTGCTTCCACGACTTGAACGTGATGCCCGTGAGCAGGCCGACTACGCTCCAACCTAAGACTCGGGAGGCTCTTTCCATTGTGTCTCGAGTGGCTTCATGTCCACTCGAAACGCAGGCCTCTGCAACTGACACCGATGCAAATTCGATGTTTTGAGCCGAAGCGCCGCGGAGCCCGAATAGCGCAACAGACTCGCCGATCGTGACGCCGAGCTGCGTCCGCGAGATACCGCAAATTACCCGATTTTTTTCGGGAGTAAGGGCTGGCACAAGGATAAACTCAGCCCGATTGCCGTTTACGACCAAAGGGAAGTGACCATTTACAATCCACTCGCCGCCCAAGTGCTCGACTCGCACGGGCGAAGCGACCTTGGAAAAGTCCCAATAAGGGCTAGTTGCAAGTAACGGCTCATTACCGCCCGCGTGTGATTGATTCAAAGTGAGGCCCGCTGACAAGTACAGCGCCAGGACATGCGTCACTATCACCACGAACGCGGCCGGTGCCTCTGCTCCCATTGCTTCGCCTAGCCTGGCAATCGTGGGAGGCGTCCAATCGTCGAGACCATCCGTGGGCGCTGGCAAATAGCCTTGTTCCGCCAATTCACGAATTACGACCTCTGGCATGTTTGGGCACCATTGGCGCTCCAATTCCGCGCGAACCGGAGCAAAGCGTGAACTTGCCCAGCGGCGAGCCGTACGCTGCAATAGTTCGATGCTCGTGTCGTTGCTAGCCAATGGCATTCTCGGAGTCTTGCAATACGCCCTTTTTGTAAACATCAAGGGCATTGAGTTCGTTGGTGCCTTCGTAAATTGCGAGCAGACGGGCGTCCCGCCATCTCTTGGGTATCCCGGTAGATTCTACGGTCGACAGGGGCCCGAGTAGATCACTTGCCAGCTCACAATTTTCGAGCGCTAGACGACTGCAGGCAATTTTGGCAGCGGATGCATGGGCCGAAGCGTCGGCAACTTTTTCTGGGCTCAGATGGTCTAGCCATCGTCTTGCTTCCCGATTCAATAGGGGTGAATCGAAGACGCGAAACGACGTAGCCCAAGCACCAATTCCGGGAGGCACGACTCGGTCCAATTGACGAAGGATGGCAACCTCCATTAGTGATATCAAACCAAAGCAAGTGTTGGCGAGGACCGCGTCGAGATAACTACTGCGTGCGAGCCTCGCATTTTGCCACATCTGGGACAATATTGCGTACGTTGACTCTTGGTCGCCCTCCACGGCAGTGCCGGCACCACTAGTTGAACAAATTCTCTGGCAGTCCCGCAGCACGCCAAAGGCAGCACCGGAACCAAAAGCTGCAACAGTTGAGCGCGAGGCACCAAGTACCAAATCGAGGGCCTTACCAGCGACGGACTGTTGGTTCAACTTGTGTGAGTCGGGCACGAAGCAATCCAAGAAGCTCAACTCTGCCGCAGGACAGGCTCTTTGCCCCAGCTTATGCTCTACTCTAACTACTTTAACGCCCGGACGGTCACGTTCGACCAAGAATGCCGATAAGGAACTGACGGGCTGACTGCGGTCGGTTGGCGCAATTACTACGTGAGCTGATGCCAGTGACCCATTGCTGACGAATATCTTTGTCCCGTTGATGTTCCAACCGTCTGCAACGCGTTTGGCCTCACAACGCAAGCGCGCATGTTCCAATAGTTCCAAATCCTCGAGATCAGTACCAGCTTCGGGCTCGGTGGCGGCCGTACTGATCAGGTACGGCTTTCCGTTTCGTTCACCCTCGACAATTTGCGCGGCAATTTGTCGCAGCTGGGTGAGTGCTCCGACCGCCCCCAGCACACCCAAAGCCAGACCGTGAACCGCCAGCAAGTTAGCGACTCCCAGGCAGCTGCGCGAGAGCCGCTCCAGGCCAATGCTGAGGGCCAAGAGGGATACGCCTTGGCCACCCAGACTTCTGGGTAAGGACAGCGAAAAAATCCGGCGCTGGCAGGCTTCGGTCAATAGATTTTCAAGCGATTGTGACGGAATTTCGAACCCGGCTTCGTCAAGCTCCAAGGCGACAACGTCCACCACGGTGCGAGCAAAACTGTCGAAGAGCAGCCAGGTTTGCTCGCATTCACTCACCTGACGAGGATTTGTCCGCCGCATTGCCGCAAGGATCGGGTAAGCGCGGTCAAAACTCTGTTCCGCATCCGTGACACGGCTAGGCTGCAAAAACCGCATGGGGTTTGTCGGATTACCCGAGAAGCCCGTTTCGTCAAGGAGGGAGAGTAACCGCGACGTGCCGGCTCGTGACGACTCGCAGGAAACTGTGGTAGTAGCCCCGCCATGCGTCAAATTTTCGTATTCGCAGCAATCGGTGCAGTAAGTTGTATACCCCCACGAGATGACTTGGGTGCTAAGCCAGCTGCGCCGCCTCCAACGCCAGCATTTGTCGCCGCGTCAACGCCTGCTGCTCCGGCTGAAATGTTGCGAGTCTCGGGCGAGAAGATAGTCGACGGCGAAGGCCGGGGCGTCGTTTTGCGAGGCGTTGCCTTCGGCAATCAAGTGTGGACGGATGTTGCGGACCCGCGCAAGCATCATTCTGAAATCGACTACGCTCGGATCAAAGACCTTGGCATGAACGCGGTTCGATTCTATCTGAATGACATCACGTTTGAGGATTCCAATACTCCCGGCCAATGGAAGCCCAGTGGCTGGGCCTGGCTCGACGATAATGTAGCTTGGGCAAAGAAACAGGGCATTTACCTGGTACTCAATCTGCATGTGCCTCCAGGCGGCTATCAATCACTGGGCAAGGGAATGGGTCTTTGGGAAAGTCCAGAAGCACAAGCCAAGTTTATCGCGCTTTGGAAGGCCATCGCAGAACGTTACCGGTCAGAGCCAACAATCGCGGGCTATGATCTGCTCAACGAGCCAGTAGTTACGAAGTCGATCGGGCAGTGGCAGGACCTTGCCGAACGAGCCATTGCAGCAGTACGGGGCGTTGACCCTTGGCATATCGTATTCGTGGAACGCGTAAATGCCGTAGGAATGGATTGGGCGGAGAACGGAGACAGGAACTTCTTCCGCGTTAAGGACCCCAACGTCGTCTATGAGTTTCACTTCTACAAACCCTTGCATTTTACCCATCAAAACGCGCATTGGGTGGAGTTGGCCGCCGCCGATACACATTACCCGGATGCCAATGTGGCCGGCATCGAATGGTTCAATGTGGACTGGAAGACCACCACATTTCAGAGTCCCCACCTGCCACCGGGCGACAGCGACTGGACGTATTACGTCGGTGCACCCTACACTGCAGTTGACCCGAGCATTGCAGTCGGTAAGCCCGTGCTGGGTTGCTCACGAAACTCGGGTAAGGCATCGTTCGATGACTTGGTATTGGAACAGCTCGATTCCAATGGAAAGCCCAAGCGAACAATCTGGAGCGCAGACCTTCATTCCAAACGCGGTTGGTTCTATTGGACCAAGGACGGCAGCGGCACGGCCTCGAATGAATCCGCGGGACACAGCAACAAAGATTCCGTAGCGATTTCGGGTAACCAATCCGATGCAGCACTCAGTGCGGACTACCTGCAATTTCGAGTCGAGCCCAAGGGCGTATATCGCCTGAGTGGTTGGATGAGGGGGCAAGCCATACCAGCCCAGACCACGTGTCAGATTCGTATCGACTTCTATTCAGCCAAGGCGCCCGTGTTTGCCTGGGACAAGTCATTCCTGGCCTATGAGATTGATGCCTATGTCAATTGGGGCAAGCGGCAACGGGTGCCCTTGTTCCTGGGGGAATTCGGGGCCGTTCGTCAAACCTTCGAGGCCGATCGCGGTGGCCTACGCTGGGCAAATGACATGTTGGACCTGATTAACGAGCGGCAATTGAACTTTACCTTTCACGACTACCATGAGGTCTATATGGGCCTATTTTACGGGGATGATTCACTTCCCGACCCGGCCAATTCCAACCGAGCGCTGTTGGGGCTTCTCAAGTCAAAATTGAAACCAATGAGTATTGCCCAATAAGGCAGTTGCCCCAAGACCAAGTCCGTCGCTATAGTCGAAACATGTCTGCTACCCCCTCTACCATGCTAGCGCTCGGCACTAAACTTCCCGAGTTTTCACTCGTCGATACAGTTACGGGCAAGCTTGTATCCGCAAGTGATGTCAATATCAAGAACGGCGTTCTCGTGATGTTTATCTGCAATCACTGTCCGTTCGTGATTCACATTCGAAGCGAATTGGTCAAGGTAGCCAACGAGGCATTGAACGCGGGTGTCACGGTTGTCGCAATAAACTCGAATAGTATCGAATCGCACCCTCAGGACGGACCTGCGCACATGAAGGAGTTGGCCCAGGCGGAAGGCTGGCGTTTCCCCTTCCTCTTCGACGACACACAGCGTGCGGCCAAGTCCTTCACGGCCGCTTGTACACCCGATATTTTCTTGTTCGACGCACGCCGAGAGTTGGCCTATCGCGGCCAATTCGACGATAGCCGACCTTCGAACGGCAAACCCGTAACGGGCGCCGATCTGAGGGCGGCAATTGCCGCCGTCGTGGCCAAAAAACCAGTTTCTCAAGCTCAAAAGCCCAGCATCGGGTGCAACATCAAGTGGAAGAGCTAACGCGCGCTACGGTGGTTGAACTTCAATGGAATTATCACTACTACTCAAAGCCCTAATCCTGGGTGTCGTAGAGGGGCTAACGGAGTTCTTGCCCATTTCATCGACAGGTCATTTAATACTTGTCGGCTCGCTTTTGAATTTCAATGGTGAGATAGGCAAGGTTTTCGAGGTCGTGATTCAAGCTGGGGCCATGCTGGCAATCATCCTCGAATATCGCCGAAAATTCGCCAGCGTGGCCCTGGGCGTGTTTCGAGAAGCGGCCGCCC
The DNA here is from genome assembly GCA_003154095.1 of Myxococcales bacterium. Lineage (GTDB taxonomy): Bacteria > Myxococcota_A > Polyangia > Polyangiales > Polyangiaceae > FEN-1139. The sequence goes on along the minus strand of PMCK01000247.1, from coordinate 4,563 downwards.
GCAAGTTCATTTTGAACTTGGTCATCGCATTTTTGCCAGCGGCATTGCTCGGACTATTGTTGTCCAAATACATCAAGCAGGTTCTTTTTCGTCCGGTCCCCGTCGCCGCGGCCTTCGTGGCTGGAGCGTTCGTCATACTTTGGGTCGAACGGCGCAACCTTCGGGTCCGCGTCGAGCACGTCGATTCAATGAGCACTGGTGATGCATTCAAAGTGGGCCTCGCCCAAACGCTGGCGCTGATCCCCGGTACTTCGCGGTCGGGCGCCACCATTATCGGTGGAATGATGTTCGGGCTGTCGCGACGTGCAGCAACGGAATTTTCATTCTTCCTGGCCGTACCCACATTGCTCGCGGCGGCTGCCTATGATCTCTTCAAGCATCGGGGCTTGCTGCACAAACAAGAACTGGGCGTCTTTGCGCTGGGTTTCGTGACTGCATTCGTGTCCGCCTTCCTCTGCATTCGCTGGCTCTTGCGATATATCAGTCGCCACAACTTCAATGCGTTTGCCTGGTACCGGATTGGGTTCGGCGTACTGATTCTGGTGACGGCATATTTTGGCGTCGTTAATTGGAACGCGAATTAGAGTTCTGGGTCGTTCTGACTTTGATTGTATGCCATCCTTTGCTTACCCAAACGACGCAGCAGGCGATCTCGATCTATGTCGTCTCATGACGCGGGTCGTTCCGACTTTTGTTTATATGGCATTCAGGGCCCCGGCCCCGAATGCGGCTTTCTGTAAGGGCCATGAATGCTTGGCAGCGTTGGTTGGATAAGATGAGATCGAGGACTCCGCGCGACTATTCTGGTGTATGCCCGCGTTGCTTTCTCAAAATTGGCAGTTGCTTGTGCTGCGAATTGCCCCGCATAGATTCCAACATTGAAGTCGTAATCGTTCGCCACATCAAGGAAGATTGGCTGACCAGCAATACCGGCAGGTTGGCAGCGTTGATTCTGACCAAAGCGCGAATCGTCAGGTACGGCGGCGAGGAGCCTTTCGATGATTCACTGCTCTGTGGTGATGGAACGTGGTTGCTTTATCCGGGGCCCCACCAGACTCCGCAGCAATCCCTGCCCCGCCGCTTCGTCGTACTCGACGGAACATTTCGCCAGGCGCGACGGATGTACAAGAAAATTTCCGCGTTGCGCAGCCTGCCGGAACTCTCCCTTTCAGCTCCCAGCCAGCAACCACCCCGGCTTCGCAACCCGCCCAGGGTCGATGGACTATCTACAATAGAAGCGATTGCGGCTGTTCTCGGACGCTTCGAAAGTCCCACTATTGCCGAACAATTGTTGGCTGCCCACGCGGAATTCGTGCGGCGCGCCGACGCCACTCGCGGCCGGCAAAGACCGCACCTAAAGGCAAGCGTGGCCTTTCTCGCTCACCACTAAAACGCGTAACCGAGGTTTAACAATATTCGAGGCCGCCAACCGCCACCCGCGACTACCGCGGCTGCAAACGGTAGTGAAGTGAAATCTTTCGATACTTTGGTGTACTGCATGCCACCACCACCGCCAATAACAAAGCCTCCACCAATTTGCGCTTGACCGCCGACTTCCCAGGCCCAGCCGATGCTGGTAAAGCTTTGGCTGCCCGTAGTCAAGTCAAGCGACGGCCCCGTTGCTTTGTAACTAGCCACCAACAAGGACGGGCTGGCAAAAAACCCATTGAAGCCCTTTTCGCCCGAGTAAAATCGGTAGCCAATTTCGGCGCCAAACCCACTGAAATTGTCCACAGCAGTGCCTGATTGTCCGTTAATAGAGTACGAGACGTCGGCGTTAATGTGATCGTAATGCGGACTTAAAATGAGCCCGTGATGCAGCGTGGGCTGGTATTCGAAATTAATTCCGTACCGCCCAATGTACAAATTCAGAGGGTTCGTAGTGATTGCAAATTGTTTGGGCACCGGCTTCGGTTCTTGAACGACTGTCGCGGGAACTGCGTAGCCTTGCTTGTACGTGCCGTCCGGCATCTGTACCATCACGGGAGTGCCCGGGGTTGGCTGTGGAGCCGCGGTCTGACCGTACGCATTTGACGAACTTAGTGCCGCAAGTGTGCCCAGTAAGCCTATTGCATTCGTATTCATCTTCATTTCATTCTTCCCTCTGGTTTCAGGTTACTGGCAAGACGACTCTTCCCGTTTGCCTGCCACGTCGCAAAATTCCCGAGGTTAATGGATATCGCGGGTTTGGGTTTGGACTCAAGCAAGTTGCGACCTGAAACCCAAACGCTTCCGTGTGTTGTACATTGAAGGCTGAATTTGAAGGACAATGGCTGGCCGGTAATTGACGAGCGCAGCTGGTTGGATATTCAAATGGTCCCCAAGCACACGCGTATTTCGCCGAACCGTAGAACCGCGCCTATGGAATAGATTGCAGTCGGTGGCAATGCCACCTTGGGGCGGCCCCTTAGAAGAATGAACCGGGCGCAGCAGGCTTTTTCACGACCGCGTCCGGCGCTGGCCCGGACGGCCCAGCTTGGCCGCCCCCGCCTGATTTGGTCGCGCCCACGCAGACTCCACCTTTGGCGATGCAGCGCTTGGCCTTGGCGCAAACATTGGATGAGTGACAGTCCCCATCGGAGGCGGCAATACAGGCGCCATCTTTGAGCGTGCAAGTGCCATCCAATTTGCAGCGCGAAGACTGCTTGCAATCGGTAGCCGAAATTGCTGCGCACTTGCCGTCCTTCACTCCGCACTTACCGTCGCTCGTGCAGGAATTGCCTTTCTTGCAGTCTTCATCCGTCGCGACGCACAGCCCATCTTTGGCCGCGCACAGTGACTGCTCTTTGCAGGCAACGGATTTGGCACAGTCCTCGTTGGAAGTTGCCACACAGCGCCCGTTGTCCGCCGCGCAAAAGCCTTGCTTCTTGCAGACGCTTTCGGCCTCGGCTTTTTCCTCGCTGGTCCCGGCGCAGTGCTGACGTGAAAGGGCCACACATTGGCCAGCTTTCATCACGCACTTGCCCTCGGTTGCACAGGTCTTGGCGCATTCGGCGTGAAAGGCCTTGGTCAAGTCGATGCATGCGCCGTTATAGACATTACAGGCACTGAGCTTCTGACAGTCCTCTGAACTCTTACAATCATCGTCGAATTGCCCCGTGCATGCTCCATCTTTCAGGGTACACTTGCCATGCAGTTTACAAGGCTCGGTAGCGCGACAATCTTGATCGGAACCGACCTTGCAGGCGCCACTCTGGTCAACTGTGCACTTTCCTTGGTGCTGGCATTCCGGGACGGTTTTGCAGGCATCCTTGTTATCACAGGCCGAGAGTGACCCCAAAAAGACCAACGCCAATATTCCAAAAAAGCGCGTCTCACCAGCCTTCAACATTGCTCGACCTCCAAAGTACAGCGGCCACATCCTAGTCGGGCCGGCTTGCCCGAGTCCAGCACGATTGAGCGAAGGCCTGATTTGCCCGCATAACTCGATGAATTGTGATCAGTACGGGCATGGAAATTAACGGGAACACTGGAAGTCACGGGTATTCACACAGGCCGACGTTGTCCCGCTGGTCCATCGCCTGCCTCAGCAACCAGTCATACAAATGGTGCGTCTGAAATCTCCACACTGATCTTAGTTACCAAATGCAAGACAATCCGCGAAAAGCCTGCTCGATCGACCTAGATCATGTCACTCGAAGTATCCCAAGAGCTTATCGACCCAGTTCAACAATGCAAACTTGAAAAATGTAACCCGAAGCAATCTCCCAAAAAAAGCGTCTCGATCGAGCTCAAGAATGTAACCTGAAGAATCCCACCTAGATATCCCCCCAAGATTGGGGGGATTTGGGGGGTTGAAGTCCCTCCCAGCGGGAGGGATTTAGGGTGGGAGAAGTCCCTCCCCAGCGGGGAGGGATTTAGGGAGAGGAGATCACTTCCGATCTGTGGGGCCTTGCCCTAAGTACCCCTCCAACTCGGACTCATTGTGACGTCCACCTATTGCTGGGGAGTAGACAGTATGCTTGCCGTTAGCCACGAACCCACCGAAACCCTGTATCGAGCTCCAGAACGAGTTAGCAAAGACTCAATAGTTCCGAATCTCGAAAGCTACGTGCGCCTGTACCGCGAAAGCCTGGATGACCCTGAAGGTTTCTGGGCAAGAATGGCGCGAGAGCATCTAACCTGGGCGCACGATTTCCGCGAGGTCATGGATAATGACTGGAATAATGGCCTGATTAGTTGGTTCCTCGGTGGCAAACTCAATGTCTGCGAGAACTGCGTCGATCGGCACGTAAAAACGCGTGGCAACCAAATCGCAATTCTGTGGGAGGGGGACGAGCCGGGACTTCAGCGCACCATTACGTATCGCGAGCTGCAGCGCGAAGTCTGCAAGATGGCCAACGCCTTACGACACCAGGGACTGCGCAAGGGCGACCGCGTTGCCATCTACATGCCGATGATCCCGGAGGCTGCTTATGCGATGTTGGCCTGCGCCCGGCTCGGCATCGTCCACAGCGTCGTTTTTGCTGGTTTCAGCGCGGAAAGCCTGCGTGACCGCATTTTGGATGCCAGATGTAGGGCAGTGATAACCGCCGATGAGGGCATCCGCGGCGGCAAACTCAT
>PMCK01000409.1:4779-5815 GCA_003154095.1 Myxococcales bacterium | reverse complement strand
AATATTTGGTTTCGACGCAGGGACAGATGTTCTGGTGCGAGCACCGCATTGGTTCGACAGCAGATGTGTACACGGAAGGCATGACCCTCAATCGTCAGCACGTCTTCGTTTAGCATGACTATGGGCTTATTTTTGGACACTTGCACAATGAGACTGCCCTGGGTCAACTCGACTTTTGCACCGTCATAGGGTTGCGACACCATCAATTGGCCGTCGCTGGAGATCCAGAGACTTGCCACGGCTCGGCTATTTTCACACCATACTATTTCACCTTGCGGACCAATCCCCAGCCCAGGCGTGCCGCGAGCCACGGCCACACAATGCACATAGGGTCGGGTATCCGAATGGGGGTCGAGCGATTCAAGGCATAGCTCAAGGGGGTATACATAGCCGGACATTGTGTTTTGCGAGAATCCACGAGTCCCCGCGCAAAGTCAATCATGGAAATTGCCTATAAGGAAACGCGGCCAAATGTCGCAATTGGACACGCGATGCGTAAACATTGAGGTCAATCGGTGCACCCCGGGCTGACCTGGGGTTATCAACGGGTGTCAAACTTTTGTCACATATCCTGGTAAGGCTAACGGCATGCTCTGTGTCCCTTGTTGGTTAGTTTTTTATGGGTCGTGTGCCCACTTGGACACGAATCTGCGTCGCTAAGTATTCCCTCGAAATGGGAAAGTCGGGCTAGAGCAAGCAAAACGTTTGAGGCGCCTTTGCAATCTTGGTGGTTCTTGTCGCGCTGGGCTTGTACGGTCGGAAACGGTCGCCATCAATCACAAGCACTCTGTGAACAAGCCTCACCGAATCGCGCGCAAATTCCGCAGCTCGGATTGCAACAGACCAAGCCGGCGTTGCATGTCGCCATTCCGCAGGTGGCGCTAAACGGGTACTGAATTGAATTTTCGCATTCCTTAGTCGCGTCACACTGTTCGCCGGGGCCTACGCAGATTCCGCAACTCGCATTGCAACATGATTGGCCAACGTTGCAGGTGTTCGATCCGCAAGAGACACTCATCAGCGACGTTGACATTCC
>PMCK01000409.1:0-4740 GCA_003154095.1 Myxococcales bacterium | reverse complement strand
CCTCGCTTACGGCTTGCGCGGCGAGCAAGGGGGATGCATTTCTCGAAACTGGCGGGGCAAACACCGGAAAATTGGAGGTGTCCATCGGCGGCTCCAACCTGATATCCGGACTCGTTGCCGTGGATGTGTTGGCCGGCGCAGTCGAGGTTAGGTTAGACGCGAATACGTAATCAGGGTTCCGTGCACGCTGGCTTACGTGTGTTGCCTCGTACGTAGGAACGCGCAGGCCCTGCACGAAACCGTAAGTCCCCGAAACAACTGGCGCACGATCAACAGTTGCTGCGCTCACTTCGAACTCGCGACCGGTACGGGCTTTGGTATCCAATTCGTGGTCGTGGTAAGCAAACACGGTTTCAGTCGCTCCTGCCACGGCGATGCAGAGTGCGATGCCGAATATTGCTATTGACCGCCGTGTCGACAGGAGGCCGGGGCGCTGTGAGTTCGTGTTCATAATCGTAAACGTCGAAATATGCGCGACCGACCGGGCCGCAATCTCTCCGCACTCGAGATGAGCAAGATGCGTACCTCGATTCAATCCGACACCGGCCGCGGAACGGGCGCCTAGATTGCGCCGCGTGCGACCCCATGGCGGCCATTTGGGTTCGTGCGACGCAGGGACCATCAGCGACGACTGGTCATTCCGGGGCCTCGGAGTCCGTGCTTCTTTGCGAGGTCATGAAGATGCTTGCCATCCATTCGCGCCTCACGTGCCGCGGCACTAATATTTCCGTGATGGCGCGCCAAAAGCCAAGATACGTAGCGAGTTTCGAAGTCCGATTCGAATGCCGCTCTAGTCTGACCGTAGCTGAGCGCAGACTCGAAATGCACGGGAATTGGGCTGGATTCCGGTCCTCCTTTCGAACCGCCAAGTTGCGCTATTACCCCGAACGCATCGAAGCGTCTTGCAGTACCCTCAATATCGGAAACGGCGTATAGTATTCCTCTGTCAGAGTTGGTCACTTTTACTCCTCAGGCAAGGCAATGATTGAGTCCTCGTCGTTGGGTTGTATTTGGTACAGCTCCCCCTTGGGTGTCCAGTCCCCGCTTGGCGCGCCACGTGGGAGAAATCAAGGCATTTTGCGAATGACTGTGGCATTTTGCCAAAGCCACGCCACGGACGGGCAGCCACGCTTTTGCGGGCGAACGCAATCAGATCGGCGCGAGAGGCGCATGCCTAAGCGGTCGCCGCCAATGCGTGCTGCGGTTCGAGCAGCAATCTCGACGGCGAAACGAATGCGGTTCTCTATGGTACCTCCCGAAGCATCGCTGCGCTCGTTGGAAGCGGTGTTGAGGAAATGTTCAATCAGGTAGCCATTTGCGCCGTGTAACTCCACTCCGTCAAAGCCTGCCTCAATCGCGAGCTCGCTCGATCGCGCGTATTCTTCGATTGTGGATTCGATATCGGCCAGGGTCATGGCCTCAGGGAGCGTGGTGGCCCCCAATTCGCAATTTGCAATGGCTTTCGCAAATTGCCCATATAAGGCGGAACCGAAACATCTCGACACTAGACGTCGATCCTATGATCATAAGCACCAATTATTTCTCGACCAACAGCTGGCATCACGTGTGCTTCATGGAGCGCACTTGACGATTTGGACGTCCGGGCGGTCGCAAGTGCAACCAGGCCATTATCACTTGAATGGTAACAATTGCAGCAGGGTAAATCAATGAATGTACCAGCCGAACTATATCCAGCATTGTCACACTTTGGGAGCATAGCTCACGGACACTCGAGATTGTCTCATGAGGAAGTACGGGAACTTTACCGTCGCTGTCTTGATTGCCAGGACGAGCAAGCAAGGCGCTACCTTGTACGCGCCTACATGCGCTATACGATCACTATCGCGCTAAAGTATTGTCAATACGACTTTTCGCTTTCGTCCCTGATTGCCGAAGGGAAGTTGGGCATTGTTCATGCGCTAACCAACTTCGAATCTCAATGCGGCCTTCGCTTTTCGACCCATATTGCATACTGGATTCGCCTGTACATACTGAGCCATGTCATTCACTCGCTGGGCTCGCCCGGGGCCGATTCAGGAGCGTCGAGCTCGAGGCTCGTCTTCAAACTCCGCCGCGAAAAGGTGCGGATTGCCGGTCTCGTGGGCAAAGGTAATGAGGTGGTGGCCGTTGCGCTAAGTACCTAGTGCGCAGCGGGCAGCCAGAATTCGGTGGCAGTCGCCGCGAATGTCACTACCCGACCATTGGCCACGCACCACATTACCAACAATATGCCTATTCTCCGGATGACGCGCGTTCCCAGACCTGGCTACGCCCGATTTTTATGATCACTCGAACATAACCGAATAGCTTCAGGCGCTTGCCGCCATCTATGACCTGGATGCTTCCGCGGTAAGTTTGACCTTCTTCGGGATCAAGAACATAGCCGTCACTCCATCCCCTCGCTTCTCGCTTGAATCCCCAAAGAAATTCCAGACCGCGTACGCGCTTGTTCTTCTTATTGCCCGTACACTTTTTGCAAATGGGATCTGGATCGTCCTTGGGAGGCGCCAGAAGCTTCACAATCGTCCCGCGCAACTCGCCATTAATCTCGACGATTCTCACAATCGAGCGCGCCTGGTGGGTCTTGTCGTCGATTGTCTTCCAATACCCAACAGGGGTCGTGCTGACATCAATCTGACGCTGTGCATCCCCACATTTCAACACATGGCACGCAGTTTGCCCTGAATCATGTAGGTTCTCGGCATGACCACATTGGTTGAGTCGCACCTGAGCATTGCGAACATAAGGAGAGTTTTTTCATGAAAACCTCGTGTGCCATGTTGGCCATTCCTCTAGGATTTGTTGCGTTAATTGGATCGATCAATATCGCAAAGGCTCAAGACGAAGCCGCCCCCAGACAATATGTCGTGAAGGATCAGGCTGTTTCGACGGTACCCAATCGCCCCCTGTTGCATTCCGGCATCTGGGTACTTGGCCTATCGTATGTGCCTGCAGTAATCGTGGCGGCAGAAAGCCACCGAGAAGGTGACAAGCGCCTCTACATTCCCGTAGCCGGACCGTGGATGGATCTAGCTTCACGCAGCAATTGCCCGACAAATGTTACTTGTAGCAACGAGACGACGAACAAGGTGTTCATTGTGATTGACGGCGTCTTTCAGGGGCTCGGCGCGTTCAACATCGTCGGGGCGTTCGTCTTCCCCGAAACGCGAACGGTCACAGTGGGCTCATCCAAGCGCAGCGCAACTAGCGTATCGTCCCTGTCCGTTCACTTACGGCCAATAAAGATTGGCGGGAACTATGGGCTTGCGGCGGCCGGCACGTTTTAGGATTTCTCCTATACCCGACGCCTCATGGGTATCGAGCTTTTCGGATTCTTCACAGGACGTGCGCGGCGTCTCTTACCTTCTCAGAGCGATGCTCGAAGTGGGCTAGGTGGTATTCTCGCCTGCTTGAATCGCTTCCAGCTCATCCGCCACTGCGTGCACATCCACCGCCTCTGTCATAGCATCCGCCAGGGTATCCCTGCGGTCCTTGACGGAGGGCAGATCCCGTCGAAGCTCTTCGACTAGTGCAATCAGTTTGGCAATCTTCTCCTCGGCAATCAAATTCACTTGCAGATCAAGATGAGCGCGCTGCTGGGTCAGTTTTGCGACACGATTCTGCGACGTTAGAATTGTCACCGTCATCAGCAATGCAGCGATGCACGCAACGCCTTGCAACCAAACGAACGGTGGGGGATCAACCGTTCGAAATCCGAGCCAGTTTGCCGTAGTGTTGGCAAATATCCACCCCACAACGGCGATTGCGAGTACATAGGCCGAGGCGGGTCGTCCGAAGATTTCCGTTATCCGTTCGATCGCCAACTGGTTTCGTCCAACCCGGCGCTCGGCGTTGGCGAATAGGGTCGCAATTGTTTGAATGTTCTGGCCCACGTGCTCGGGCATTGTCGACTCATTGCTCATGCCCTCGCGCGCTGATAGTCGTTCGCGGGGCTTCATTTTCTAAGCTGACGAGCGGTCAGCTCTTCAATGAATGGAGCGAGCATCACGTCGAGCGCCGTGACGCTACTTGCGTCGTGCGTCGCCTGACGGACGATTTGGCGGTGCAAGGTATAGCCCAAAAAGCGCTTCACCGCGTCACGGCAATTCCGTTACCGCCAGCCACAGTGCAGTTTGCGGCCGTTGATAAGATTCGAATGTCGGATACACCCAGCTCGCGGACGCTAATCTTATTGACTGCCGCAATGCTTCCCGCGTTGATACGGCGAAAGGACCACAACGCTATGTTTCCCAATGCAGTGTCCTCGACGAAAAACGCAGACTCGCCTGGCGCGTTGGCAATTGAGCGAAGTCGGTCAATTTTCGCGTTGCCGGCCAATACGAGTTGACCGTCATCCACGTGAAATTGAAATGTCTCCTTGTCGGATTGGTGACTAGGGTTGCCTCTCGGACTGCTGCTTTTCCCTGTCGGCCTCGAGTCGGCGACGAATTGGCAATGAATTTGCATTCCATGCTGAATCGTTGCTGTTTGTGACAACGACCCGAAGGCGTTAGTTGCAAGCGTATCGCGAGGAGTATTAGCCCAAATTCCCGGGTCTTGCAGAAATACAATGCCGAAAACGGATACTTTGAATAGGCCCCCAGCCAAGTGATGGCCACCAACTGATATCGACTTAGCTTTTACCCACCCGATCATTGTTCTTTCCTCCGCGTTTCGGGTTGACGTTGCGCCCGACGAGACGCTTCTTGTTGCGCTAGCCGCGCATGTTCATGCACCGCG
>PMCK01000667.1:6277-7962 GCA_003154095.1 Myxococcales bacterium | reverse complement strand
TCTCCTTTCACATCAATGATGATTGTGGGCACACCGGCACTGAGAGCCTCTTCGACGAGTACGGTTATAAATCCTGTTTTTCCTGAGCCTGTCATCCCGACCGCGACTCCATGCGTCACGAGGTGATTGGCTGGTAAGCGCAGGATTTTGCCACCTTCGGTCCCATCGATGCGCCGCCACGCGCCGAGGTTCAGTGCCGGTTTGTTCGACATAGTTCCATCCTTCTCACCGGACGTTGAGGAATGGTCGAAGGACCATTGCGGTGAGCGCTCCCTGCTTGTTGTTGACGTAAGTTATCGAGTTAACGAGTAGCTAGGATAAGATGAAGTACCCCAAATCAATGCATGAAAGGCCCTGATTCAGAGACGTCGACCTTGGCGGCAGGGGTTGGGTTCGTGCCGGGAGTGTTGGGCTGATTTCCAGTCGGCGATACGGGACCTGGCGTTACAGGCTTGTCACCTGTCTCATCAGTGGGCTTCTTCTTCGTGATGATACGTCCCGCGTAGAGCGAAGGGATAATCGAATCGACATCGCCCTGCTTGCGTCGCTGGTAGCTAATGACCGAGCGGACCTCATCGTATGCGGTGATGAACAAAGTGAACGCGGCCTGGCGATCGCGGACGGCTACGGCAGCGATCACGGGGGCTTGCTCGCGCTCACCGACGGCGGTCAGTAGCTTGTCAGCCAGAATTTGCGCCTGAATGACTTCGTCCTCGCTGACCGTCGTTTTGGTCGATATGTTTGCCCAGTTCTTCTTAAGAACGTTTGCGAGGGCAAATAGGTCGAATACGATGTTCTTGTGGCCGTTGATCCCCTTGAGTTCGCCCAGCACGGCTTCGCTGAGCATGCCCCGGGAGATGAGCGTGGTCGCGTCATTCAAAAGGATGGTGCGCCACTTGATGGCTTCGTTCGCGAGGGCCAGGAGCGATGCGGGAGTCTCCGTCGCGGTTTGATACTCGGTTTGCGCGTGCCCCAACGCCAATGCATACGATTCCAGGTTGTCTAGGAGGCTGATGTCGAAGCTCGACACATCCTTGACGATCTGATCTCGCAATGGGCGAATCTCCACCAGCGCCCCGAGGGCGGTGGCAACTGAAGAAGGCACGTCGATGTTGATGGCAGCTAATTCGCTTTCCGGTACCGCCCGGATCGAGGTGAGCAGGCGCTCAAAAGCGGCACGAAAACGCGGGGTTTGGGTATTTGGGTCTGGAACAGGCTGTGTCATGTAACGATTCCTTATGTTGGTGTATCGGGGTCATCCCAATACATTGCTTACAATTCATTAGTCGGTCATCGCATTCCAAATGTTGCTAACTTTTTGAAAAAAATTTCATTCGGAAGCGCGCGCGGTTGCCCATGGGATTTTCCACGGCTCGTGAAGCACGCGAAACCGCTTGCGAGCGGATTTGGGCAGCGCGACAAGCGCCTGCAAAGCAACTACAGTGCGACATTGAATAGCGTGTGAACGAACGCACGCCGCAGTGCTCACAGCCGGGCCCGCGTGAGGCAACGATGCCCACTGTGAATTCAACCTTTACTTCAACTGAAGCGGCTGACACTAGGTGAACGTATATTTTGCTTGCCGTGAAGCGATTGACACCGTGTGAACGTATATTTTGCTTGCCGCGAAGCAAACCCTACTCGTGCATCGTACCCCTTGCTTCGTTTCAATCGAGATCGACCCG
>PMCK01000667.1:0-6268 GCA_003154095.1 Myxococcales bacterium | reverse complement strand
ATCCTTGCCGGAAGCTTGCTTGAAGCAGAAATTACGACCTTGTGGGAAATCCGAGGCTTGGCCAAGCCCGACTGACACTATGTGACTGTGTACTTCGAGCTTAACTAAGCCTTCATGATACTAGGTGACCGTATGTTTTGGGCTTAGCCAAGCCTCAATGATACTAGGTGACCGTATGTTTNNTATGTTTTGCTTCGCGGCAAGCAAATGGCCACGTACTGGCGGGTTGGTTGGATTCGAGCGATGTGATCGCGACGAATCGGGAACTATCACGTTCTTCAACCGAGTTCCACGTGGCTGTATCACCCTGCAAATTGACTGGCTGCATGGTGCTGCGAAAACCAGCCACCAGGTGGCTGCATGATCGTGCAAATTGACTGGCTGCAAGTAGCTGCAAAACTCGGCTTGCAAGTGGCTGCATGATTCTGCAAATTGGCGAAAAGCATTTTCACGAAAAATGTGGGAACGCGAAAGCCCCGCTGACCGATTAACATTATGTGAGTCGCATCGCCGTGTACGACAACACCGACGCCTCTGAGCGCCTCGTCAGCCTCGCGCCATCGCTCGAGAATCATGCCGATCTCGGCGCGCGGGTCGCGGCCGCGTTTGGAATCCGTCGCAGTTCGCATTGGGACGAGGTTGCCAGGGAACATTTGGCGCGGCAGCCGAGATGCGTTTGCTGCTTGCCGAATATGCAATTCAATATCGGCTTGCAGGTACACCACATTTTCCCCTTCCACTATTGTATAGCCCTGGGCAGGGCGGACCTGGAGCTCGACGAGCGAAACCTCATCACGCTCTGCGGCAAGTCACCTTGCGGAAGAGGCGAGAATCACCATCTATGGGTGGGTCATCTCGACAATTTCCAGTCGTCGAATCTTTCGGTGGTGCGGGATGCTCGGAAGGTGTTCTACGGAATGCCGGCGAGACAGTTCAGGACTGACGAGCAATGGTTGAGGCATTATAACCGACGGCTGGTGCCTCTGGATTTGATGACCGAAGCGCAAAAGGCCGCTCTCCTGAGGACGATGAACCGACGGATGCCGAGGCAATGAGGTGGGACGGCTCGGATTTGCCGCACAGACCCCGCGACCGTCTACCGTAGCAAACGTCAGCGTCTCCTTTCGTGGAGCAATAGGCGTCAAATTGGCTGAAAGGGACTTCTGCCTTTCTGCAGGGAGCGGACCGGGCTAAACTCGCCGGGAATGTCCCCTAACCCTCTCCACAAAGGTGCCTTGGGTTCGGTCGAACCGCCCAGGAGCGAGATGCTGCGCCGTCTGGAGCGTCGCGAGATCAGTTTGGGCCAGTATCTGGACTACTGTGCCGAGCAGGCAGTCTCTCATCTCAAGGGCCATGTGGACTCCGAGCGCTTGCAATTAATCCAGTCGATGATTCGCGACCAGATGACGACGGACCCTGTCATCGTTCGGTACATCGAACAAGCAACCGGACTGAATCCGGAAGTTCATAAGGCATCGTAAACGAGGGAGTGTTGAACGTGCAGGGGGCAGGTGATTCTCCGGAGGTTCTTGAACGCTACCAGGCCGAAGTCGGGCTCGTCGAGGTTATCGCGAGGCAGGTTGCTCGCGCAGTTGGCACGACTACGGACTATGACGACTTGTTGGGTGCGGGTCGGGAAGGACTATTTGATGCCGCGCGGAAATTCGATCCTTCCCGCGGGATTCCATTTCGGGCCTACGCGAATCTTCGTGTGCGCGGCGCGGTGATTGACGGCGTACGGCGCCAGAGCCACATGCCGAGACGCGCCCATGAGCGGCTCCTCGCGATGGAGGCGAGTGCGGCGGTAAGCGAGGGGAATTTCCGCTGGGTGCACTCGCCCGCGATTGAGTCACTTGCGCCCGGCGAGGCTGAAGAGCGGCTGAGCCAACATGTGAGCGCCATGGCCACGGCAGCCGCCGTCTCAGCCATCGCAAGGGATTGTGAGACCACTTCTTCGGGAGATCCACAGGACGTTGCTACTCCCGAGGAGCAATTTGCTCAGGCGGAAATGCTCGATTTGATTCGTCGCAACATCGACGAGCTTGCATCTGGTGAAGCGGCGGTCCTGCGAGCCTATTATTTTGAAGGGAAGTCATTCATCGAGATCGCGGACCAGTTCAATTACAGCAAGTCCTGGGTCTGCAGACTTCACACGCAGGCCATGTCGCGATTGACGAAGCTGATAAGGGACCACGTCTAGGACGTTTGCTTCGGACTCAAATCCTACTCACCTTGGTTTCTTGATCGGGGCCGGATTGCTCTTGTCAGGAACTTCAGCACGTCGATCTCGGCCGGGGCCTGGAATTGGCCGAGGTGCTGGTGGTGGTGGCTTCGGTGCTGGAGGGGGCGGATTTTTGACGGCAGCCATCGTAACATTCTCCGATTTTGTTCGATCATACACGGACCGACCGAAATCCACAATAGGGCATCAAACTTAGAAAGTCCGAGTTGTCGTGCGTAACCGGGAACAAACTACTTTGCACCAACCAGAGGTGCAGAATGTGCGGGTGGTGGGACTGCACCAGCACTTGAACTGCTTGAAGTAGCTGTCTTAGGTGCGGTCAACTGAATCGCACTGTAAGTTGTCAGGCACGAAAGAGCCAGGATTCCAGACAAGAAAACTACAAATGAGAGCTGGCCATAACTAGTCCACTTTGCTCGCTCTTCAGTTATAGCAAAGCGTTTCTGCCAAATTAGCCACTGGTGCGTTGCCATGTGAATCTTGTAGTCGTAGGTAGCTGTGTCTTTCTTGGATAAGACACCCTCGTGAAAGACTTCATTCTCGTCGATCCACTTGTAGTTCTTCCTCATCCGTAGGGCAATCCAGGCAAACAGGCACGTGACTAGCCCCACCACCAGCACAACTACCAGTGCGACCGCTATTGATTTTCCGAGTGCAATCTTCTTGATATTGTCAAGGAGTGACCAACCACCAAATGAGAATGCTATTGTCATCGAAAAACCAGCCACGCTGAGGAGAGCTGTGGCCTTGCTATCAAGTCTCGTCGCCAATGTATCTTCGGCAGCCAATTGTTTCGTTGCCAGGTCATAAACTTCGTTCACAACCTTTTCGTCTGCCTTCTCAAGTCGCCTGACAATATCTTCTGCCAACAACGCGGGGAATTTGAGCTTGTTCATCGGGCGGATTCCCTTCGGCAGAGCATAAGCACAAGTGTGGTCATTCTTCTTCGACGAGCATTCTACGGGCTTCGTGGCCGCTCACGTACGCCAGTTGCAAACACGGTACTGAGCCAGGCTGCCAGTGCCTCTGCCGCATCTCCGGTGGCGGTGAGTTCGGCGTCGCCAAACTTTGATATGCGCTTTTCGTATTGCGCCCCGTGGTATTGCATGTAGCGGTCAAGATCTTCCAAGTCAATTTCTGGCGTGCAGGCTTCGAGGTTCTCGTCGAAGCAATGGATCAGATACGGCGGAACCCATTCGGGCCCCAGGTGCACTCGCCATCCTTCGCGCAGCGGTGAGCAGAGTACATTTAGAACGGCAATTGGTCCGGGTTGCGAAGAGACGGCTCTTAATGGCATGGGGCACCTCGCGAGCTTCGAGAACAAGTAGCATGAAATAGCGTTGCCATGATTACGACTTTAGTGCGACGAGAGAAACCTATCGAGATCACGAAGGAGTTCGTTGGCGCTTTGGTAGCGCTCCTCGACATCCCAGCGAATCGCTTTCAGGACGACCGCGTCGAGTTTCGGGGAAATGTAGGAATCGACTCGCTTCGAGGGCGGTTTTACCTCGTACGAAAGCGGACTGTCGGTGGTTAGCATGCTGTCGAAGGCCCCACGGCGTGTGAGCATCGTGTACAGCACGAGGCCGGCCGAAAATACGTCTGCACGCCCATCCACCCGTTCGCCACGGAGCCCCTCCGGGCTTGTGTAGCGAGGTGTACCAACGATGGCGCCGGTGGCTGTCGTCTCGACAAGTCTTTCGGGGGCACCGACAGGCGCCTCGGGAAGCACGCGAGCAACGCCGAAGTCGAGAACCTTGAGGATACGCGGCTGCCCGGGCGCCTCGTGCAGAAATAAATTCTCTGGCTTGATGTCCCGATGCACGATACCAAATTCATGGGCCGCCGAAAGCGCTGATAGCAACTGGCAAGTGTAAGCCACCGCAACATTGACCGGGAAATGCCCGTTGACCATCAGCTCGTGGGCGACGGTCGCACCTTGAAGTAGTTCCATTACGATGCAGGGCCTTCCATCGTTGGCAATCCAAAAGTCACTGACGTCTACGATATGCGGATGCTGCAATCGCGCTGTGGCCTGCGCCTCGAGACGCATTCGATCAACGACGCCCGGGTTCTTCGCTTGCCGCGCATACAAAACCTTCATCGCGAATTCACGACCGAGGAAGGTGTGTTCGACACGGTAAACTTCACCCATGCCGCCGCGCCCCAGAAATCCAACCGCCCGGTACGGCGTATTCGCCAGGGCCGCACTGACGGAGTCGGCCAATTGGTCAGCGGAGTGTCGTTGAGAATGCACGTCAAAACCTTTTCGGACAGAACTGCCGCGGCGTTGCGTAAATTCGACAAACTCTGTCAGAATCGCCTCTGTGAGCTGGCTCGGGCGCCTCCCAACCAGTCTCAAAGAGGGAATCTACAAGCGCGCGTCGATTCCACGCAACCACTGAAGAGTGCTGACCGAAAGGGTTTCGAACGTCCGTCGCCATGGTCAAGTCCGCAGCCAATCCAAAGGGTTCGTCAGGGGATCCATTCGACGGTACCCCCTACCGCCTGGAGCGGCCGTTGGCCCGAGGGGGCATGGGTCAAGTGTACCTAGTCGAGCACCGGCAGCTCGGTCGGCAGTTCGTAGCGAAGATTCTTCATGACCAGCTGTCCGCCGATCCACAGCTAGTGGATCGATTTCGAATCGAAGCCCAGTCGCTCGGCAGACTCAAGCATCCGAACATCGTGTCCATTTTTGGCTTCGGCACGACTCGAGACAATCGACCATTTCTGGTGACGGAATACCTGCAAGGGCTAACGATCGCTCAAGAGCTCGCGAGCGGCACGGTCTTCACGGTCAGCGAAGCCATTCGCTATGCGCGCGAGACGCTGGCGGCGTTAGCCGTCGCACACGACCTCGGGATTGTTCACCGCGATATCAAGCCGGAGAACCTGTTTATCCAACAGCAACCGGACGGTTCGACGCAAGTCAAGGTGCTGGACTTTGGTTTGGCACGGGTGATTCCCGGTATCTCGTCGCGCGCACCGCAGCCGCTGAACGTCCCGACCGACACGGGCGTTGTCTTTGGAACGCCACATTATGTCAGTCCCGAAGGCGCGCTTGGCCAGCACGTGGACCACCGCGCAGACATCTACGGCGTTGGTCTTGTACTTTACGCCATGTTGGCACGTCAGGGGCCGTTCGATCACGCCAATAGCAAAATGGCGGCGATGACGGCGCACTTGACAGAAACACCTATCGAGCCGTCAAAGATTGCAAGGATCCCGGTACCACCAGCCCTTGACGCGGTGGTGATGAAAGCGCTGCAAAAGGACCCTGAATTACGCATTCAGACGGCGAAGGAGTTCAGCGCGCTCCTTGAAGAAGTAGCGAAACTTCCCGAGTCATCGATTCGCGTGGTAACGGTAACGAACGGCTCGGCAACCCGAGGCATTCGTCCTGCTCAAGTACTCTCAACGGACACCAGTTTTGAAGTGCCGGTATCTCGCGACCCGACTTCCGGACTTTCGCACCTGGCGTGGGCTATTCTGATTGGGCTCGCGTTGTTCTCCGCAGTATTTGTATTTGCCGTCGGCCGGCTTTTGCTTGCGAAGTACGGTGGTCCATGAGCATCGACCACCGACATCCGCCGTTCAAGGCAGGCGACAAGGTCTGTCGTCGAGTGGAAATTCGGCGGCTCATCGGGAGCGGAGGTCAGGGTTTCGTCTATGAAGGCATTCACGAAGTTCTGAAGAAGCCACTCGCCGTCAAGGCAATTCCCAACACGTTGGATACGACTCGCAATCTGCGTCAGCGAGCCGTCAACGAGGGCGGGATACTCTTCGATCTTCAGCACCCGAACCTAGTTCGTGTCACCGATGTGGATGTAACCGACGACGGCGTCGTTTGCATCGTCATGGAGCTGTTAAAAGGGCGTTCGCTCCGAGCATTGCTGCGCGAATTGAATCGGGTGCGCGTCGATGAGGCGCTGCTGATCGGTGCGCAGATCGCCGAGGGAGTCCAGGCTGCCCACGAACAGAAGATCATCCACCGGGACCTAAAGCCCGAGAACATCATGGTCGACG
>PMCK01000471.1 GCA_003154095.1 Myxococcales bacterium | reverse complement strand
CCCAGCAACGTTGCTGCCCGTTGATAAGTTAGGCACTGATCCATGTGCACACTTGCGGCACTGGTCGTCCATATCCACATGGCTTGCCCGTCTGCAAAGTCGCGGATGGCCTCTTCAAGATTGGCTAGGACGGTCACTAGACGCATGGGCGCAACCCGATCCGGAATCCGCTTACCGCCGGAACCACTAATCCAATGTTCCTTGATGCGCTCCACTAATTGTCTTTGCGCAGGAATCGGATGAATGACGTAATACACACTCAGCCCGTATGTCATTGCGCTTCGGGCAATGTCATGTACATCCAAATTGGTGATTGCCGACGTTACCGTAGCCCCCTGTCGGTCGAGCACTGGAAAATGCAATAATGCTATTCCTACGCGTCTCACGGCACGCCGCCACGCAGATATATGTCCTCAAGGTCGGGTCGCCGAGCGCGGGTGCGTGTCCGAGATTCTTGTTCGCGCCATGTTCTGATTCGAGCATGGTCACCACTGCGAAGGATCTCGGGCACTTCGCGTCCTCGAAATGCCCACGGTCGAGTATACTGAGGGTATTCAAGCATACCGCCGCGTGCGCTGCTAAATGACTCATCTTGAGTTGAATCGACGTTGCCAAGTACGCCATCGAGTAATCGCGTGCAGGCTTCGAGTACCGCCATGGCAGGTATTTCTCCGCCCATCAGCACAAAATCCCCAATTGACGCCTCTTCATCCACGAATTCGCGAATCCTCTCGTCAAAGCCTTCGTAACGACCACAAATCAGAACGAGCCTGCCGCCCAGCACCCATTGGTGCGCGCGGGCCTGATTGAATGGCGCACCCTGAGGCGTCAGCAAAACTCGATTCCCTTTCGGTACGAAATTGCAGGAGGCTTCGGCGTTTTCGATTGCGGCTACCGTGCAATCTACGCGCATAACCATGCCGGCTCCGCCACCATATGGCGTATCGTCAACGCTCTTGTGTTTGCCGAGCCCCTGCTCACGAAGCGGTTCGAGATGCACTGAAAGCATTCCCTGATTCTTAGCTCGGCCCAAAAAGCTCGTGGCCAAGAACGGGTCGAAGAGTTCTGGAAACAGCGTGATGACCGCCACTTGCAGCACGGGTTCTTGCCCCTTAGACGAAGTCGCGCCCGAGGCGAGCCCGACTTCAGCCTCAGCGCTTGCCGGATTCACAGCAAACCCTCCAAACTCAATAGAAGGATTGTGCTCGGTTTCTCCCCGAGTATTTTGACCCAGTCGCCTACGAGCGGCTGCTCAACGGTGGACCCGTCAGCGCGTTCGATAATAATCGAGTCGACACTGGGGTAGCAGCGCACGTCCACAACGATTCCCAATTCGTCTTGTGAAGGGCCAAGGACCTTGACCCCGACCAAGTCGATCAAGTAACTTTCGCTTTCCCCGAGGGGCGGCAACTGCTCCCTCGGCATGGAAAGTATCGCACCCCTTAGCCCCTCGGCGGCGGTCCGGTCATCGAATCCAACGAATTTAACACGATAACCTCGACCCATCTTCGCGACTGATGCGAGCTGTGCCTCTACGATCGATCCATCTCTAACCCTCAAAGATACGACTGAGAGCTGCTCGAGCAAATCGCTCTCGGTTTGGTGCAACAACACACCAACCTCTCCCCGCAATCCGTGAGGTTTAACTACTCTACCGATTTCGACCTGGCTCAATCAATAATGTCCAAGTGAGTTCGACGACCCATCTTCTGCGAGGCAGCGGCTACGAGCATCCGCATTGATTGAGCCGTCTTTCCGTCCTTGCCGATGACTTTCCCAATATCACCCTTGGCAACCTTGAGTTCCACCAAACTATGATGCTCCCCCTCGATTTGCCGGACTTCGACTTGGTCGGGCTCATCCACGAGGGCTCGAGCTACCGTTTCAACCAGTTCCTTTAAAGCCATCTTACGACCACTTCACTTTCACAAGTAATCTGCGCTCAAGAACGTCCTAGTCACGTAAGACTATTGACCACCTACAAGCGAAAACTAATAAACAGAGTCAATCTATGCGGGTTTTGCCGCCGATTGCTTCACTAATTTGTGAACTGTCGCCGAAGGTACTGCACCTTGCTTGGTCCAATATTCGTATCGAGCCTGATCTAAGGTAAACGAAGCAGTCGAGACGCGTGGGTTAAAAAGGCCAATATGCTCGATGAATCGACCATCTCTGCTGTTTCTTTGGTCCGACACAACCACACGAAAAAACGGAGCTTTTCGGCTTCCGTGTCTTGCCAGGCGAATATGAACTGCCATTTTACCTCTACGAAGTAGTCCTAACGGGCTGCCAATCGGCAGCGCGGTGCGCACATTAGCACCGTATCATGCGAGAGCCAGTTGGAGATTTCTTCGCCGTTCGAGTCAGAATTCTCATCGTCGCCAATCGATGACTGCCTCCCGAGCGTGGTATGGTGCTTTCCAGGATGGATGCACGTTACAATGAAGTAATGCGCGTACTGCGGGAGGTTATTGTGCCGCTGGTCGAAGCCGATCGTGGCGAGATATTCCTCGTTCTAAGTGAAGGGAACCGCATAGGCATCCATCTGGCCGGCCAACTTGCTGGTGCACCGGGCAATGGACTTTTTTGCCGCAGAATCTTGGAGCCGGCAATCCACGCGATTGCACCAGAACTTGAAGTCGTACTTTCAACTGGCTGGCGCGTCCCGGACGGAGCGATCCGACTGCTCACGCGCACTGAAGCCGAATCTTAGTCGTCACTTCTTTTTCGATTTGCCGGCACCCGGCTTAGGGGCGGCCACAGGTTCGTGTGTTGTCGCGTCGCGGACCTGACTGTCCATGGCATCGGGACTTCCGAGTCTATTCGGTCGATGAGTGGCAATGTCGTCTTGAATTGAGCGGTCGGCGAACGCTACCGCTACTATTTTTTGGTCCTCGCGATTTACGGCGCGAATCTGCATGGATTGTGTATTCCAGATGGCTTCGTCACGCTTACCGTGTTGGGGGTCCGCTTCTACGATCTTTGGAGGACCGCCAAACAATTCGGTTAATGCACTTATGGCTGCCGACCAGCTAGTACCGAGTTTGGACCCCAGCTTGTACTCGTCGTACACTTTCCACAATTTATCATTGAAGAAGAAGAAATATCGCTGCGTGCCCCCTGGCAGCTGCGTGTGAGTCATGCTTTCGCCGTTATTGTAACTATATTCACCCCTGAGCGGCCCTTGATCTACGCCCGTGGGTGTAACGCCAAAATCTACGCGCATCCGTCGGATTAGCTCTTTCTTATCAGCCACTTCCGCGTCGATTGCCTGCATCTCGACACCCGGATCGGTTCGCTTGTAAACCGGGGCATATTGGACATCGAACGCATCATCATAAATCTTGGCGACTTGTTGCAGCGAAAGGCCCCAACGAATGCGTTCCGGCGTGAGTCGAATGTCATTCTTTAGAACGGCAGGCTGAGCACTCTTGCCGCCCGCTGCCGGTTTCGCTAGCGCGGCAGTATCCCAACCAACAAGTGCGCAAGTGGCAAACGATGAAATGAGTAACGTGCAAGTTCCCACAGACAGTAATCGTCTCTGCATTTCAATTCTCCATGACGGGATCCCAGGCGACAAGCGCTGCCAATCGATCATTATACTTATTGCCCGGCTGAGTAGGCGGGGGCTATTGTACAGGAATCGGCGGCAACTCACCTAGTCATAACTAAGCCGATTTCGATCGAAATTTTCCCAACCCAACCGGTGGTCGGTCACCAGTTTGACAGTCCACCGAGCTCGACCGAGTTCCTCTTAGCCGCTATTACTTCTCAACTTGCTCACAATGCCCTGCTACAAAGCCACCTTCTGCCTTATGTGCGTGGTGATGGTTGTTAGCTGTGAAGCAACCAATAAGTCCGCAGTGGGTCCGCCGGCTGGTAGCGACGAACTCGTAGAGTATTCGATTCCAATGAAGCGACTATTTGACGACGAGTTTGGGGGAGTAGGGTTCGCGACTCCCTTGAGCGACTCTGCGACCGATGAAAGTCAATTGCTCTCAAGACGCGCATTGACAGCAGGAAATATCGTCCTGTGCACAGTAGATACTTTAACCGAAGGATTCATCGATGACAGCAAAGCGACGACCGTCGAGTTTCGAGTACCTTGCAGGTCGCTTGGCGGGAGCGCAACCACCCCGTTTCAGAAGCTGTCAATTCCTTCGAATAGTTACAGCTACTCGATTCTGCGGCAATCGGGCGCCTCTCTGACCGGGAAATCTGTGGTCATATTTGTGCGCTACTTTAGTGAATACGGCCAAACGACGCGGCACTGGCATATTGAACCGGTCGGGCCGGGGATCTTGGAAATGGTCCAACGACTTAGAGGCCCCTTGAACTGACGGCGAGGAAATCCAATGTTGCGTGGCGGTGCCGTAGATATAAAAACAGCTAAAGAAATCGAGCTCATGCGCGAAGTATGTAATCTAGCGGCTCAGACTCTGAGCTGCGTGGGCGACGTCATTCGGCCTGGCATCACAACCCAAGACATTGATGATTTCGTGCATCGCGATACGCTTGCGCGGGGCTGCAAGCCTGCACCGCTGAACTATCGAGGATTTCCCAAGAGTTGTTGCACCTCGGTCAATGAGGTCGTTTGCCACGGCATACCAGGGGCGCGCATCCTGCGCGATGGCGACATCATTAATGTAGATGTTACACATATTTACAGAGGCTATCATGGCGACACCTCGGCCACGTTCTACGTGGGCACACCTTCCGAGAGGGCGATTTTGGTCACCGAAGCGGCAAGACATTCATTAGAACTCGGAATTAGGCAAGTTAGGCCAGGTGCACGGCTTGGCGATATCGGTGCAGCCATTCAGGAGTTTGCAGAATCCAAAGGATGCTCCGTCGTGCGCCAATTCGTTGGCCATGGGATCGGCCGTGGTTTCCATGAGGATCCTCAAGTTAGCCACGTTGGCCAATGGGGCCGTGGCCCGCGTCTGAAGCCCGGAATGACTTTTACAATTGAGCCGATGATCAATTTGGGCAGTTGGGAGGTCAGAATTCTAGACGATGACTGGACAGCCGTGACAGAAGATGGATCTTTGTCCGCCCAGTTCGAACACACGCTGCTAGTGACCACAACCGGTTGTGAAATTCTCACGGCTCGTTCGATGCGTCTGCCAAGTAGTGAAATATTCCCCGACTACTGGCGCACAGACTAGTATTATGCTGGCCTGCTCAGCAGGAAACAGGCCGTCTAATCGGTCACCTAAGAGAACAAATGACAAAACATGCGCTGCATTGTTGTTCTGACCTTGACGGCACCCATTCGAGCCGGCTAGCTTGTCGGCTCTACAATACAGGGGAATGCAGCCCCCTCTTCTCATGGACCATCCCCCCCGAGTGGCTCACGCGTGGAAGCGGATGCTTCGGATGTCGGCTTTGACTAAGACAACGGCCAAGAAAACACGAAAGAAACCGGCTACCCGTTCCGTCAATAAGGCGGTAAAGGTAGGAAGGCCTAAATCAAACGTGGCAAAGGGTAGGACGAAAAAACGGCTCCGTGGTCGTCTGTCCGCCGTACCGAAGGTTGCCAAGAAGACCAAGGGGCGGCGTCTCAATACGTTACCCAAAGGGGCGAAATCTTCAGCTCGCAAGCCCAATGCAGGGCGTAAGAGCAAGGCGTCGGAGGGTCGCATCAAACGAAGCTCAAACGCTGGCAAGCGTTTAGTTGCGGGAACCCGCAAGGCACCAAGTCAACGTTCGAAAGGGGCACGCTCACGCCAGTCGATTGCAAGCAAGTCGCGTCGCCCACAAATGAAGTCGCATCCAGGTCATCGACGGAAAGCGTCTACACTTCTCAAGAATCAAGCGGCCAAGCGGGGCCGGCCCTCCAAGGAGCGACTCAAAGGCATACGCCTCAAGGGCAAGTTGCAACAGCGCAAAGAGAACGAGCGACTCAAGAAGCAACGCGCCAAAGAGCGAGAAAAGCTAGCAAAACTTCGCGAACAGGAGAAGCTTCGCAAACGTAAAGACATTGAACACGCTCGAAAACAGCGTGAGCAAGAACGACTCCGCCGTCAACGCGAGCAAACGGCTTTGCGCGCCGTGCGTGCCAAAGAGCTGCAGCAGCGCGTCAAGGACGAGGAAAAGCGAAAGAAGCAACAAGAGCGTGATTCCAAGCGACAGGCTGAAATTCGTGCTCGCGAAGAGGAGCGACGGCGAGGTCAGCTTCAACGTGAAGAAGCCAAACGTGCCAAAGAAGAGGAACGTCAACGGCAAAAGGCCGAGCGAGAAGCCGAGCGAGAACAAGCTCGACGACAAAAAGAGGAAGAGCGTGCCAAGCGCGATGCCGAGCGCGAAGCCTACCGAAAGGCCAAAGAAGCGGAGCGTGAACGGCTCAGGGCAACCCGAGAGGCTCAAAAGCGAGCACTCGAAGGGAGGATTGCCGAAGCAACACGAAATGCCAACAAATTGGGCGGAGGACGCAGCACAACTACGCGGTTTTACAGCCCAGGTGCCATCCCCAATCAATCGGGAACCACGCGTCGAGTATCTGACGCGAACACTTCGCTGGCTAATTCCACCCTGTCCGATGGAATGCATCCGTCTGACTCGCAAGTGCAAGCGCACGAGACTGGCTTATTCGCCAACGGGACCCTGGGGACACCTGACGAGACTCCAAGAATCCCTACTCCGCCTGAGCGTCCGCTACCCACCGCTGAAAGCGTTGAAGAGCGATTTCGAATTATCGAAGAGCGGCTGAAAGAGGCCCCCGCTGACTTTCGCCATGGGTATCAAGAAGCGCTGGATATGTCATGGATATATCACGATTCAGCTTTAGAAGGCGTTGTTTACACCTTTCAGGAATTGAGAGCAGCCATTGATCAAGGCTCCGCTGCCGTGGCCGACTCAAGTTTGCAACCAGTCGTTGAGGAGGTTCGTCGCCACAAGGCCGCAATTGACCTTGTTCGTGAGATGGGCGAAAAGAAACGAGCACCCATAACAGTAGACGTTATACGGAAGATTTATCTGACGTTGCATCCCGAAGAAGGAGACATAAAGACTGTTAAATACAGGCGTGACATCCCGCAACACCGACTTTACTTTCACGAATATGCTCATCCCGAGAAAATTCAGCACAAAGTACGACAAATCGTCGACTGGCTAAACGGGCCGGAACCCAAGAAGCTCAAGAGTCCCATTCGTGTCGCTTCCCGCGCGCACTATGAATTGCTACGGGTATTCCCGTTCCAAAGCGACAGTGGAAAGGTGGCCCGGCTCTTTATGAATTTGTTGCTTCTTAGGGCGGGACACCCACCGGCTATTGTTCATTCCACAGAACGACAGCGGTATTACGAGGCTTTGCGAGGCGCGCTCCCAACATTGATTCAGATGGTCACTGAATCAATATTGAATGGCCTCGTTAGCATCGAGAAACTCCTCGATGATCAGGAGATTAAGCTTCGGACTAACCCCGCATAACTTCGAACGACGATGCTCGATTAGGATTGTTACCAATCGCCCATGGCCAGGTCGTTGGCGGTTGGAGCCTAATCTTCGGATATGGCGGAATCCCAGCCCGTTGCCTGGGTCAGTTTTGCGTACGCCATATTGAAATCGAAAGTCGCGGACATTTGGGCGAAACGTTGAAGTGCAAATTCGCGCGCAGGCAACACAAGATCCTCTTCGTCGAGTGTGCCAACTTCAATACCCTGTTGGACTTTGATTAGCCATTGTTGTGCATATCGTGCGGCACGGGACGTAGCGTCAAGTTTGGCGCGCGCGCTTTCAACCTCCGTATAAGCCTCCTCTACTTGTTGACCAACTCCACCGAGTGCGTACCTTTCNNCCAAAGCTGTAATAGAGAAAGTTGGCGCCATCGCGCACGAATGGGTTGGTTTGGTCCGTAACTTCCGGCGCATAGGACCATTTTACGCCTAGTGCCAGACCTAGGTCGGGCATGTATCGAGCGCGTTCCAACCGAAGTTGCTCACGGCGAGCGGTGACGCCGGCCGCGGCCATATTGATTTCAGGACGAAACAGGCGCGCCGCAGCCAAGTAGTTGGAAATTGGACCGAGCCCGTGGGCGACCGGTCGTAGCGGAACGTTTGGAATATCGAACGGAGTAGTCTGCCCCGTAAGAAACCGAAGGCCTGCCATAGCTGAAGCTTCTTGCTTGCGGGCGTCTGCAGCGCGCGCATCCAAGTCCGCACGTTGTTCGCGCAATCGCAACAAATTGATGTCGTCCCCTTCTCCGCGGGCAGCGTCTTGTTCCATTTTTTCAATATGCCCGTCGATCATTCCAGCGGCTTCGCGAATCAGTGCCATCGCATCTCGCGAAAGNNTGGTCCAGCTTTCCAAATGTGTAGAGCGGCAGCACTCCCTCCACTCCGGTTTGCCAAGCCAATGCCATGCTGGAGCTCAATGTAACGTCGGTATTCGGACTAAATCCCGGTAGTCCACGGAGCGTGGGTGCCATGGCTATTCCTGCGGTAGCAGTAAACTCCGTAAACGGTGCAAGGTGCGCTTGTCTCTCCTGGGCGCTTTTACTATCCAGCCGTGCATTGGCTTCGGATATCTTGGGAAAGTTTCGCTCCGCCAGTTCCAAACAACGTCGCAATCCGAACACTCGTTGGATCCCGATTGAATGAACCATGGCTGAGTTCGCCTTTTGGGGAGCGACATCATCCGATTCTTCCACATGTGTTGCGCGCTGAGAACCGGCAGCATGGCCAGGCGTCGAATCCAAAGTCGGCGCGCGCGTTTGCGCAATCGAGACTGACGAGATGAGCCCCATCGCGAGTCCGACCAATGTGAGCGCTTGCTTTGGAAACACGCTTGCCAGCGTAGCACCAAGGAAACCTGGAACCGGTACACCCCCACGGCAACCAGTGGCATTGCGCTTTTGATTCGCACAGTCAGTCACGACGACCGGAGATTTAGCCCAGGCTACCGAACGCAACAGGCAAGCTTTGAAATATTTGAAGTAATTGAACAATATGCCCGATATTTCGGCCAATTGCTCAAACCACCTGCTCGGATTTAGTCCGGTTCTACGCCTCCGGCTACGCCAACTCGCTTGGCCGCGCGACGAAAGTTCGACCGATCCAGCCCTGCCTGCCTCGCGGCCTCACTGATATTTCCGCCAGTCCTTCGGAGTACTGCGTCAAAGTAGGCAGCTTCGAAGGTTTCTAGCGCTTGTTGCTTGGCATCGCGATAGGGTAAATCGAGCAATCCGGACGGTAAGACTAGACCATTCAAGTCTGCATTCTGATGTCCGCTTGGCGCATCACGGTGGGCTCGAAAGGACGGCAGAGTCTCGGCAAGTATTTCATCGCCGCGACAAAACACCAAAGCATATTCGATGGCATTTTCAAGCTCGCGAACGTTTCCAGGCCAAGGATGAGATTCCAATATTTGCATCGCATCCGGGGAGATCTTTTGTACATTTCTTCCTGCGCGCGCCGCATACTTTCGCAGAAAGTGGTACGCGAGCAGTGCAATATCATCCCTCCGTTCTCGCAATGGCGGCAAAAAAATCGCGACCACGTTGAGGCGATAAAACAGATCCTCCCTAAATGTTCCCTCGGATATTCGATTCCGAAGGTCGACATTGGTCGCAGCGACAACTCGCACATCAACAATTTTCGTTTCATTGGCGCCTACGCGTTTGATTTCGCCCTCTTGCAGCACGCGCAGCAGTTTTACTTGAGCCAGAGCGGGTAGATCTCCGACCTCGTCAAGAAAGATGGTGCCGGTATTGGCTGTTTCGAATAGTCCTTCCCGAGTGGCGGTTGCGCCGGTAAATGCACCACGCACATGTCCAAAAAGTTCACTTTCCACAAGATCTACTGGAATCGCAGAGCAATTAACCGCAACGAATGGACGATCGGCTCGCGAGGAATGTTGATGAATGGCTCGTGCTGTCAATTCCTTGCCGGTGCCACTTTCTCCCAGAATCAATACTGTTGACGATGTCGCGGCCACCCCTGTGGAAAGTCGATAGACTTCTTGCATACGCGGAGAGTTGCCGATGAGCTCCCCAAATTTCTCCATTTGTTCCAGTCGCCGTTCGAGCTTGGCCGCATGGTCAAGCAATCGGCGGCGTTCGGCGGCCTTGGCAACTGTCAGTACGACCTCGTCGTTTGATCGAAACGGCTTTGTAAGAAAGTGATAAGCTCCTGCCCTTACGGCGCGAACAGCCGTTTCGACGTCTCCGAATGCCGTCATGAGGATTACTTCAACGCCGCTGTGGTTCGCCTTAATGTGGTCTAGGAGCTCTAGACCATTGACATGTGGCATCATGAGGTCAATCAGAGCCACATCAACATGTTGCTCCTTGAGCAGTGCAATGGCTGCAGCTCCGTCGTCAGCGGTAACGACTTGCATACCGCGACTCAAGAGGAGACGGGCGAGGCTGCGGCGCAACGCCGGTTCGTCGTCAACCACGAGCACTTTTGCGGAAGCCTCCGCCTTGGTCGGCGGATATTCGCTGCTTCGCGTTCTGGCAGAAAGTGTCATGAGTTATTGCGTCGATCGGTCTCGGGAACTACATCGCCCAAATTTAGCAGACTTGGAACACCTATTTCCACTTCGACGTGATCATTCTGCGCGATTATGCTTGAAGCATTGTCCGGTCTAAGTGTGGGTACTGCTTCACGCTGCGGATCAAATACAGGAAGCTCCTGTGGCATCGCATTCGTGGCTACATGAGTCTCACCAGCACCGGTCGTAATCTCCAATGTGGGTGAACCCGCCATCGGCGTGTAAAGATACCCTTGTTGCTGGAATACACACAATCGGTTACCTCCGTCCCGTTTGGCCTGATGCAATGCCGCGTCCGCGGCCCGAAGCAATGCGTCCTTTGAACGGACGTCTCGAGATGGGAACAGTGCCACTCCCAATGAGAGCGTCACTTTGGCATTTTGTTTGTCGCCAATTGCAAATGAAGCTTCCCCGACTTCGCGCCAAATTCGTTCCGCAACCGTGACTGAGCCGGCAAAGTGGGTACTTGGAAGAATAACCAGGAACTCATCCCCACCAAAACGTGCAACCACATCGACGTCACGAACTGAGCGAAGCAACACTTCTGCAACAGCCGCCAGGACCCGATCACCAAGGTCGCGACCCGCAAGATCATTGATGGCTTGTAGGCGATCTACATCGACCACGATGCAAGCTAGGGGATCATGGTATCGTTCAGCGCGCTTGAATTCTTCACTGAGTCGATTGTGGAGATACCTGTAGTTGAATAGTCCCGTAAGATCATCATGAACACTTAGCCGCTCGAGCTTGGCACGCGCTCGCGCAACGTGATCATGCAGCTGCTTGATTCGCAGCATTGCTTCGACTCGTGCAAGCAGTTCGCCCTCGTCAAATGGCTTACATACATAGTCATCCGCGCCAATCTTCAGTCCCTCAACCCGGCTAGCGGAGTCAGTCTTGACCGTGACGAGGACGACTGGCAAGAAACTATCCGAGGTCATGCTCTTGAGCAGACGACAAGCCTCGAGTCCGCTGAGCCGCGGCATCAGGATATCCAGCAAGACTAAGTCAATGCCGCCCTGCCCGACCCGTTCGACCGCTGCTTGCCCGTCGGCGAATGCTTCAACGCGGTAGCCGTGAGAACGAAGCATTCCTGCGAGCAAATCGCGCGTTAGCCGATCATCTTCCGCGACGACGATTGTATACAAGTCAGGCTGCCGCATCGACGGCGGCTCGCTAACGCTAAAGCTCGGTAGGTCGCTATGTCCCACGCTGCATAGACTAGCCGAAGCAGCGGTTAGGCGTCAGTCGATCGTCATTGAGGCATCAGGTCAACCACTCCCCAAGCGTCCCAGCCGGATCGTCCCAAGCGTTCGGACGCCATAGTTGAAATGGCCAAACAGCCGCAGGGATGGCGGTAAGCAACTCCGGCGAAATCATACAGAACGGTCTGGGCGTTCAAATCAACGCCCATTCCTCCACTTACGGCCAGCCAATCCGTCGGAGCCGCAGTGGATTCCGCAACCGAGGTCCACCCACCTCGAGCCAGCCGCGGTGAATACCTTGATACCCATCCCTCATCCGTAAACCAACGAGCTCTGCCAGATTCCGCCCCAGTTCGACCTTCGATTCTCAGTCTCAGATCCGCTGTGCCTGGATTGCCGATGCGCAAGCGGCTCGAAGATACCCAGTTTCGATGTTCCTCCCAAACAATATCGGATCCAATTCCCAACCACTTTCCAGAAGCTCGGGATCGAAACGCGGATGCCGCTGTTTGCTCGCTCTTGGTCGAAACGAGACCTGCCCGCAGCTCAACGGAATATGCGGTATCAGAACTGGGTCGCCCCACGATGTTCAAGAGTCCAAATTGGAGCGTTCCAATCCTTGAAGTTCCCGCAGAAGTACCATCAAAGTTGTTGAGCCCACTTGATGCCGTAACCTGGGTAAATGGTTCGACCCAATGTGAAAAATGCAAGATCGATGAATCCCAGTTCTTGACCAGCGGTAGTGACAACCGCGCTTCGCCACCTGTTAATGCAGCCCGTAATTTCTCCGTCTGCGTGCTGACGTAAGCAAATCGTTCGTGTGCGGACACTCGCCCGACGAATATCGACGGTCTCGCATCCACCGAAAAATCGCCGCCATGGACCAACAACATGGAGGAATTCTGGTTGCTTGTGGACCAGCTTGCTATCGAGGTAACTGATTCGACGTGACCAATTCCACCTAGCGAACCGCCAGCTCCGATCCGCATTTGCGGACCCATTAGTCCTACCGAATCAATGGCCGTCGCGCGCCAGGCGTCCATTCGCAGTCCGACGCCACCGAGAACATTGGCGTCGGAAAATATAAATTCAGAACGAGCTCGATCACTTTGTTGAGTTGCAGCCTCGGGGGAAACAAACCCGATCCGTGCACGGGGCCCTCGCAGCAGATCTGCAGACCAATCGAATGCGCCGTGGGGAAGCACGGCGCTACCATGTGAGTCGACTTCGACAAATGAGGAATTGAATCTGTCCCAGCGCACTTGAGTGGTCGATCGTGATGTTGTAAGTTGTCCTCCTAGGTCCAAGCCTCCGCGCAAATAGCCGCCAGCATTCACATCCAGAACCCAGGGGTTAGACTGTTCGGCTCGTTGCAATGGCACGTGAATCCCAGAACCAATCCACATCCCTTCACTCGCACGCCATCCAAAATGCGGAGACAGTACTCCGAGTCGATTCGGTGAGCGAAGCCAGAGGATAGGGGTATAGAACACCGGAACGCCCGCTGCGCGAACCACTGCGTTCTTGATCAATAAATCTGTAGGTGGTGCGACCGTGGCCTCCGTGAACGCCACGGTGACGGGCGATTCGGCACACGGACAGAACGCCACCAATCCTGGTCCCTGCACGAAAACTCCACCCGGTGTGCGTCGCAACGTTAGCTTATCGGCTGTCAGGCGATATCGGTGAACGGCGACTTCGACCGAATCACACAAAGTAAGTGTCGATAGCGGCCCCTCAATCGTCACCCTCCCTGCTCGAAAGGAGATATCGTGCGTCGGCGGTGGGGAACTTGCGGGCGTATTCGGGGCGCATAAGGCCAATGCGGCTGTCAACGTCGCAATTGCGAACGTACTCGCTGGCGCAAAAACTCTTGTCCACCTTCGTAGGCACACAAGGATAATCGTCGCCTTCGGCCTATAGGCGAGGTCCAATTCCACTCTGTGGCGTCGCTGTAGTGTTCCCAGACGTGCGTTGCTTACCAGAGGTCTTTGGCTTTTTTCGACTCTTCTTGGGCGTTGCATCCGTTGCGACGACGGCTTTATGGAGTGACTTTGGCAATATGACTTCCAGAATTGCCCCCCCACCCGAGCTGTCTTTGATCGAATATAGCGGCGTAATAGATTCCCTTAGATCGACGACGAGGCGGGCGCCTTTCTTTTGCGGTACCAACCTCGCATCCTGTAGCGGCGTACTAAAATGGGTCGTTATAAGCGGATTCATGTCGTTGGCAACCGCGACTTGCACGTTGGGAAGATCATACGTGAACCGCCGACGATTGCCCTGCGCCACTACTTCGACTTTTCGTGACAGTTGCACGGTTATCCGACTAGAACCATCTGACACCATCGCAAACTCTGGCCCTTTTGCCTGAGTCAGGTTGGGGTTCACCTTTGTCGAATGCAGCTTACGATGTTTGCCCTTAGCCTGCTTGTCGCGCCAACTGTAGCCGGCCTCCGCACTGCTGGAGTTGGCTCCCGCTGGTGCCTGCTGCTTTGCGCCACCGGGTCCCTGCGCTTCTGGCCCCGTCTTTGAGCCGGCCGAGCTCGATGTGTCACTCGCAGCTGGCCCCGTAGAGCTTAGGGTAACAGGCGCAGCGGCCGATGGGCCCACAGTCGGTGATTGTGCCAACCCAGATGTCGCTGCGGTAAGAATCTCACCGGTCGCAAAGGCGAGCATTGCCGTCTTGAGACGTCTCATCCTGTTCATTGGAGCACAATCTGCGTCCAACGGGCAAACGGTTGGCAAGCCAGCCGGCAATAATCGGCTCCCACACTAAGCATTGAGACCACGTTTCATTGGCGCCGTACTACGATCTCCAACCATGGACCCCACGGTACCTACCGCTGAACTGGCGGCATTGCTTGGACGCGGAACCCATTTCGAAGGAAAGCTTCACTTCGAGGGGCGGGTCCGAATCGACGGTAGCTTCAAGGGTGAAATACGCAGTGATGACACTTTGGTAATCGGAGATGGTGCCGACATCGATGCCGATGTAATCGTAAACACAATTATCATTCGCGGCGGCAAGGTTCGCGGTCAACTCCGAGCTCGCAGCTGTATCGAACTGTATGTGCCCGCGGAAGTGTCCGGGTCGTTACATGCGCCCGAGATATTTATGGACAAGGGTGTGCAATTTTCCGGGACCTGCACAATGGCGCCCTTGGAAGAATAATCGGCTAGCAACGACTGCCCCCCATCGTTGCGCACGGGCCAAAGTCACTTGATCCATTTCTTCAGCATTCGATTTGCCGGTTTGGTTTTCAGCCCCCATCGATTGGAATTTGAACTTCGACGACTCGTCCGGGAATGACCTACTATAGTGGTCCCTCGGGTGGCGACCTTACGTATGGCCGCTCGAAAGTGGCAGCGGCTAACTTAGAGGAACACTCCCAAGCCGGCCGGCGGATTACTGTTCGTCAATGTGAACATGCGTACTCGCAACACCGTGTTACACTCGGCATGGTCAACACAAGGCCTACGTTCCC
>PMCK01000577.1 GCA_003154095.1 Myxococcales bacterium | reverse complement strand
GGATGACGGCCTTTGCGATACCTGGACCCCGGAGTTGTTCATCAAGTTCATGAGGACCTGGCAAACCCTCAACTTGTCCGCAACAACGAAGCGAGGGACCTCTTCTGAGTCCACGACGCCAAGTGTTATTCCCTTCCTCTTTGCCTGCACTTCGACCGTTTGCGAGACCGTGGTCAGCAGCTGCTTCTCTTGAGCCGCTACCTGGTCATTACAGCGAATTGTCTGGTCGATGAGTTCCAAATGGGGCACGGCCAAGCTCGATAGCAAAGGCACCATGGCCTGAGGAATGGACCAGTGATAAAGAGAGCCCAAGGCTGCTCCAAATTCCAATTTAGGTGCAAGCACTACTGCGCATACTGGGCGTTATGCCTGGCACGTGTCTCTGTGGCGCGGGTTGGAAGGATGATGGCCTTTCGAGTACCTACGCACAGCCTATTGATTCCGCAGTTACTTGGGCCAATTTCAAGTCAGTGGCCCAGGGCTGGGTCGATACGATACGCGCCGCCGCGCCCAACAACATCATCATCGTACCTTCTATGAGTTACGATCAGCGTCCGGGCGATGCCGCCGACTCACCGTTAACAGGTTCGAACCTCATGTACACTGCGCACATTTACCCGGGCAACTTCAGCACTGCGTTCAAGGCTCAAATAGCCAATGCCGTCACCAAGGTACCCGTGTTCATTACAGAATGGGGCTATGTCCTCAATGGCACGGATCGCAACCTGGGCACGGCCGTAACCACCTGGGGCACGGACTTCAGGACATTGGTCGATAGCGAAGGAGCTAACTGGACCGCTTGGGTGACGGACAATGGCTGGCAGCCGAACATGTTTACGAGCACAGCGCTAACCACATTGACGGATTTCGGAAATGTAACCAAGACTTGGCTCTCCGACACAGCTACTAGCGACTGGGTTCAGTAGCTCGGGCCGAATCGAGGCCGTCCGGAATTGCAACCGACCACGCCCGAAAACCCGCCAGATGGTCCAGTAACGCCAAATGTGAGCGGCGCCATAGACGTTGACAATGTAAGAACAGTATCCGTTAGAACCGCAGGGATTCGGCGAGCAAGTGCTTGCGCTACTCGCATCATCAGCACCTTGATGCGCCGCACAACGGCAGCGACAATGCCTAACTGCTGCGTCAGCGCAATTTGTACATGCTTTGGATCACCTTGGCTCTGGCTCATTCGGATAAGGAAGCGTCGCAAAATCAGTTCGGTTCTTGAATCACGACATCGTCGACGTACCAGCCTTGGCCTTGGCAGTTGTCAGTATTGTGGTCCCATAGGCGGAACCGAAGCTTAATCTTCTTGCCGATGTACGCTGAAAGCGACAACTGCTGCAACGCCCACGTGCTCGTATTGTTCGCGCAATACATGTCTTTGAACTGCGACCAAGTGGTGCCACCATCCGTGGAAACCTCAATGTAGACGTGATCACTAGAAACAGCCTGACAATTCACACCTGCAGTGACGTTGTAACAATTTGCAACATTCGCCTCGGTCAGATCCAGTTTCTGCCAGTAAACCAGTACTGGCGAAACGGCACTTGTAAGGTCCACCGAGGTTGCCATGGTAATCGCGGTGTCGGCACCTTGTGGATAATTCCCGTTCGGGCTGGAGGTGACCGAATGCGTCGGGCTCTGGTAGGTCGTGTTCACGGTGTCCCAGCCCGAAGTGGCTACGAGCCACTTGGACAAGCCGGATTCAAAATCGTCGCAGAAGTACGGGGTGCCCGTCACAGCGGCGCAGCCTGTGAGGACGGTGGTGCTACTACCACCGAGACCCAATGTTCCACCAGTGTTCGACGAACCTGCGACGCTCGACGTACCACCTGTTGCGAGCGCGCCGCCGGTACTCACTGCGCCACCTGTTGCGACGGTGCCACCCGCAGCCATGGTCCCACCGTTGCTCGTGCTGCCACCGGTTGCGGTCGCACCGCCGTTGCTCGACGAGCCAGCGGTGCCGCTGTGTCCACCCGAGCTGATCGAGCCTCCCGCGCCGCCAATGCTTCCCGACGTGCCACCGGCGATGCCGCCCATTGCCGTCATTCCACCAGTGTGCGCGCCGCCCACGGTGGTTGTGTTGTCGCTCGTGCTACCGCCACTGCTACTGCTGTTGGGCAGCCCGCTGGAACACGCGATGCCAAACGTGCCGACAAAAACAATCCATCCAACCAAATCGAATTGAATCTTATTCATCAACAGGTATCTCCCGCCCATAACCGCTCCGAACACTGCCTGTCGAGCTGGGCTTGAACGCTTGCTTGCAGTTGCCCCGCACCTGAGCCGTTGCCGATCCGTCCGCGCGAACAGTACCCACGGTGCACGCAGTGGCAAGGGTTAGCTGGTTAGGGAGTGCAAGACAGCATTTCATTGGCAGCGCCCGCAGCACTAAGCATTGGTCGTGCCAGCTTGGGAATTGGGATGTTAAGCCGAGAATTGTGCCGATTTATCGGCGTTCAGGCGGTAACCGAACTCGCTGGCCCAGGCTCGGCGCCGGTGTCCGGACGATTTTGGTGTCCGGACGTTGAGAGTTCTGCACGTAGACAGAACAATTGGGGTCTCAAGATTGATCGGCCCGATGACTCGTGCAGCTGCAATGAATGGAATTTCCAACGCCCACACCAACGGTCGTTCAAACGCAGCGCTGGGAAGGTGGTGCATCGCGCAAACGGCGCAGCCACACAACCCCGGAAAGGGTAACTCTCATGACACACATTTCGAAATCAACGCTGCTGATTCAATTTCTAACAGTGTTAGCGTCCAGTGCCTGTTGTGCTGGCTACTCCTTTCCTCCACCGCATGATCGTTGAACTTTTCGTGTTTCGCAAGACTTGATCGGTTGCCCGACTTGGATCAGAAGTGGCTTGTCGTGCTTTCGAGTTTTGGCCTTCGTATTCGTGCGCAAGTTACCCGTGTAGTGGCCAAAGCGAGGAGTCTGCTGTACGAATCGGTCCGGCCTTTGTCGTTGGTCGCTGGTTTCTTCAAGGATCTGACTCGTTCGCGAGAGCAACTCATCGCCGAGAACACGCTGCTGAGGCAACAACTGATCGTGGCATCTCGAAAGGTCAAACGTCCAGTATTCAAGCCTCACGAACGTGGTTTGATGGTTTTGCTTTCGCGAATCGTTCGCGGTTGGCGAGATGCCGTGCTGCTGGTGAAGCCAGCGACCATCCTGCGCTGGCATCGGGAAGGATTTCGTCTGTTCTAGCGTTGGAAATCTAGCAAATCAAAGACGGTAGAGCCGAAGATTTCCGTCGAGCAGATTGCTCTTATTCGTCGAATGGCAGCAGAGAATCGCCTCTGGGGAGCCGAGCGCATCCGCGGCGAACTTCTCAAGCTGGGGATCTCCGTCGCCAAACGCACGGTCCAGCGATACATGCGAGGCGCTCGTTCGCCAACGCCATCGAATGGTCAGAGCTGGAAGACATTTTTGGCGAACCATTCCGTTTGGGCCTGCGATTTCTTGCAAGTCTATGACATTTGGTTTCGGCCGCTGTTCGCTTTCTTCGTGATCGACATCAAGTCCCGCGAAGTCATTCACGTTGGGGTTACGCGAGCACCGACTGAACAATGGACGGCACAGCAACTTCGTAATATCACGCCGTTCGGCGAGGGTCCCGATGTGATCATTCGCGATAACGACAACAAGTTCGGTACTGAATTCGACCGAGTGGCGAAGGGTGCCGGAATGAAAGTCGTGCGAACGGCAGTGCGGACTCCTCTGATGAATGCCACGTGCGAGCGCTATCTTGGAAGCGTTCGTCGAGAGTGTCTCGATCACATCATCGTTCTCGGGCGACGCCACCTCGCACATGTGTTGGGGATCTATTCTCGAGACTATTTCGATCGGGCAAGGCAGCATCAAGGGATTGGTCAACGAGTCCCAGTTGCCGTGGCGACCGAGAAGTTCATTGCAGGTGCGACAATCAGGTCAGTTCCAGTCCTCGGAGGGCTTCATCATGACTACCGAGTGGCAGCGTAGTCGCGCGGACGCACGTGGTAGCCAACACAGCTTCGAATTCTACCAAGGCGCTTCGAATTCTACTTCCAGCACACGCACTTGTGCGCAGTCTGGGCGTTACGTTAACTGGCAACATGCCCCTGCGGCGTGTGCTCGCAGGATGACGGCCTTTGCGATACCTGGACCTCGTCAATTGACGTCAATCAACGCCAATTATGCCTCAGGCGCTGCGCTAAGCTTCAACTCGCCATTTTCGACGGCAAATCTCGCCGTCATTCCGGCAGTCAATGTCCCGCTCAGGATATGTTCGGCCAGCGGTGCCTCGATGTATCTGGCCAGAGTCCGTTTCATGGGACGCGCCCCAAGTGTGACGTCGTAGCCACCGCGATCCAGTAGCCAATCAATGCCGCAATCCTCTATATCGAGTTTAATTTGCCTTTGTTCGAGCGCAATCGCGGTGCGTTGAAGTAGGCGCCTGGCCACTTCGCGAACCTCATCGCGGGAAAGCGGCTCGAATACCAGCGCCTCGTCGATACGATTGTAGAGCTCCGGACTAAGCCGCGCGCGGGCGGCTGCAATGACTTGCGACTCGGTCTCTCTTTGCGTCGGCACCGCGTCTTCCGCACCGAACCCAACGCGGCGCTTGGGTTTGGCTGAAGTATGTTCGCTGCCTAAGTTGGATGTCATGAGAATGACCGTATTCGTGAAGTCCACTGTTCGGCCTCGACCATCCGTCATGCGACCTTCGTCGAATACGGAAAGAAAAGACTGAAGTACGTCGGGATGCGCCTTTTCGATTTCGTCGAGAAGCAGGACTTGATAGGGACGGCGACGCACGGCCTCCGTTAGCTGACCCCCAGCATCGTGACCTACATATCCGGGGGGCGCGCCTATCAAACGCGCGACCGCATGGGGTTCCGAATATTCCGCCATGTCCAAACGAGTTAGCGCGGTGTCCGAGTGAAATAGCGCTTCCGCAACGGCCTTCGCTGTCTCCGTTTTCCCGACGCCGGTGGGACCGAGCAGCAGAAACGTACCAATCGGGCGCCTAGAGCCCAGGCCGGCGGCGTTACGCCGCAATATGTCGGCGATTTTTCGCAGTGCCGTCTGATGACCTACGACTTTCTTAGCTACCAACTGTTCCAGCGCTAGAAATCTTTCCGCGTCCGATTCCAAGAGCCGTTCAATCGGCATTCCTGCCAATGAGGCGACAACCTCGGCGACGGCTTCACGCGCCACCGTGTGGCCCGAGCGGCGCCGCACGCGAGCTCCCGCTAAATCCAGGACCGATACGGCCTTGTCCGGCAGAAGGCGCCCGGGAAGGTAGCGCACCGTCCAGCCCACACAACAATTCAACGCATCCGATTCGTACGCTACGCGATGATGCGAGCCCAGCTTTGCTGCTGCAGATTCGAGAACTTTCAGCGTGTCGCCTGTACTTGGCTCCTCGACTTCGACTATTGAAAATCTTCTTGCTAAGGCTGCATCGCAGTCTATGACGCGCCGATATTCCTCGACGGTGGTGGCACCGATACAGGGCAGCTCTCCCCGGGAAAGCGCAAGTTTGAATTCACCGCAGATTTCATCGGCTGCGTCCCCCACGAATAGCTGATGAATCTCGTCGAAAAACACAACGACGCGCCCTGCTGCCCGCTTGACTTCTTGGTGTATGGCGACCATTCGCTGTGCCAGCGCGCCACGCACACCCGTTCCCGCAACCAGTTCTGGAATCGAGATCTCGATGATCACCCGTTCGTCCGCTGACAAGCGGCCATTGAGGCCTACGATTCGCTGTGCAAGTCCGCGAACAACACTGGTCTTGCCGACGCCGGCGGGTCCGACGAGCACGGGATTGTTCCCATGCCGCTTGGCCAGAACATCGAGCAATTGATCGATCTCGTTCTCACGCCCGACGACGGGGTCGAGTAAGCCCCGAGCCGCCAATGCGCAGAGGTTGGTTCCGAGAGTAGCCAGCGTTGGGAGCTTCTGAGGATCAAGGCCATAGTCTTCGGACAGATGGCGCTTGGGTCGGCGTTGCAATGCACGCGGACTCTCCGCTGAGAGCTTGCCAGGCGCGGCGCTAGGTATGCTGCCGGTCGAGGTATCTGGGCCCTTTGAATCTATTTCATTTTTCCCGCGAGAAGGCACCATCGGCACGATCTGCGCTCGCTTGTCGCGATTTGCCAATCGTGGATCCTTGCCCAGCCCGAGCGACCGGGGCGCCGAAAAGAGAGGGATCGTAACGCCGGAGGGAATGCGGGACTTTTCCGTTGCATTGGCTTGTGGCTGAACACTCTGCGCAGTTTGTCTAACGGCAGCACGCCGGCGCCCAATCCAGCCAAGGCCAACGTGCATGGCGGCGGCCCGCAGGTGCGCGATGTCAACTCGACTGTTGACTAATGCACGCTTGGCCGTCGTATTGCCCTCTCCTAGAAGGGCAACCAGAACGTGCACATCCGTTGGGGCGCTTTCATTCATGAGGGACGCCACCTCGCCTGCACGAGCAAATACCCTTTCGACCGAGTCGCGGTGCAGATCGACGCGCGGGCTGCTGCTCATCAGCCGATCTGCAGTGACACCTCGTTCAAGAAGTAGATCTGCAGCTGCGCCCGAACGCAACGTTACCGCAGCCAAGACATGTAACGTCGAGGGTAGCTCGCCATTGCGGCGGGCGAGCTCTTGCGCGACCTTCTTGAGCTCGAGAGTTTCCTGGCTGGGCTTTGCGCAGACCTTTGTCTTCATTGGACAATGTGACGATGCCCGAGTTATTGAATCTTCACCAGCTATGGGCCGTATCGGAAGAAAACTTGGCCCGCGATCCTTTCGACAGGCATACTCCCGCGGGGTGTGATTAGGGTCAGGTGACTAGGGGCGATCTTCCGACCTTCCTGTGTCATCATCCGAGTTTGTCGGACAGTTACTAGGGACACGCCCTAGCGCGCCTCGATTATGGTTTCCCCTGTCATCGCGTCGAGAATTGAAACCCCGTGATGGGTGCGAATGGCTACCCAGGGTCGCTTGTTGTGAACGCTCACTTCCGCCTCTCGAATTTCCTGATCAATGGAACTCGAATCGTTTTCGCCGTTGGCTAGGATTGACTTTTCGAAGCGCATCTTGCCCTCGATATCCATCACGACTAAAGTTAGCTGTTTGGGATTAGCACGCTGCTGCACGATTCTGATTTCCGCCACAGTGTCCCTTTGAATCGAAAGATCCAATGGGGTAAAGGGCAATTGAATGACGGACAGCCGCTTCAGTGGTGGCCCAAACCACCACTTTTCGAGACGACCATCATTGCGCGCCAACCAAAGTTGATCGGCGCGTGCTCCGCCCAATACTCGCCACACTGGCATGCCTACCCCGCACTTGCCCATGGCTTTGGGCCGGCTTCGCGAATAGATGTGCCACAGCTGGTCTTTTGCGAAGCAACCATACCCACCATCGACAAGTTGAGCACAATGGCCGAGCTTCAATTCAGGTACGTCATAGTTGCTGTCAGGCAGCCAAACCGATGAAACACTTGGTTTTTCTTGAAGGCCATAGCCCGTCCATTGCCCGGCTATGACATCGAGCACGTCGAAGCGAGCTGCATCACTCGCACTCGCGTACAGTTGATTCTGTGGCAGCAGCAATACCTTGTTGAGCGCGTCAGCGCTCTTGGCCCCGGGTCGTAGTCGAAAAGTACTCTTTGGGCCGATACCAAGCACACTGCCATCTGTGAGGGGTGCCAGCTGATGCGGACCATCGACAGGGTACCTAGTCACGTCCGTCTTGCCTGTCGGGTCAATGGCGATAAGCTCCGAGCCTAGCTGCGCAAATAGCCTCTCGCCTACAAATACAACTCGCGACGCGGCTTCATCGCGAGGCGTCCACTTCAACGTTCTGTCCCGCAAGTCATCCAGCTGACGTTTCAACCACGGTTTCCCCGCATCTTCTGCCGTGGCGCTGGGCGCCGCCGGCAGGGTGGTCGCTTGTCGGGGGATGCGGTCGGGCAAAGGCGGCTCGTCCGAGCGCTGGCATCCGCAAGCGAGGAAAAGGGGCAAAATGAGGCTGAAGCCCGTGCACCGCTGTCGCGTGATGCTACGAACAGAGCAGGCATGCGAATAGCGCTGGCTTTGGTCGGATGTTCTCTTATTTTGGTCGGGTGTCAACACTTTGAGCGCGCGCATCAGTGTCGCGCGTTCGCGGATGGCGTCAATCCTGAGTTGAAGGAATTGTCCGCGGTCTACTTAAAACGCGCCCCAGCCTCCGCGCAGGAGTATCACGACGCCGCAAAGAAATATGCTGCGGCCGCGACTCGACTCACTAAGTTGAAATTCAAAGAGCCGGAACTCATACGCCTTGCCCAAGACATAAGAGACAATCTAAATGCAATCGGTAGGTCCTGCGACCGGCTCGCGTCCAAGTTCGAGCACCCCGAAAGNNGCGCGGTCGACAAATTCTGCCAACAACAATGACGTGTTGTCGTTGTCTAAGAGCAATCGTCGAATAATCTCCACCGTTGCAGTTGAACGGTTGAGAGTATAGAAATGAATGCCAGCGACGTTGTGTGACAATAGCTCCCGGCACTGCTGCACGGCGTGTTCGACGCCTACGGCGCGCACGGACTCGGGATCGGTTTGAACCGACTCTAATCGGGCCATCAAGCGCGCTGGAATGTGAGCGCCGCATAGCGCCGTAAACCGCTTGATCTGCGAAACGTTGGTAATCGGCATGACGCCGGGCAACATGGGTATGGTGATGTTGGCTTCAGCTAGACGCTCTTCGAAGCCGAAGTAGTCGCAAACATCGAAGAACAACTGAGTAACGATGAAATTGGCTCCAGCATCGACCTTGCGCTTCAGATGCGTCAGATCAGTTGCAAAATCGTATGCCTCTGTGTGTTTTTCGGGGTAACCAGCCACCCCGATACACAATTGCGGGTGCCGCTCACGAATGAATGCGACAAGTTCGTCAGCGTGGGCAAATCCGTTGTCAGCGACCTGGAAACTTACCTGTCCACT
The DNA here is from genome assembly GCA_003154095.1 of Myxococcales bacterium. Lineage (GTDB taxonomy): Bacteria > Myxococcota_A > Polyangia > Polyangiales > Polyangiaceae > FEN-1139. The sequence continues at coordinate 17,694 of PMCK01000577.1, read as the reverse complement.
AGGCGGATCGCCACGCAGAGCCAGAATATTCTTGATACCACCATCGACAAGCTGATCGACGACAAGGGCTATCTCGTCGCGACTGGAACCGACACAGGTAAGATGCGCCATCGTTTCGATTCCCGTCTCGGCCTTGATGCGTCGCACGAGGTCAAGGGTCAATCGGCGCGTGCTTCCGCCTGCCCCGTATGTCACCGACACGTATGCGGGCCGATAGGCGCGCAAATCAGCCACCGTCTCGAATAGTCGCTGCAGGCCCGGTTCATCGCGCGGGGGGAAAAACTCGAACGAGAATGCTGGGTGCCGTGTTGCCAATAAGTCTGTAATCTTCATGACGGTCACTTCTGTAGCAGGACTCTACAAACGCAGGCAAGTGCATGCCTTAATAAATGGCCGAATCGCCCGCCCAAGTATCGATCGTTGCCTGCAACCTACGCCCACGAAATGATTCGGTCCAGTTCATCGGAACGCATCGCCGCTTGTGCTCGATCACGCTTCCTGAGCCGCGCGATAGATATACCCATTACTTGTGGCGACGAAGCCCAACTGCTCGAGGGCCCTCCCGAAATTCGATGTAGCGGGGGGCCGCCCGTCGATTTCATCGATGACTAAACTTCGGTGCGCGTGTCCGTCGATAAGGCGCTTGAGGGCGGTTGCCAATGCCTCTTCGCATAGCCGACATTCCTCCCTCGGGCTGGGGAAAAAGGTCAATATGCTGTGCGCCGAACGCGAAATGTATCCAATCAGCGCGCCGTCGAGGATTATTACCCGCGCCCCTGCGGCGCGTTGTGGACGACTTTCCCCCTCGGGCCAGGGCAATGCCGCACCATACGGGTTAGCTGGGTCAGTGGCTGCCAAAGTAACTGGTGCAGCGAGCCGACTTTCTTCGCGCAATAGTCTTAGTCGATCTTCTGCACCGGCCTGCGCGAACTGAGTAGCCGCCAAGTCCTTGACAAAGTAGCCGCGCCTTAGCTTGCCTGCTTCTTCAAGGGCTTTGAGTAGCGGATAGAGTTCGGAGAATGGCGCGAAAGATTCGGTGCTCAACATTTCCCGTGGCAATACGCCATAACGATCCAACAAAACGTCCACCATTCGTGCAAGTCTTGCGGTGGGCGACGGTGCCGGCGACGGTAGCCAGCGCGCAAGCAGCGACCAACGACCTTCACTTCCCGCCAGGCGCGGATTGTTCGCGGGGCGGCGTCCTGGTCTGCGTTCCGGGCGCCGTCCGGAACTCGCCCAAATTCGTGAACGCAAGGGCGCTAGGGAATCATTGGTGACTTCGCCCGACCATACGAGCGACCATAGAGTATCGAGCAACTCGTTCGGAAAAGCACGAGTACCCGCAACTAGCTCCGCGAAGAACGACGCGCCGCCCTGGAACAATAGTTGACGAATCTTGTCTGCCAATTCCCCTGGAACCGGTGATGATGCAGGTGCCAGATGTGCGTAGTTTTCCGCTCGATAGAGAGCAATTCGCCCATCGGCCGCACCCAGCGACTCTAGCCCCCGCCATATGAATTCTCCGGAATTGGTCAATTCGTCGAGATCGGCGGGATGGTAACCGTGAACTCGTGCGGGCATCAGTTCACGGTCGAGCACGGACGCTACGAGAGGTGCACCCTGTAATTGATCGATCGCAGAGGAGAGCACATCGTAGCCGGCGCGTGGCTGAGCAACGCCCTGCCATTCCACGAGAAATCGCGCGTACACTGCGTGAGAGACAGCCTCGACTTGGTTTCGGAGGCGCGCGAGACTGCGCTGCTTGATGCGACGCAGTACCTCCGAATCGCACCATTCAATGCCCTTTCCTGCAGGCAGAAACTTCCCGCGTATTAGCCTGCCCACGCGCTCCAAGTTCTGCAGAGCCAAAGTCACTTGGCTTTCCGACAATGGGTAGCGAAGCGTCAGCGCCTCTTGTGTAAATGGACCATGCGTTCGAGCAAAGCGTGACACTATGTCGCCGAGCGGGTCACGCAATGGACTCAAGAATTCAGCTGGGATACCTGCTGGGGCCACAATTCCAATCGAGTCGCGAAAGCGGCTCATGTCCTCGACGGCTGCATAGCGCTCTCTCCCGCGGATTGTCAATTCAACGACACGTCCCTGTCCCTTTAGTTGTGACAACCAAGCTTCGACATTCACGGAATTGTCGCTGCGACCGGTGATTTCTGACAGATCCAAGTCGCCAATAGCAATTAGTAAATCATGCAGGTCATCGGCGTGTCGCAGGCGCACGTTTGCGCGTCCCGCTTCGCGCTCAATCTCGGAAATGGCTTCAGAGTCCAGCAAGTGACGCAACTCGGTCTCGCCGAGAAGTTCCCTCAATTGGGCTTGATCGATTGTTAGCGCGTGCGCTCTGCGCTCGGCAAGTGGTGCATCACCGTCATATATGAAGTTGCCCACGTAAGAGAATAGCAGGGATGCTGCGAAGGGGGATGCTGTGCGCGACTCGACTTGACTCACTCGCACTTCGCGTCGTCGAACCGCCGCGAGCAACTCACGCAAACCGGGCACGTCAAATACGTCGCGCAAACATTCTCGAAACGTTTCTAGAAGGATCGGAAAATCCGGAAATCGCGAGGCTGCGCGCAGAAGATCTGCCGCCCGGCGTCGCTGAGCCCATAGCGGAGTTCGCTGACCCGGTCGTCGCCTAGGCAATAGTAATGCTCGTGCTGCATTTTCTCGAAAATACGTCGCGAATAGCGGGCTTTTGGCGAGCCCCTGCTGCAACAATTCATCTAGGTCAATCTCTTCGGGTATGACCGCACTAAGGGTCGCAGGACGAGCCTCGGGAAACCGAAATACGATGCCGTCGTCAGACCATACTGCTTCCGTTTCGATGCCCCAGGTTCGGCGTTGAGTCTCCATCGCAGCGATGGCCCAGGGCGCGTGCACGCGGCTCCCAAACGGCGATAGTACGCATACACGATGGTCTCCTAGTTCATCAAGGAAACTTTCGACGATGATATTCTCGTCGGACGGAATTGCTCCCGTACATTGCCGTTGATCGCTCAAATACGTGATCAGGTTCTTGGCTGCGAGTGGGGTGAGACCACGCGCCTGGAGGTCGCTGAGCGCTTCGTCCGCATTGCTCGTGCTAAGCGTGCGAGCCAATTTTCCAACTGCTCGTCCTAGAGCCAATGGGCGCCCCGCGCGATCACCATGCCAAAATGGCATGCGACCTGGCTCTCCGGGTGCGGGGTTTACCAGAACTCGGTCATACGTGATGTCCTCGATGCGCCAGGAGCTGGCTCCCAGCAAGAACACGTCGCCGACGCGCGATTCGAAGACCATCTCTTCGTCGAGTTCGCCGACTCGGCGGCTTCTCTTGCCCGGATCACCGGCAAGAAAGACACCGTAAAGTCCTCGATCCGGAATTGTTCCGCCATTTACGATTGCTATGCGCCGCGCGCCTTGTCGTGCGGTAATAAGCCCATTCGCGCGATCCCAAATGATTCGAGGCTTGAGTTCGGCAAATTCGTCCGAGGGGTAGCGGCCAGACAATAGATCCAACAAGGACGCGAATGTGCTCTCAGACAGATCGAAAAACGGAGCCGCCCGGCGCACGATAGACAAGAGCTCCTGCTTGTGAATTTCACCATCTGATACAATGGCGACGATCTGCTGCGCCAAAACATCCAAGGGATTGCGCGGATAATACTGCGCCTCCACAGCACCCAATTGCATCTCGGTCGATGTCGCCGCGGCGGCAAGCAGATCCCCCCGAAATTTCGGAAAGATTATTCCAAGGGAAGTGCCGCTGACGTGATGACCTGCACGACCAATTCGCTGAAGCCCAGACGCGACGGAAGGTGGCGCTTCGATCTGCACGACGAGATCGATAGCCCCCATGTCGATGCCCAGTTCCAACGTCGATGTAGCAACGAGTCCACGCAGCCGACCACTCTTGAGGGATGACTCGATTTCAAGGCGCCGCTCGCGGGCAACGGCGCCATGGTGAGCCAGAACTAGTGCCTCGCCACTCAATTCATTTAACGAAGCGCTTAAACGTTCGCAGAGGCCCCGGCTATTTACGAAAATCAGCGTTGATTGATGTTGCCTAATCAGTTCAACGAGGGGCGCGTGAATTGCAGGCCAAATCGAGCGTTCAGCTCCCGGCAAACCCGAGCGATCCATGTCCTGTACTGGAACTTCGATCACAAGGCGAAGGTTTGGTGTTTGCGCCGTATCAACGATTTCGACGGCGCGTGGCTCGAGTCTGCCGTCCACGCCGACCTGACCCCCACCCAAAAATGCAGCAGCCTCTTCGATGGGTCGAACCGTCGCGCTTAGCCCGATGCGCTGTAGTGGCTTTCCTCTGCGAAGGCGTTCGAGACGCTCCAGGCTCAGCGAAAGATGCGCGCCTCGCTTGGTGCTCAACATTGAGTGTATTTCGTCGATAATTACTGTCTCGACCGAGGCCAAATGTCGAGAAGCATCCGACGTCAAGAGTAGATAAAGGGATTCAGGCGTTGTAATCAGAATGTCAGTGGGCTTGCGCCGAAATCGAGCCCTCTCAATGGCAGGCGTATCACCCGAACGCAGGGCAATGCTCGGAATATCAAACGCAACTCCAAGGCGTATGGCTGCCTGCTCTATTCCAGCCAGTGGCAGCCTTAGGTTGCGCTCGACGTCGACTGCGAGTGCCTTCAGGGGCGAGATGTACAGCAGCCGCACACCAGCGCTCGCTTGTTCGCCGAACATCAATCGATTCAAACCGACTAAAAATGCTGCTAGGGTTTTGCCGGAGCCCGTTGGTGAGAGCAAAAGCGTCGAATGACCGTCGGAAAGCTTGGGCCAACCGCGCTCTTGCACAGGCGTTGGTTCCCCGAGTTCGGAACGAAACCAATCGGCAACCGGAGTAGCGAAATTGGATAGGCTGTCGATCATGGTCGGTCCCCGAATGACCGATGCTCGAGCCATAGTAGCCGTCCGGCTATTGGGATAGTCACGAGCACGAGCAGTGACTGCCAATCCAGTCGGTGCTCGGCGGTGCATGCGACTAGAAACGAGCGGCCATGGCTGTAGATCTGTTGAAGTCCGAGGGCGCAAAACAGCCAAAGAAAGAACTTGGGCCTCCGGAAAAATCCGAACCCGACGCCCGCATCGACCAATACGAATAGCCCATGCCGCATTACCGAGCTGCCGTCACCAACTCGGGGCCACACGATCTGTACCAAATGAAATAGGGCCGCAAGTCCAAAGAACGCGCCGATGGCGTTAAGGGCAAGTGCTCGCTTATTGTGTGAAGATGACGGCACCATAACGAGCCAGCACTATAGTCCGAAAGTATCGCCAAGGCTTCTGAGTGCTGCTACGAACTCCCCATGCACGTGCATATCGTTGCGGTCGCCGGTACTGGCATGGGAGCCCTCGCGGGCCTGCTCAGTCAAATGGGGCATCGCGTCACGGGTAGTGACATCGCGTTTTATCCGCCCATGGGGCCTGCGCTCGAACACTGGGGTATCCAATGTATGCCGGGATTCGACCCCGCGCACCTCGACACGGAACCTGACCTTGTCGTGATTGGCAACATGTGTCGGCGTGACAATCCCGAGGCAGTTGCTGCCTTCGAACGTGGACTGCGTGTTACCCACATCGCCGGCGCTTTGCGCGAGCTTGTGCTTGCCGGGAGTTCACCCTTGGTGATCGCAGGCACCCATGGCAAGACGACTACCACCGCGCTCGCAGCATTTCTCTTGGATGCTGCCGGAAGGATGCCCGGCTTCCTGATTGGTGGAATCCCAATCGATTTTGGAACAAGTGCCCGTCCGTTGCCCAGTTTGCCTAGTTCTCTTCCAATCGCGGCAGGTTTGCAGCGCCAGCGGCCATTCGTAATCGAGGGCGATGAATACGACACGGCCTTCTTCGAAAAGACCGCCAAATTCTTGCATTACGGAGCAGAAGTCGCAGTCATTACGAGCATCGAGCACGATCATATCGACATCTATCCAGACTTCGTCAAATACCTGGACGCGTTTGCTCAATTCATTGCCGGCATACCGGAAACGGGTCTCATCGTTGCCCGCGCCGCCGATCCGCATGTTGTCGAGCTAGTGCTACGGCATGGGCGTGCAGCCGTCGCTTGGTACGCGCTTCAAGGCGAGCCCACGCATGGTCAATCCCCGCACTGGCTGGCGGCTCCACTGCCCAGCAATAGCGAAGGCACGTCCTTCGACTTGTATGCGGGGGGCGTATACGCCGGACGCTACATTTCGCACTTGGCAGGCGATTACAATATCGGCAACGCGATCGCCGCGCTAGCCGCTGTCGCGCAAGGCTATGGAGTACCACTCGGTGACTTGCGTGTGGCGTTGCCCCGGTTTCGCGGCGTAATGAGACGCCAACAGCTGCTCGGAACGCCGGGTGGGGTTGCCGTCATCGACGACTTTGCCCATCACCCAACCGCGGTGAGTATGACACTGCGGGGGTTACGTGAGCGGTTCCGCAACGGGAAGTTGGTTGCCGTATTCGAGCCGCGCAGCGCTACCGCGTGCCGCAAAATCCATCAAGAAGCCTACGCAGAGGCATTCGCTGCCGCCGACACGATATTGCTCGCGCCGATTGGGCGTACAAATGTACCTGCTGACGATCGTCTCGACTTGGCCCGCCTCGTTGCCGAATTGCGTAAACTGGGGAAAGATGCGGCCGAGTATCCTTCGGTGACGGAAATTGTGAGTGAGCTGCTTTCGCGTGTCGTCAGCGGCGATGCAATTGTAGTAATGTCTAATGGAGACTTTGGCGGAATCCACAAGCTACTGCTTGATGCGCTGGAAAACCGCGCTGCGTAAACTCGCATGGCTGGTATTGGGCCGCCCAATCGTCTGCGGGGCAACCGGGCCGAAACGCCGAGCAAAGAACGGCTTTGTTCGCCTTTCGAATGAATTCTACTCGATGAAGGCTTCATTTTCGTTACGTTGCATCCTGAGCTTGCTGTCCGAGTGGCGGAAGGATAAGACTCGAGACGACCCTACCTGGAGAATCATGTGACTTGTATTTGTGGCCTAGGTGAATCAATCGAAACTTGTTGTGGTCCCGCGCTCGAAGGGAAGAGTTGGCCCGACACGGCAGAAGGTCTGATGCGCGCGCGCTACGCGGCGTATGCAACGGGTAACATCGATTTTGTATTGAAGTCCCATGACCCGGCAACGGTTGGTGAAATCGACCGAAAGAATACCGAGACCTGGAGCAAGAATTCGAAATGGCTCGGGCTCGAGATCCTGGCAACTGAGAATGGCGCCGCGACTGACGAAGAGGGCGTCGTGGAATTCTTGGCACGCTACAAGATGGGTAACGTGACGGTGCCGCATCGAGAGCGCGCGAGCTTCAAGAAAATCGACGGCAAGTGGTTCTTCATGGACGGCAAGGAAGTNNCGGCGATTGCGTTGCAAGTCGCGCAGGATTGCGCAAAGATCGTCGTGCAGGGTTACCGAAAGCGGCCCGCTGCCGACAAAAAAGGTCCGGTCGACTTAGTTACCGAGTATGACCTAAAAAGCGAGCAGTTCTTGCGCAGTCGGCTCCGTGAGCTTACGCCCGAGATACCCTTGCTTGCCGAGGAAAAAGGCGGCATCGAAGTGGAGAGCCTGTGCTGGTACTGTGATCCACTCGATGGGACGACGAATTTCGTTCATGGTCACCCATTCTTTGCCGTGAGCATCGGCGTAATGGACCGCGGCATTCCCACGGCCGGTGCCGTAGTTGCGCCTGTTCTAAACCTCGCCTGGGTGGGTTACCAAAACGGACCCGCGACGAGAAATGGTCAGCCTTGCGAAGTCAGTCAGACAGAGATTGTGGACGAGGCGCTTTTTGCAACAGGTTTTCCGTACGATCGTCAGCGTGAACCCGAGAACAACTTTCTGGCTTGGGCCAACGTCAAGAAGCACGCCCGCGGCGTACGCCGATGCGGTTCCGCAGCGATAGATATGTGTCTTGTAGCAGATGGCACGTACGACGGATATTGGGAGCGCAGTTTGCACGCTTGGGACATCGTTGCAGGTGCGGCCATCGTGCTTGCCGCAGGGGGTCGAGTGACTGCTCTCGACGGCTCGGTGGCGCGCCTGGACACTGGGAATGTTGTAGCCACCAATGGGCGAATGCACGCGCCGCTCTTGGACCTTCTGAAAAATAGGTAGCCGTCAGCCGCCGCGGGGTAAGCCTATTCCCTCGGGACGAGCGCCAGCCACTTCGCTTGAACAGATTCGGCCCTGAGCAGCAATTGGGCTATCGCGTCGGGCGGAGCTGGATAAAAGCGGGCAAACTTTGCATAGTCGGTAAGGTTCAAGATCAGAGCTTGATTGGCCTGGCTGTCAACCACCTCGGACGGGATGCCGCGAACCTGCAATTTACGCACGTATACTTCCAAATCGATCACATAAGATTCGTAAGATGCAACCATTTGATCCATTCCAAAGGGAGCGGACGTACTGGTAACGACCTGCAGAATATTGCCAACCGGGCGATACGCGAATGGGCTGTTGACGAACATTTTCCCGAAGTATCCGGTAAAGTCGGTCACGCTAAAGACGAATATGCCGTAGCCAAGCTTATCCAATTTCAGGAATAGATTGAGCAATGCTTCGGGGCGAGTTGCGAACTGTCCGGATTCGAGACTCGGCTGGCTAACTTCCAGCGTCCTCGATGCCAGCTGCAATTCACTTCTGTTCAGGAATTGACCTGTAAGGGAGGTGGAGCTGAAAACGAAGCACTTTCGGGTGGCGACGAACTCGTTATAGTACTTGATTCCCATCAGCAGCGTGTCGCCTTGGGCAAAGATCAGGCATTTGTAGTGGTTGCTGCCAACCGGGCTCGGCTCGGGCTGGGTCCGCGAAAAGATGGCCGAGTAACCCGAACGCACGTGCTCATCCAACAAGTCACAGTTTCGATAGCGTAGTCCCGAACCATTTGCGATAGCCGAGCCGAAAATACACACCAGCATCGTGGCCATCACGGAGATCTGGCCCCTAGCTCCCCACTTCACCGACCAGTCCCAGGCGCGGAGTGCGGCTTTGAAGGCGATATAGGTCAGCAAGAAACACGGTATCGTGAGAAACCGCAGGAAGATTGTGCGATAGGTTCTTACTCCCAGCTCGAGGTTACAATTGGGAATGAAGATCACGAAGAACAAGACGAGAGCGGACAACGACACGATCAGCGAAGGGCTTTTCCAACCGTAGGCTGGCAAGTGCTCGTTTAATTTGGGGCTCTCGCTGTTGGCTCGCGATAGGGCCGTGCTCCTTGTCGCGAATGGCATGAAGATCAGAGGGATGAACGCGACCAAACCCAGCGTGTTGAAATTCTTGACCAGTCCTTGGAATGCCAAAGAATACAGGCCCCCGATATCGGTTTCACTATTGAGAGGACTCAAGTGGAACGTGCCGTAGCCTTTGCGCAGCAGAACGAACAGGAGTGATTGAAGATCGTGAACTCGATAGTAAGTGCTTTCTGCCGTCTTACCGGCCGCAAAGAGATAAATAAGTGGAAGGCAACCCGCCACTAGCCCGACTAGCGAGAAAACTACACTTTTCACACAGTCGAGCCGGCGCACCTTCGTAGCTATCAAGTACAGGCAAGCGGGCAAGGTGAACGCAAGCGTATGGTGATGGCAAACCCCAAGACCATAGACAAAGAAAACAGCCGCCAATTTCTGCGGTTTAGGATCGTAACCGAAGCGAGTAATGGCAAGGATCAGGAGCGCGAACAATCCCACGTTCAGTATGAAAACTTCCGGCAGTATCGCGAACAAACGCAAATAGTAGGACGCCCCGAGTCCAGCTATCGAGATTGCGAAGGCAGCGGCAAAGCCGGGTCGAGCAATTCCAACTTCGAGAGCGAAGGTCTTAAATAAGGCAAGCGCTACAAGACAAATTGACAGAACGGAAATCAGCTGTTGGGCGAGAAAGCCATCCGCGCCCATTGCATGGATTGCCTTGCCGAGGACGATGAATAGCGGGTACCCAGGCGCGTGTGCGATTCCCCCACCCTGAATGTGCAGCGCATATTCAGAGCCGTCAAAATATCCGAGACCGGGAAGCCTGTTAGCTAGTATGAAGACAATGCTCGCTGCGAGCGAGACCAGGGCAATCGCGCAAAACCCGACTCGAGCGTTACGTCCCAATTGATCATTGACCGCCATGAAAAATACGGCAAGATCATAACAGAATCTCTAACCGAGCACGAGGGCTCACGCATCTTTCGCCCCCGTGCGCGGACTGCAGCGTCTCAAAAAACGCCGCTGGCGCCGGCCGACGTGGGACCGAGCCAGAGCCCCACTGCCGGTTCAGGAATTTGCGTGCGGGCTCCGACATCTGCAACGCAGGGTAGGCGCAACCCAGAGTTGCCGCGAAGCCCAACCCAACCCAAGCAAAACGAAAATGCACGAATACTCCCCGGAATCTAAACCACGCTAAGGTACGGAAGGATGACTTGCAATAGACATTTATGTCGAGAGGGACGATTCGGCAGCCAGATTACCGCCCAGTGAAAAACAGTGTTAGCCGATTCCCCTTTCGAATAGCCCGCCCTGCCGGTAGACGAGCACGTACGCCACCGCAAACGCAGCGTATGAAAGAGCGACCGATTGCCAAATGCGAGTAACGGGAAGACCCAAGTATGCAATTACGCCAATGCACGGCGTCAACACGCCAAATAATACGATGCTATCAACGGCCAAGGTTAGTCGAGTCAGGCCAGCGCTCTGAATCGCAGCGCCCAGCACGATGCCTACGCCGAGCCCAACGTAACTCACCGATACTGTCCGAATGTAGTCAAGTGCAAGGCTTACGACTTGCGGCGAGTTGTCGAAAAATGCGACTATTTTTCGGCCAAAACTCACATAAATTAGGGCAAGGATCGCCATCATGATGGCATTGTAGGCGGCCGCAATCCAACCACTGGCCTTGGCACGACTTTTCTGTCCAGCCCCGAGATTTTGTCCGACGAACGTCTGAGCCGCGCTGCCCCAACCGAGGCCAATGAACATGGCCATCGTTTCGAGCCTAAATACTATGCCGAGTGCCGTCGTAGCCGATTGATCGTCCACCGACGTATATGCGCGTGCAACCAAAGACTGTACGACCAACATGGCCATGACACGGACCACCAGTTGAGCGCTCGAGGGCCAACCTAAGTTCCACAACGTTGCCCAAAGCTTCCGATCCAAAGGGCCGCGTGTGTCATTGGAAAAAATGCCAAAGCGACGCCCGAGGATCACCAACAACGGCACGAGCACGGCCATTCGCGCGAGTACCGTTGCCCAGGCGGCGCCCACGAGACCCAGGCGAGGTATCGACATTATGCGAGCGATAGCCGGACCCCATGCGAAAGGTGCCGGGGCATTCCCGGGCCCGTACACCATCAATATAGCCAACACTAGATTCAGGACGTTGGAAAATAGAATTAAAGCGACGGGAGTCTTACTGCTACCAAGTGCTCGCTGCAAACTGGTCCAGTGCAACAACAAGAATATCGTGAAGTTGCCGCCCAGGATGACTCGAAGATATTGCGTTCCCAATTCGGCGACATGGCCCCTCGCTCCTACCAGGTCATTCATGAGCCAATGGGCGCCAAAGAGGCCAACCAGACTGAAAGCAAGACCCAATGCTAACACCAGCAAGGTCGATTGCCAGGCTACTTTGCGCGCCCCTTGGATGTCTCCCGCGCCAAACCGGTGGCTGGTGATGGTCGCAGAAGCAGTCGATAGTCCAAAGCTAATGATACTTCCAATGGCAGCTATCTGGTCGCATATGCCAATGGCTCCAAGGGCCGCACCCGATTCACCGCTGCCCAGTCGCGATACTAGATAAGCATCAACCAGGTTGAACGTGACTTGAAGTCCCATCCCCACAGCCAGTGGGCTTCCAAAGCGCAGCAGAGCGGTGGCAAGCGGTCCCTCTAGCGTCCGACTGCGATTGAGCTCAAGTTTCACGCGGGCCCGTTCTTTCGAAGCAAGATGTCGGGAAGGCGACTTGACGGCGATACTTGTCGGTGGCCTTGATGAAGTCCTTGGTTACCGAGTCGTGATAACCACTGGGCTTTCTAATATTGCTGATCAGATCAGAGAAGTGTGACCCAATCCGAGATACGAAAAGTTCTCTCAAATACTTGCCGACCAATGAAGCCAACATTACGAGTGGGTCCATCGAGTCGGCGTCCCGCAAGAATTTGATCTCCGCGATTTCAGCAATTTTATACACGCTGCATTTTTTCGATTCACTGATTACAGCAGGGCTCTTCGAGCCCAGTAGATTGAAATGACGCGTGTAATCATGCATTCCCCCAACCTTGCCGCATACGATACCGAGCGGGTGCTGGATGCTGCTTAGCATGCCGTCGATTAACTCTTCCATGCAATGCAGATCAACCAAGAATCGGTTCTCGCCCAATTGACCGCGAGCGTTCAGCTCATCGGTGCATACCAATCGCGACGAGACGCGGCAGGGTCGAATGCCAAGCTTTTCAAGCCGCTCAATTTCTCCTCGGACCTGTTCGATGAGTTCAGCGTCTGCCAGAAATTCGTCGTTCTGGGAATGCCAGCACTGTGACTGAGCAAGCTTCGGGCAACGTGCCATCAACTTGGCAACCGGCACACTCGACAGTTGTTCCAATAACTCTAGTGGTTTCGCCGCCGGTTTGGGACACAAAGTGCGCGCCCAAGCCTCTCCGAGGCGAACATCCCCATGTCTGATGAGTTGTTTGGAGTCACCCAATAGTGGAGCCGCTGAACGGGAGCCCCAGCGCGCGACATTGCGCGCTCCACGCTCAGTGACTTCGGCAACGACTGCCGTGATGACCAGGGGTCCGAGGCTCGCCCCCAGCCCATTTTCATCTATGCCTGCTCGAAAGCGTGGAACGATTGCGACTGGACCGACGGTAGTCTTGGCGCGTCGCGTCGTCCCCACGCCGCAACCGTTACGCCAAAAGTTCGGTCTTTGCCACGGGAAAACCCGCGGGTCGCTCAACGGCGTATGACAGTGCCAAGAGTTCGGTCAAAAGGACGCGATAAACCTCATGCACGTCGTCGACGTCGATATCGCTGGCATGCGCTTCTAGGGTCGCATCGACGTGCTCGTGGATGAACTCCAACAAATCCGGCTGTTCCATGGCCACGATATCATCCGTGTCGAGCACGTCGCTGGGATCCGTCTGCCGAAGTTGTTCATCGAGAGTGAGCAGCTCCCGCGTAGCTTTGAGCTCTTGATCCGTGATGCTGGCTATGTGGCTGCCATGCGCCTGCTCGAAGCTTAGCCATACCGCGAGGGTTAGAAAATAGCCGAGGCCGAGCGCCGTCTCATCGAGGGGCTTACCCAGCACTTCCGTGACGAATGTGGAGAGCGGCCCTTGCTTGCGCTCGAAGCGCTCGAAAGCCTCGTCAAGCTTGGCGCGTGTCTGCTCATCGTCATCTGAAAGAGATTCGCGCAAAGCATCGAGGACATGCGCCGAGATGCGCGCATATGCCGGAACCGGGCGAATGGCCGAACGTCTAACCCACATCCATTCCGGTTTAGCACGTCGCGGGCATGTCACGCCACGCTGGCGGAAAAACACCATTTGCCATTGCGCTCCGAGGCAAAGGCCGACCACGCGACGCGATGAATCAGTGCAACGAGCGCGCCAACGATTACTTCAGAGCATCCGGTTGTCCCAACTGTTTGGACACGCGTGGTCGTGGGGGCGACACGGTGGTACACGCGGACCCGTTTTGCGTGAAAAGGATCGAGTCGTTGGGCGTACTGAAAGACTATTGGCAAAAAGTGTGGCCAAGGATTCTCAGCCGTCGCACGATCAATACACACCGACGCGGGCAACTACTTCTGATTCTTGTGATATGTCTGGTAGTTTCCGCAGTCGTATTCCCGCAATTGGGGTGGGTCGTATGGCTTGACGATGTTCCAATTACTTCGCTGCACGACGATGAAGTGGGCCCCGCGATTCGCGACTGGTGGCAACGCTTCAAGGGCAGTTCCGTTGCGATAATAGTTTCAAATTGTCCATTTGAAACCACAGTCGACCAACTGGGCTATCGTGTCGACGTCCCCGTCACCGTCGAAAACGCAAGGCGAATTAGGAAAAGTGGATTCTGGAAGTTACGCCGGGACTATAAATCTCGGCGAATTGCCCCCGTTGCCCGGCTTGATGGACCTGCACTGGATGCGGTTATCGATGGATGGGAAAAGCGAGCCATTGCGAATCGACCCGCGGATGCAAGTCTCGCATTCGAGAAAGGGGCAATTGTCGTACACGCGGGTCAACCCGGTGAGATTGTCGACCGGAAAGCCGCGAGTGCGCTGATTCTTGCCCGCCTCGGTGAATTGAACCGAAGGTCCATTAGGTTGCCACTGGTGCGAATCGAACCTCAGCCCGACCCTTCCACTCTCGAAAATCTTAGAACTGCGGCGGAGCGTTTGACAAAGTCCCCGATCGTGCTCGAGTCCGCCAAGCCTTCGGTTAAGATTCGTCTTTCCCGTTCGGATTTGGGGCAACTCATAAGGATTCAACATGAAGGTAGAGATTCCTTCAAAGTCGCTTTTGACGCTGATGCCTTGAGTCAGTTGCTGCACACCCGACATGTCACCCTGGATTGGCCTGCCCGAAACGCAACCCTCGACGTTACCGCTGATGGCCGTTTGGTCGTGGTACAGGAGGCCCCAGGTTACCACGTGTCGGCTTCGACAATTGCGGATCGCCTGATTGAGCTGGCCAATACTTCACCCAGGCGAGGGAGCATCGAATTCGAGACAGGTGAACCCGCTAAGCTCAAAGCAGCGGATGTAGAACACTTGGGAATTCACGAGCTGATGGGTTCTTTTACTACACGGCATCCTTGTTGCCAGCCTCGCGTCAACAATATCCATCGTATTGCGGATCTTCTCAATGGCGTAATTGTTATGTCTGGCGCGACATTTAGCGTAAATGATGCGGTGGGTCCGCGCACGATCGCGGCCGGGTTCGTCATGGCTCCCAGTATCGAAGATGGGGAGATGGTGGAGACGATTGGCGGTGGTGTGAGTCAATTTGCAACGACGTTTTACAACGCACTCTTGCGTGCAGGCCTCGAAATTGTCGAGCGACGGGCACACACGTATTGGTTCGATCGCTACCCCATGGGTCATGAGGCGACATTGTCGATACCCAAGCCGGATCTCGTGTTTCGCAATGATACCAGGTCAGGTGTGCTGATAAAGACCGAATACACGGAAAAGTCGATCACCGTAAAGCTTTACGGAGACATGGAAGGTCGAAGGGTTGCATTTGGGGTCTCGGGGATCCAGCAAATCGAACAACCGCCGGTCGAGCGGCTACCCAATGCTGACATCGCTCCCGACAAGGAGCATAAAAAGAGCGGGGGACGCATTGGCTGGAGCGTCACGACTTGGCGAACGGTGACTCTGGCTAGCGGCGAACAAAAGAAAGACGAGCGCAAGGTTACGTACAAGCCTCAAGTGAGGCGTGTCGAGGTGCACCCCTGTCGACTCAAGCCTGACGAACCGGGCTATACGGGTGAGCCGTGTCCCAAGGTTGAGACGCCAAGCGAAACAGCAAACGAATGAAGACGTCGGAGAGCTGACGGCCGCGGACGCAACTTCTGGTGGCGGGTCTGGCCGATGCAACCTTGACCGAAGCAACCTGCGCAAGCCACAAATGCGCCTATTCAGGGGGAGCAGCAACGGAAACCGACGCCACGTCCCCCAGCTGCGCGGTAATCGGCGTTGATGGAACCGCAGTTCATAAAATCGCCCGCTGGGCCGCTATTGTACGCGCCGCCTGAGTAGTTGCAGTGATCAGTTTTGCCGCTACTAGTGCCATCACACGAATCTATCCATTCAAAGACGTTGCCGGTGAGGTCGTACACGCCAACATAGCCAGTTACTGGCGATTGGCAATTGCCCATAGTGCCGACAATGGTCGAGAAGGGTTCCAAACCTCCCCAATAGTCATTACCGTTGCAATTCGTGGCATTGTAGGTATTGCCATAGGTGTACCCGCTGGATGAGTAGGTGCCATTGGAGGTGCACGCTGAATACCATTGGCCGGATGGCGTAGTTCCGTATCCCGCGTAGTCAATCGTACCGCCTCCAATCTTCCCGCATAGCCGCTTGCCTGCGGCAGCGCAATACGAGTAGGCGTCACACCAATTCACGCATTCGACAGGGTTGTTGCCGTTCGCCGCAGTTGGGGGCCAGATGGCGGTGCCATTATAGGAGGTGCCGCAATCACTGCCCGGGGCAAAGTCAGTGTTCCAAGCGCACCCAGCGACTTGCCCTGTAGTCGACGGGTTCGTGTTGAGCCAGGCCTGGTACTGCGCCATCGTTACTTCCGTACTGTCAATGCAGTAGTTTAACGGAAGACCCACCATGCTTGGCCCAGCGGTGCCAGCGCATGCAACGCAGTTGCCAGCACTGCAAATGGGCTTTGTTCCGCTGCAAGCTACGGAGCTTCCCCAAACTCCACTCGAGTTGCAGGTCTGCAAGCCGTTGGTTCCGCCGGGGTCGCATTGCGTCCGGCCTGGAGTGCAGGCCACACATGCCTCGTTGAGGCAAGCCGGTGTCGTACCACTGCATGTCTTGACTGGCGTCACTGAGACTAAGTCCGCGCCGCAGGTCTCGACTGCCTGGTTGTTGCAGACGGTGTCCCCCGGGTTCTTGCCTGAACACTCGGCGATGACGTTCTGGCACGACCCCGCAGTACCACCGGAACGCGTGTCGCAAAACTGCCCCGAGCTGCAATCGCCATTCGCGATCCAGGTTCCGTTGCTGCAAAGCACCTTGTGCGCGCTAACGTTAGATGAACAACCATAGGCTCCATTCTGTACGCAACAGGTGCCCACCGTACCAATCGTTGTGCTGGTGTTCGTGCAAGTTGCGCTGGTAGAGCTGCCACCAGTGTTGCGGTTTCCGCCGGTAGTCGCCGTTCCGCCTGTTGCAGCGGAGCCACCCGCTGCCGGACTTCCACCCGTCGTTCTCGTGCCGCCGACGGCACTGGTGCCACCCGTTGCAACGACGCCGCCTGTCGATGACAAGCCCCCTGTCGCCTTGCTTCCCCCGGTTGATGGGACGCCGCCCGTTTGCGATGCACCGCCGAGCGTTGTAGTGCCGCCCCCCGTCGCCCTGCTTCCACCGGTCGATGAGGTACCGCCTGTTTGCGGTGCACCAGCCGAGCCGCCAATGCCGCCGGACAGGCCGCCCGTGTTCGCGCCGCCGGCAAAGTTTGTGCTGCTGCCACCAGTTGATGAGGCGCCGCCAGTGTGCGATGCACCAGCCGAGCCACCGATGCCACCGGACAAGCCCCCAGTGCTCGCGCCGCCGGCAAAACCCGTACTGCCACCGGTTGCCCCAGTTGCAGTTGACTTATTTGAGGTCCCTCCGGTGGCCGTTGCTCCAGCGGTTGAAGTAGAAGTCGCGCCGCCAGCAACTACAGTAGTTGTGCTTGACGATGAACACGCAACAGCGAAGCCGAAGAATGGTAGCAGTGTGGATAGGTGGCGACGCATATTTGGGATTATCCTTTTGTTAGTGGGAACCACCAAAGCGTCACATATCAAAGGCCGCTGACGTTGGCAACTGTGGATGTGACAAGGGCAGCTTTGATCGGTGTTCTGCGAGCCAATTGGAAGCCACCGGTTTGAAGGGGTTCTTTCGGTCCGGCTCGTTGTGGGCAGGGGTCCTGGCGGCATGACGAAACCACCGCGTGCCGGCGCAC
>PMCK01000615.1 GCA_003154095.1 Myxococcales bacterium | reverse complement strand
TCCCGATTGTGTGTGGCCTACCTGGGTTGGTTATCCATCCACGTACCTCTGGCCCAGCAGTCCCGTGGCGCTGGCTCGCACCGGGCAACGGCCAAATCGAGACGTGCGCCTGCCGGACAGTGAACCAACGGCGCGTTCACAGTCCTTCGCGCNNAGGTGGGGCTTCGAATACCGCCGGCAAATCTGCCATTGGCGGTACATCAGAGGCGGGTGGAGACTCGGCAACGGGGGGCCTGTCCACGACGGGTGGAGCCTTGGCAACGGGCGGCGCGTCCGCACAGGGTGGAAACTCGATGCTGGGCGGAGCCTCGGCTGCGGGCGGCACGTCGGTAGCTGGGAACGCGGGTGCCATCAATGGTGGCTCCGCCACTCAGGGAGGCAGTTTCGCCACGGGCGGCACGGGTGGCGGCGCGAGCCGCAAGGTTCCCTCGCCGTGCACGTTGGCAACCGACACCGGATCGGACGGAACGATCGACGAGGTTTGGACATACACCTACGACGCCCAGGGCAACAACGTTCGCACCGTGCTCTCGAAGGCCGGTGTCGCGACGTACATAACCGTCGTTGTCATCGATCCCGTGGCGCGCACGCATACAATTCTAACCGATTACGGCGGCGACGGCACGGTCAATACGGTCACGGTCAATACGTGGGACGCCGCAGGCCATCTCGTGCTCCAGACCAGCGACAACAACAACGACGGTACCATCGACTGGAGTCAAGCAAGCACGTACGATTCCGCCGGCAACTTGATCCTGGTCCAAGAGAACTACACGGGCACCAGCGCCGGCGAGCGCATGTCGTACACCTACGACGCCCAAGGTCACATGCTCACCTCATCGCAAGACAACAACAGCGACGGCACAATCGACTTTTTCTCGGTCTACACTTACGACGCCCAGGGGCGCCTGATCGGACGCAACATCAACAACGGCGAGACCGTCATGACCTGGACCTACGACGATGCTGGCCACCAGCTCACATATCAACAAGTGACCTCGACTAGCCAGCTCATCACCAAGTCTACGTACGACGCGACCGGCAATGAAATCCGCGAGGAGACCGACCAAGGACCGAATCAACTGCCCACGTCGATCGAGACGATGACCTACGACAGCGCCGGCAACCTGATTCGCACTGAGACCGACAGCAACGCCGACGGCACGCCCGACGCAATCGAGACCATTACCTACGACGCGTACGGCAATCCGCTCGTCAAGACGCAAGATAACCAGCCACCGANNGGAGGCCAAACTGATATTGAGCGTCACCAAAGCACGCGATTTACGGCAAGCTGAATCAGCTTCTGGCGAAGAATCGAGTGAAGGCGCGTAAAGTTAGAGCTGCTTTATTCTGGCTTTCCGGCGCAATCAGTGCTTTCAATGGGCATTCGCTATCTACACAGGAGTATCTCAATTGGCAAAACCAAAAACCAAATCGGCAAAGAAGCTCACCAAGAGCGCATTGATTCAGGCCATCCTCAGCGATATGGGCGAAGGTTGGGCGCGCAAGGATGTTGTGAAGCTGCTCGATTCGCTCACTCAACTCGGACACGCCGAACTCAAGAAGCGGGGCGAGTTCGTGCTCCCGGGCTTTGCAAAGTTCGTTCTCATCAAGAAGCCGGCCACGCCAGCGCGTCAAGGCATCAACCCGTTTACAAAAGAACCCACCACGTTTGCGGCAAAGCCAGCCCGTAAAGTTGTTAAGGCGCGGCCAGTCAAGGCCCTCAAGGACAGCATTGCGTGATTGCGTTGGTGAACAGGCTCAATGAGCTGCCAGCATGCGCAGTGGGCGGCTTCATCTGTTGTCGATGCGCCTAGCTTGAAATGCAATGTCGATTTTGCTGCCCGCGACCGCATGCACGGTGTGCGGTTGCGCATGCAGTGGTTCAACCTTTGTGACGTTCAAAGTTGAATGTTCGCAGAAACCTTGCGTTGTCTGACGCACCGCGTCTGCAAACGTTCGCATTGACAGCGCCGCATCGGCAATCGTAAGAAAGTGTTGAAAGCCGGTTTTCTCCGCGCATTGACACGGTCCACTCTTTCAGCGAGGCCGCGGCAGCGCATCGCCGCATCGAGGACAGAGTCAATGTCGGAAAAGTCTTGCTTGTGCCGCCAGGGCGTTCTGGTGGGGACCTCCGGGGTTGAATACTATAGGGACGTTGCGCTCCTTCGTTCGCTGTGCGTTTCTTTGGCGACCGATTGCGGAGTGTGCTGGCATTGCGACGGGCTTTGAATTGCCTTCACCCCCTGCGGCAACGGCAGAACTAGATGCCACGAGAATTGGCGGGCGTATAGCTTTGAAAAAGCGTACAACTGGGCAATCCTATGCGTCGGCATAGTTCTTGTTTCTTTTATGCAATGGTGTCGGTGGTTGCTTGCGGCGGCCGCTCCGAACTCGAAGGCGGGAGCCTGAGCGCAAGTGTTGGCAGCGCCGCTTCCGTTGGAGGCTCTGAATCGACTGGTGGGCTGCCCGCTACGAGTTCGGGGGGCTTCGTGCCTACCGGAGGCCGTAGCCTTCTACCTACCGGCGGTCGCTGGAGTACAGGTGGACTGATTGCAACGGGAGGATGGTTTGAAACATGGAACATCCTTCAAACGGGGGGTACCAAGGGCACGGGTGGTGCTGCCGGCACTGGAGGGAGTTCATCGATAGGTGGCATGCCGGCAACTGGCGGAATGACTGCGGCCGCCGATGGCGGGGCTTCCACGATTTCCAAATTTGCTTGCGACACCCAGCTTTGCACAACAGATGTGCAATTTTGTGAGGTGCAGCGCTCGGACTTGGATGAAGTACCGGACACGTACGACTGCAGGCTGCTTCCAGATAAGTGCTTCACTCAACTCAATCACCCGTCCTGCGATTGCATTGTGAAGTTGCTCTGCCCGAGTGGTCAGTTGTGCTGTACTTGTACGAATGGCGAGAATCCCGGTGAGATCACAGTCACTTATCCCGGCGGTTGATGACGCTCACTATGCTTGGGCGCAAGGAACCGCAAACCACCTCAAAATGCTCGATTCCGCTACCGTCAGATGCGACGGCTCCACGACTCTCAGTAACGCCGGTTAACTCGGATATCAGGGGCGCCTGAATCGCTGTACGCAATACTTTCATCCCAGCACCTTTCGCAACGCGATCGAATTGAGCTCCAAACTTGTTGTGGTGCGCCCCCTCTGGCTGTAGTTCCAACGGTGTTCGTGGAACCACCAGTTGCACGTGTGGCTGTAGTGCCACCGCTGTACCTGAACCCACCTGTCGAAGGTGAGCCTCCTGTAGCGATTGTTGCTCCAATGTTCGCGGAACCACCCATTGCCTGCCAACCCCCTAGTGTGGCCGTGCCACCGATAGATGACAGACCACCGACGTTAGAGCTGAGACGGCGGCGTGAGTGCCGGGGGCGCTGGGTACGGTGGCACCGTTGTTGGAATCGGTGGCAGCGATTGCCAAGCGCTGCAAGGCCAAGCTCAGCAAGTGGCGGATACCAGCTGCCAGCTCGACAGCGATTGTGTCCACCCGCCCCACACTTCTGGTGACTGTACCGAGTGCGGAGTGGTGCTGAACGCTGCCAGTGAAGAAAGTTCGCTAGCGGCAGTGCGGTCCGTGTGTCTGCAGTTCGACCAGCAAGGCTGTGTGACGGCTTTACACTCGTGCCCCGCCATGAACGTCTATCTGAACCGGCCTTGTGTTCGACTCAGGTGCTTTTCCGAGGCGCCCAATTACGTCCAGGTATTACCAATAGTACCCGACGCCCAGCATCGAACAGTGGACCAACCAGGCGCGGTCGATATACCAATTCGAAGAACGCGGGAGCGCCCAGCTGTACGCCCCAATTCGTTGGATCCTCGACTTCCTGACTCGCACGCACTGTGCAGGAGCACAACGTGGCTGCCACGAGAGTCGCGTGCACCATGACGATGCGACGTGTTCGAAGGCCCATCGCACGAACATTTAGCATCCGTCATGCCAATCACCGCATTTCTCGAGGATCCGATGTTTGCCGACGGAGAGCATGACAGTCCTGTCGCGCTCTTCGTCGAACAGCATTTCTCGGATCTACCTCAACGCCGCGCAAAGCCGCCCGGGCGCGAAGGTTGGCAACGCCGGGCTCACGCCGCTGGATTCAGATGATATATCAATTGCACCTCACAATGTCACCGGGCACACTTGCCCCATCATGTCCTTTGTGGGTGGACTATTTCGTTCCATTTTTGGCGTAACGACCTCGGTTGTGCTGATGCTGGGGTGTGGAGGAAAGTCGGCGAGCGACACCAACGCCCTAGGCGCAACCACCGGTGGCAGCGCAACGACGCTTTCGACCGCTCAGGGCGGCTCAAGCGGCGTCGGCGGCGCATCGAGCAGTGTCGCTACGGGAGGCACGGGTGGGCCGACCACGAGCACGCAATCGATGACGGGCGGTGCGAGCGCATATCCGATAGTCACTGGTGGTGCCAACACGTCGGGCACCGGCGGCAACAAACCCATGGTTACCGGTGGAGCTGTCGGAACCGGCGGTTCAATCGTCGTTGCCGCCGGCGGCAGGGCGAATACGGGCGGTACAACGAACATTGGCGGAACGGGCGGTACAACCAGCACCAGCAGCAGCCCCAGCACCGGCGGCAAGGTTTCGACCGGCGGCGCGGTGGGCACTGGTGGCAAGCTTTCGACTGGCGGCGCAGTGAACACAGGTGGAAATCCCCCGATCACAGGCGGGTCATCTGCCGGTGGGAGCGCCGGCACTGGTGCAACCGGAGGCGTCTTGCTCGCAGACTTTTGCACGGGCAGCGTGTCCAAAGTCAATTACCAAGGTCAAGAGTTGCAAGCACCCGTCACGAACTACGAATCGGCCCTGGTCCTCGACTGCTGCTCCGCCTACGGAGTCAACTGGCACACCGGGGGCGCGCTGGGTTTCGACCTGGACGCGGAAGTCATATCGAGGCTGGGCGGTAGCTCGGGCACCGAACCGGGCCTGTACCCGCTCGACGGCACCGCGCCACTGAGCGTGGCCGTGCACCGCTCGACCGATACGGCCTTTGGAGTTGCCACCCGCGGCACGGCCGAGCTCGTCACGGCCTTTTCCTTCAACGCGCCCTGGGTTCTGGGCCTTTGCCTTGAAGTCAGCGATACGGCGTCCGATTTGTTCGGCACACGGCTTTACGCGCCGCAGGTGACCATTGCAACGTACGCGTCACATAGTCGGTTCCAGATTTTCTTGTTGAGCGATCGAACAATCCTAGCCGAGCAGGCGGCGGCCATGCCGCTCGATTCATTGCTGCTAGCACAGAGCCCGCTGATCGATCTCGGCGATATTGCCTTCGTGCAGAGCACGGGCCAAGTGGGTCTGAACCCAGGTCAGCATTACGGCGATAGCATTCTCTCGGCGCTCGGCAACGGTTTGGACCACGTGCCATTCGTCGTCGTGGCCGACGGCGCTCGCGTCTACCTTGGAACCTTCGCGAACGTCTCACAGCGCGTTACGTCGGGTCCCTTGATTTGGATGTACCGAATCACTTCCAATGCCTTCGACATTGAGCCGCCTATGAACGGCGCAGATCCGCGCAACGACGCTCGAATCGTCAAGGCGCTCACCGAGACCGGCAAGTTCATTCCTTGATTCGACCTGAGGCGAGCGCTTGGCTGCACTCGCGCGTTGCCCTTGGGGCAGTGAAACCTGCTCATCGCCGAGTGGCGACGCTTTCGCTTTGACCCTTTGCGGCGCTCGCTGTGACAACACGCGCAACTCCAGCTGCTGGAGGTCCCCCGGGGGGTGGTCTCTGCGAACAATTGAGTGGGCTTGCCTGCATCAATGTCTGCAATTGAAAATTGCCTGTAGGACCGACGTTGTTGGGGCAGTTAGATTTATTCGCAGCTGGGCCCATGATAGATCTGCTCGCGCCGAGCGAGATACTTAAGATAATGAGCGACAGAAATTGCCGCCCGCCATTTTCGTATAGAAAGAGCAAATAGGGTTCCTTTTTCTGTGTGATATCGGCGACGGCAAGCATGATGTTTGCGGGCAGATCGATGGCGAGTATTGCAGCCAACAGAACGCATGCTGAGCCGATGGCAAATAGGCGTCGTCGGCGAGAATCGAATGGCCATACCGCCAACAATGTGAGCACGAGGATCGGATAGGTGAAACTGGGGCCCGTACTTGTCTTGGCGCGAAATCCGCGGCCCGTGTCATAGGTAGCCTTCACCGCGAGACTCACTGTGCCGTGTGCGACGACTAGAGAATCGACGCGATATTCGGGATGTCTGGCCTCGATTTCCATCTTGAAGATCGGCGAGAGGACCATCAACAGATGATCGCCTCCGAAGTAAGTTCCCGCGCAGAGCGCTGCATAGACGACCAGCAGACGAACGAACAAAAGTGGAAGTTGTCGTCGAGTGATCATACCCTTTGCTCGCGAGCTAGGCTGCCCGTAAAGAGCAGAAAGAAGCCACAACCGACAACGATAATGAACGTCTGACCGACGTTGACGTGCATGAATTGGAAATATTGCGGGCAATGGCGCTGCACATAATAAAGCCCCGTGATCCGCAGCAGATTGCACCCGTAAAGCAGAGGCACACCGATTGCAATCCCGATGGCCTTCTTTCTCGCCACCATCGGGAAAGCGAGCATGGCCGAGACGAGGAGCAGCAGACAGTCCAGGCCATCGCAACCCTGGCCCACCAAGATGTTTGTGCGCCCCTGGATGAGATTTCTGATGGCTCTAGCATGCTCTGAGGGCGTCACAAGATTGATCAGCGCCGCGCTCGGTTGTGCATTGAGGGCATCGACGAGAATGGTTGCCGTGCGCTCGCGAGTCAGTTGGTGGAACTTAGAGCCGACCAGAAATAGGAGGGCAAAGACGACAAGGAACTTTGCCCAGGTGTGAAAGGTGGACTTCTCGTTTTTTGACTGACGGCGCTTGCCTCGCCGGCGCCGAGTTGTCACGCCCTGGGCCATCAGGACGGGCTCGCGGCGTTGCGCTTTCTAAGGGCGACGAATGCTGCGCTGCCCATGAGCATCGAGAAGAAGATCGTTCCCCATTCGGTGAGCGTGGGGATCGACGCCGCGGTCACTTGGCAATCCCCGCCGACGACGGTGAACCCGAAATTGCACGTCGTGCAGGTGTTGGCATCTGAGCAGGTGCTGCAATTTGCTTCACACGCGGTAACCTGGACGTTCTTGCTACCCGAGAGCTGTGGAGTGGGATCGCCGAGCATGCCGCCGTATTCGGTCACGTAGCCCGCAATCGAGCCGAAGTCCAATGTGGCGTCGTCGGGATAGTCGTTCCACTGCCCCGAGGTCTTGAAGTGCGCGCAGTTTTCAATACCCGCGGAGTTGTTTGGCTCCCGGGTCTCCCAATTGCTATACATGCCTTGGTTGGTCGTGCCGCAGATGTGAAAGGCGTCGCAGGTCGTCTGAATAAAGAACGCCGTTCCGTTCTCAGGTCCGGTTACCCAGGACCAGGTACGCGGGATGGTGAAGTCGGGCGTATTGGCGCCCATCCAACCATTGCCCGAAAGTTTGCTCGTGATGAAGTCGTTTTCTGCGGCGCTGGTGACCGTCACGAGATAGCCTTGCAAGCCATAGTAAGTACGCAACGCCGCAGCCGCTCGGGCGTGCGTCCATGTGATGTCCGGCGCAGTTATAAACTCGTAATAGTGATGATTGTCTGGAAAATATAGACGTGTTGCCCCAATGGAGAACGTCACTTGTCGGACACCTAAGGTCCGGTTGCCGCTTTTTAGGTTCTGATAGGTAACCGTTCGGAGAGCCGCCTCAAAGTGCGCTGGCGTATCCGGCCCCGACAAGGTGAGGACTCCACTTGTCGCGTTGTAGGAGCCCGTCACGCCACCCGCGTTAACAAATGCGAGCTGATCCTCGCCCACTACGAAGTTGGTTGAAATGCTGATCTTTACGCCGTCGATTGGCTGACCTGCTCCATCTGTGAGAGTAAGCGAGCCGTCGACGACGACGGGTGCCAAGTCCCCAGGATGGTAGCTTGTGCTGCCGCCTGACGCGGTAAGATTGGGGACTGCGACGGCCGTCATCGAATGAAGGAAGACCAGACTGGCCAAGACCCATACGCTATTTTTCATGAAGCTCGATGTCCTTTTTTCGTGGTCACATGCCACCTGCAACTAGCGATCCATCGCCAAACACGTGAATTGCCCAACGCAAATTCCCAGCGTAGGTGGCGCGAAGAGATGCATTTGCGAGGTGCACAACGACGGTCTCGCAGAACTCTTAAGTCACCAACGGGTGCGAACTCGTCCAGACAAGCCAAGACGCTAGATGAGTTGGTGCCAACGAATTGACAGGCAACTTGCTTGGATAATCGTGAAGTAGATTGGCGTCAGGAACGCTTCCGTGCCGCCGTGACCCAAAAGAACGTCAACCGGATTTGCGGGCTTCTCGGCTGGATTCATTTTCTTGATGTCGCGGCACGGTTTCGACCGGTTGCTTGTCGTTACATGTCGCACTTACCGTTACTTGCCAGACCGGGCCCAATCGTGATGCGTAGCTCCACTGGGGCGCCCCAGATGCAGCGGGACTCAAAAGCCATCGGACGTGAGCGGGGAGTTCGCATAAGTCCGCGTATGTCACCTGGCGCGTGTCTCTGCGGCGTAGGTTCGCAAGACGATAGCCTTTAGAATACCTTGGGCTCAATTCGCGCTGATGCTAATCAGACACCTCTGTTGGAATTGCTATTGGTGCGTCCGCATGAATTCGAGCACGCCTGCCAAATCAGGAGCGTTGAGCGCGTGCGGTCGCGTCAGACAGACGCAGGCGGCAACCGCTGATGCAAATTCGAGAACCTTTTCGTCGGTCCAGTTTTGGAGCAAACCGTAGGCGATAGCGCCTCGAAAGGAATCCCCGGCAGCCGTTGTGTCGAGGGGGTCGATCTTGTACGGGACGTGCGTCCTGCGGGCTTCACCCGCGCGCGCGTACCAGGCATGATCGCTACCAAATGTGAAGATCACGAGGCCAGTGCAAGCAGCTTGGTAATTGAGAAAGACGTCCTCGAGGTCGCGGTCGACGTACGCTTGGTCGCGCAGCTCGTGCGAGATGACAACCGCCGCTGCGTTGATCGCTATGGGGTCGTCGTATCGGCAGTCCAGGGTGACGTAGGGCTTGCCCAATTCGACGCACAACTCAGCGGTTCTCCGCGATTGTTCGCGGAAGTACGGGTCGAGGCAGACTATATCGGCTTGCTCGATGTCGTCGGGATGGGCGGCATTCCACTGGACCGGGCCGTTGTGAAAGGCCGCGTAGTTTCCGAAGACAGTTCGTGTTTTGCCGTCAGCGATGACGAGTTCGTCCGTGCCAAACTCGTCGCTTTCACTCAGGCGAGTGACGTCGATACCGTAACCGCCGAGCAATTCCCGAACGGCTGCGGCGTGGCGCCTTGGCAGCCAGTTGCCGTCGAGTTTGACACTGAGCCCGAGCTTCGACAGGACGATGGCCGAGTTGGCGGCCTCGCCGCCAATCGATGTGAGCGTTTCGGCGATCTCAGCATACGTGTTCGGCTTTGGAAAACTGAAGTCAGCGCGAAGCAAGTACACTGTGCTGTGCGAAACCATCCCGTATGCGTACACGTTAACCATGGTGCCCCAGTTCGGTGTGCATGATGCTCCGTGGCCGCTCCAACGCAACTCAATTCAAGCAGTCAAGGTGCTCTGCGTCGGCCGCGCCGGCGGCGGGCCCGCCCCCGGCGGCTGAAGTCGTCGTGGTGCTCGCAGCGAGGGAACCGCTGCAAGCAGCTACCAAAGCAGTCATCGCGCCAAAGCAGAAGAGGCCATACTTATGCATAATATCAGCTTCTCACGGTCACTTTGCCACCCATGGGCAAAGCAAGCTCTCCCTAACGATATCGAACGGCGCACCAATAAGCAATCACTAGTCTTAGTCTCACGGCAAGAAACTTTGCCGGTCCGGTGCGCAGTTGAGCCTACTCAAACTCCAGGCAGTCCAATCGAGCCAGCGTGCCGTTCGCGTAACCGCGCAGCAGCCCCAATCCATCGGGCCTCTATGCAATGACGAACTCGGGGCACAAGTTTCTTGAACCTGCACGCTAAGGGGGGTAAGCCGACCGACATCGTGGACGTTGGCCTCTGCCCATGCGCATTCGGTTCGCCCTACCTTTGTCTGAATACTGAGACTACGACCTTGACGGCGAGCAACCATGGCCCCGCCTTCCACCCTTGTGAAACTTAGGCTCGTAACCACGGGTGCAGCAGCGCAAGCCTGCGAATGTTAGAGGTTGTGTTGCTGCTCGGTGCAGGTGGCCCTCGCGGCTGGACAGCGAGCGCCCTTGTGGAGTAGCGTCATGCCTGTGCGACATCGGTACTGCTGGCAAATCGCGACGGGTGTTTGGTTCACCAGCGCGAGTGTGCTCGCACAGGTGACAGGCTGGCCAACCCCGGCGCCCTCGCTCACTACGAACCAGCAGCATTGCTCGCGTCGCGACATGTGCTCGGCGGGCATCTCGTGTAACACCAGTCTGGCAGGGACAGAGCCATCGCCGAAGTTCCGCGTATGCGCCGACAAGGCGATGGCGCGTGGGTACGTCTCACGGTGTTTTTACCCGTATGAGGGTGGCATCATGCACTCCGTACTGTTTTGCCCACGCGGTCAAACTGGTGCTTGGCCTGGTTCTGTTGCGATAGCAAAAGCGGAGCTTGAGCCACCGGACTCTGGTGCACCCTCAGCAACGAACGTCGAACCGCTGCCAAGCCCGCCAGAAGTGACGCCAAATGCAAGTCCGAGCATTTCATCTAGCGCTAAGGACGCGGACACCGAGCACAGCGCTTCTCGCGCCAATCCAGTATCGCATCCGCTTCAGAAGTCGCGGTCTCCAAGTTGCCGCGTCTGCCGAGTGAATGCATCCGATGAACCTTTATCGCTGGCGTTTCTGAGCATTGCCCTCGTTCTTGGGGCACTGCGACGCAAGGTCCACCGAGTTCGACTTGCTCGGCCTCTCGGAGCCACATGTCCCGCACGGACGCCTTAGGC
The DNA here is from genome assembly GCA_003154095.1 of Myxococcales bacterium. Classification (GTDB taxonomy): domain Bacteria; phylum Myxococcota_A; class Polyangia; order Polyangiales; family Polyangiaceae; genus FEN-1139. The sequence goes on along the minus strand of PMCK01000615.1, from coordinate 7,675 downwards.
TGGCTCTGGGAAGCTCCAAGAAGGCATTCGCAGGTTGGGCCGTCTTGAGGTCGGGCCATGATCGGCCAAGCCACTCGCAACCGGAAATGACACATGTGTCGAAGCCGGCCAATGCTCCAGAGGAGCCACTCGAATCAAGTGCTCACGCGAAAGCCGGCTAAACAGGCTCCCTTCAGAACGGGAACGTATCGTCATTAGGTGCGGCCTGGTGGCATATACTTTGCTGGAATTCTGAATTACCGGCGCGCTCAGCCGGCACAGGCATGTCCTTATGGACCGGCCATCCCAGCAAGGATTGAACATGAACAAGTACTCTTGGTTGGTTGCCCTAGCTCCTCTGGTTGTATTGGCGTGCGGACGTAGTAGCAATCCCACGCAATCATCTCTGCCTGAGCAGGCTAAGTCCTCGCTGGCATATAACTCCAACCCCACAGTATCGACGGCGACTCAACAGGCTGTTAACAACGACCTGAACGACTTCGGTTTGAAGGTCCTCAAAAGCCTGGCCCCAAGTGGGCAGAACTTCGCTGTCTCACCGGTCAGTGGCTTCATTGCCCTCACGATGACGAGTGATGGGGCTCAGGGAACGACTGCTGACGAGATGAAAACCGTTCTCTACCCAGATGTTGCCCTCACCGACATTCAGGCTGCCACCAATCAGTTGGAGCAAGGGGTCAAGTCGTGTGCTCAGCCTTCAACGCAGACTAGCGATGGGAGCAAGCAGGTTGTACTCAACCTTGCCAACGATGTCTTCGTCCAGAAGGGATTGGCCTTGCAGCAGCCTTTTCTGGATAGCCTCATGACGAACTACAACAGTGGCGTCGAGTTAGTGGATTTTAAGGCCGATTCGAATGGGGCTACGACCGAAATCAATAACTGGGTTGCGAGTGAAACGAACAATCTGATTCCGAAACTGCTGTCCCCAGGTTTCTTAGACAGCCTGACTCGCCTCGTACTCGTGAATGCCCTCTACCTTAACGCTTCTTGGCTTACCGCCTTTGACGCCAACAAGACGCATGCTCAGACTTTTAACGGGGTCAACGGGAATACATCGACGGACTTCATGAACTCTGCCCTCAGCTTGAACTACGCCACTGGGACAGGCTGGGCGGGGGTTGATATCCCATACTACGGTGGGACCCTCGTGATGACAGCAATATTGCCTGATTCGGGCCGGTTCGACACCGTGAAGGCAAGTCTCAATGCCGCTTGGTTCTCGAACTTCGACACCACGGTCCAGCAACAGCAGGTAGGCCTAGCACTGCCAAAGTTTACACTCACCGGTAGCACGGTATCTTGGAAGCAAACTCTTCAGACTCTTGGAATGACAACCCTATTCGATGCAAACACCTGCAGCCTGAACGGAATTACCCAACAGGAGCAGCTCTATGTTTCGGACGTTCTGCAGCAGGTCTACGTCGCAGTTGCCGAGAAGGGTACCGTAGCGGCCGCAGCTACCGCGGTTACGGCTGTCGCAGCGTCAGTCGAACAGCCACCTCCAACTTCCATTACATTTGATCGGCCATTCCTGTTCTTTGTTCGAGAACATGGAGGTCCGATCCTCTTTGCAGGACAGGTTGTGTCGTTGCCGTGAAGGACCACCTCAACAAGTGCGGAACCAACCCCAGGCATGCTTCTTTCGTGCCGCTTCGGGAGCAATCCCTTTCATCAAGGGAAATGAACCTGCACTGGCACGAGACTGTCCACAGTGGTGTTGTTACCGAGCATGCCAACGTCATTGCGCCCCCAGCAGTAGACGGCGCCATTGACGATGGCGCAACTGTGATACTCGCCGGTGGCGACGGCAGTGACTCCGGATGTCAGCGTCTGGACGGCAACCGGCACGAGACTGGTGGTCGTCGCATTGTTTCCGAGTTGTCCATAATTGTTGTACCCCCAACAATACGCGGCACCAGAAACGGCAGCGCAAGTCTGGCCGACTCCAGTTGCAATCGATGTGAAGTTTGCCGTGAGGCCCAGGGCTTGCACTGGCGTGGGACTGTTGGTGATCGAGTTGTTTCCGAGTTCACCTGTGTCGTTAGCGCCCCAACAATAGCCTGACCCGCTGACGACCGCGCAATTGGTAGAACTCCCCACGGAGATGTTGGAAGTGCCCGAGCCCAGCCCTGGGATAAGTACGGGATTGAGGTTACCCGACCCATTGTCACCCCAACAATGAACTTCACCTTGGGCCACCACGCACATATAGGTATTGCCCGCCGCTATGGCCGTGATTCCCGAGGGCATATTCGGGACCTGGATCGGCACTGCGCTCGTGACGGTGGTTTGGTCGGCTTGGCCCAGAAGCTCGTATACGCGACCCCAGCAATACACGCGGTCGCTGGCCACCGCGCAGCTGTGCCACCAACCAGCAGCAATTGCGGTGACTCCAGTCGTAAGGCCCTGCACTTGGGCGGGATAATAACTGTCGCTTGTCGAGTTGTTGCCGACCTGCCCGTATTGGTTTGATCCCCAGCAATAGGCACTGCCATCGACCACTGCACAACTGTGGTATCCACCGGCAACCACCGCCGATAACGTGCCGGTCAAGTCGAGCACAGGAACCGGTGCCAAAACGAGCCCACTAGCATAATTGATGTTGCCGATCTCGCCGTATCCGTTGGACCCCCAGCAGTAAGCCGTGTTGCCTCGAAGGGCACAGGAATGCCAAAGACTAGCGCTGACTGAATTTACGCAATTGGTCGAGCACCCACTGGTTCCTCCGGTTGACGTTGCACCACCCGTTGCTGAGCTACCGGCAAACGATATTGTGCCGCCGGTGGGTCCGCCACCAGTCGCGCTCACGCCCCCGGTAACCGAGGCACCTCCGCTCGCGCTCGCGCCGCCCGTCACAACGCCGCCACTTGCACTCGCACCGCCGCTGCTGCTGGCCCCGCCCGTTCGCGTCCCGCCCGTCGCGGAAATACCGCCTGTCACAACGCGGCCGCCGGTGCCCGCGGAGCCACCCGAATTTACCGCGCCTCCGGTACCCACGCGCCCTCCGGAACTGGAGTTACCGCCAACGCCCGAGTTCTTCGACCCTCCGCTGCCGAGCACCCCCCCGGTCGCAGTGCTTCCACCAACAACCACGCTACCGCCCTGCGATGTGTTCCCAGCAGACGTCGTATTCCCACCACTGCCACCAGCGCTGGCTCCTCCGAGATTCGTCGCACCCGCTGAGCCAGAATTGCCCCCCGTGCCAGTCAATCCAGAGGTCCCCCCAACTTGCAATTGCCCTCGCGTACCACCGCTGCTCGATCCGCCGCTACTGCCGCTCTTGCCTCCGGATGCCTCCGAGCCTCCGACAGCGGGTGCCAACCTTCGCTCGTGATTGCCACCACAATTCGCCAACACCGCTAGCGCCACAACGGGTGCGCTTGCCCGAAGTCTGAAACCAGTTAAGCAGTCCACAGAAGAGACCCTTTCACGGGTCGGTCGACTGCGCTAAGCGCGTGCCTGCTACGCTGCAATCGCCCGAGAGTAGAATCGCATCCTATGGTGCGTGGCGTCGCCTGTCGAGCCTGAATCCGCGCTTCCGAAGGACGGATTTGCGCCGAAATGGGCCCACCGTTACCGCCCGTCACGGGCACCAGTCTGGCCCCGAGTCTACCGGCGTGAAGGCCGCATCCGCGCCATCCAGGTTCAATTGCACGAATAACTTGGCACGCAGGTCCAATAACCATTCTGCAGACTGTAAGCGCAAACGGCTCCGGGGTCGCAATCACTATTGTCGAGGCAGGAATCTTGTGCCCCAGTGCGGTTGCTCACTGGGTCGGCCGTTGTTCTGACTCAATGATCGAAGCATAAGGGCCGTCATTGGCACCGTTATCATAACCGGTGGTGCCTGCGACCAGGGCATCGTTCCATTCGCCAATGGGCCCTCTGACGGCATTCCAGTTGATGCAACAATAATCTTCCCCCTCACCATCCCAGCCATTAGGTTCTCCGGATTTCCAATGCGTATAGTCGAAGGGCTCACCGTTGATCCAAACGAAGGTATCTTCAACAGCCTGATCCGTGCAGCCCATCCAAAATACGTTAAGCAAGTCGTCGCCGGTCAAGTAGGTATTGATGATGAATTGTTCCTCGGCGTCCGAGGTAATCGTGACCAAGTGTGCCGCGATGCCCTCGGCGTTTGCCTCTGCCGTTAGCCAATCAGTCTTATTTCGATCGATTCGGTACCAGTGGTCGTTCCCGCCGTCCGCCACTTTCCACTGAGTCCATCCCGCTGGCACCGTAGTGGTCCCAGTGCCGGTGCTTGTATTCGTGCTCGTATTCGTGCTCGTACCCGTGCCCAGGCTAGTGCCCGTTTGCTTAGCGTCACACCCCGCTGCGGCCGCCACCAATGACAAGACAAATACCAGACTTCTCATACGGAATACCTCGTGTCCATGGACGTTGCCCTAGGGCGACGACCAATACGAAGAGTACTTACTGCTAGCTCGCTTAGTCAAGAGGCTGGTCACAGTCCCATCGGTCCCGGCTCGTGCTCGATGCGCACGTTTTCGCCGCGAATGTTCGAGGTCGTTACCAAACTCGAAGCGAGCTTTCGTGAATAGGCCCGCACTCATCGCGTCCACGTGGACAGCAAGCTCACCGAGATCGACGCGTTGACCCACGTGGAGTGGGTGCGTCGGGGCACGAAACAGCTGCTCGAATACGGGCGAGGGGGTGTGTACACGGGTACAAGGAGTTTGGTCCTCGACCAAACGTCAGTGATGCCCCGACGAAGCCGCTCACGAGGTTGCGGTGGCCCCTGGGCCAGTTCAATTTATTGGAGTCCCGTGTCCGGAATTCTTGCAGGCCTTTTTTGTTGGGCGTGACGGCACGGAAACGCGGGCAGGACTCCCAGACCGAAATGTGTGGGCTCTAGCCTGGGGTTCACTGGGTGCATTCAACGGTGCACCGCTAATAAGGTCGAGGAAACTTGGTGCAGGTGCATGTAGGCAAAAAAAGATCAGAAGATGTCTAAAGAAAGGTCGCGCATTGCCGTTGCCTCCGGGGGCCGACTTGAGCCTATCGTCGTACTTATGGGGACTATTGCTCCGCCACAGGAGGGCTAAATGCGACTAGTTGTAGCAGGAACTTCTACAATCGTATCTTTGATGCTGACAGCAGCAGCAACCATTGCCGCGCCGGCTCCAACTGGATCACTCAACATGGTGATCGCCGAACTAAGGACGCGCGGTCCAAATGGAGCGACGGATGAATTCATAGAATTATTCAATCGCTCCGGCACTCCGGTGGTGCTCGATGGCTGGCAGGTGTGGCGCAGCAGTGCAACGGGAGTCACGACCCTCATCAAGCAGATTCCTGCAAATACGACGGTGCCCGCGGGTGGGTTTTATCTTTTGGCGAACAGCGCCGGGTATTCGCAATCGGTGGTGTCCCCGGCTGACTTGCTCTACACGGGTGGGATAGATGATGGCGGTGGCGTCGCATTGTTCGATAACCAAAGCGGCATAGTCGACCAGGTGGGCATGGGTGCTGGCAGCGCCTATCTGGAAGGTTCCCCCCTGACGGCGATGATCTCTAACATCAACCAAAGTTTCGAGCGGAACAACGGTGGTTGTTACCCGAATCAGGACACCGACAACAACGCCGTCGACTTTCACTATAACAAACTTATCTCCTACCCGAAAGACGCGGCTTCGACCTGCAGTACCTCGGGTTGCGCTGGGGTGGTTTGCCAGTCAGCGCCCGATCCGCAATGTGCGGACTCTCTATCGGGCTCTTGCTCGAATGGTACCTGTTCGTACACGCCGTTCAACCAGGGAATATCCTGTTCAGACGACGATGCCTGTACGGCCAATGACAGCTGCGATGGCTCGGGCAGCTGTCAATCGGGGACGGCAGTGACCTGCAACCATCCGCCCGACAATTTCTGCCAAGACTCTTTGACTCTCGCCACTTACCCTGCGAGCGTTACTTGCGACCACGTCAATGGCTGCGTGTACACGTTCACTACCTCAAGCTGTCAATGGGGCTGCAATGGCAGCACAGGGGCCTGCAACCCCAATCCTTGCACGGGTGTAAGCTGTGAACAGCCCGTCAATGATTGCTACGAGCCTGTGGGTCAGTGCAGCCTCGGGGTTTGCGATTACACACCGAAGGCTCAAGGTATTGCCTGTCAGGGGTCTAACCTGTGCTTTACGGGTGACACCTGCAACGGAACCGGCGTGTGCCAGAACGGTACAGCAGTTCCAGTCGACGACAGCAATCCTTGCACGGTCGACGCTTGCGATCCCGGCACGGGAACTGTGTCGCACACGCCGGTTACCAACGGGATCAATTGCGACGACGGTAACGCGTGCAATGGCGTCAGCACTTGCCAAAACGGGGCCTGCACTCAGACCGTCCCTGTCGTCGTTTGCAACCAACCACCTCCGGGTGACTGCATCAACAGCGTCGGCACTTGCGCCCAGTCCACAGGCATCTGCAGCTATGCACCGCTCGCGCAGGGGACCTCGTGCAATGACGGCAACTTGTGCACATCCAGTGACGTCTGCGACGGCGCTGGAAGCTGCGCGGGGGCGGCCGTCAACTGTCCGAACACCTACGCGTGTTCAGACAACCATACCTCTGAGCTCAATTGGAGCGGCAGCTGCGACGGCAGTACCGGCCAATGTGTATACAGTCATCAATTCACGAGCTGCGCGGTCGCCTGCGATCCGAATTACGGACGTTGCACGCTCGATCCCTGTTTGAACATAACCTGCAACACTCCGCCCGATAATTGCCATCAAGCACAAGGAACCTGCAACAGCAACGATGGCTCGTGCTTGTATCCACTCAAGACGGCCGGATCGTCGTGCAACGACAACAATATCTGCACGACGACCGACCAGTGCAGCTCGGCAGGTGCCTGCGTTGGTTCTCCGATCGACTGCAACACACCGCCCGCGACTTCGGTCTGTCTCGACTCTGGGACATCACGGACCTACAATCCCGCGGGTATCTGCTTGGCTGGCACCAATACCTACACCTGCGATTATACGTTCTCTGACACAACCTGTACGTTTGGCTGCACCCAGGGAACAGGGCTTTGCAAAGGCGATCCATGTTTGAGCGTAAACTGTGATCAGCCCCCAGATCAGTGCCATCAAACGCAAGGCACTTGTGCGCTGGGTCTCTGCAGCTACGGGCTCAAGCTGGCTAACTCAACTTGCGACGATGGCAACACTTGTACAGATAACGATGTCTGTTCAGCCAGTGGAGTTTGCGCGGGCTCGCCCAAACAATGCAACAACCCCCCGGGCGCAGCTTGCAATGGCAGTTCGTCACACACGTACAACGCCACGGGAACGTGCGACAATTCAAACGGTAACTGTGCTTACACAGCTATCGATACGACCTGCACTGTAGGTTGCGACAACTCCACGGGTCTCTGTCTGAGCGACCCCTGCGCGAATGTGACCTGCGATACCCCAGCCGGAGCCTGTTTTGCCGACCAAGGCACATGTAGCGCCGGCAATTGCACCTACCTGCCGAAGTCATCAGGCATCACCTGTAGCGATGGCAACGCTTGCACTTCCGGCGACGCTTGTGACGGAAACGGCAATTGCGTAGGTACTCCTGTGACCAATTGCGGCAGCGGCGGTACGACGAGCGTGGGAGGAAGCTCCTCAACGGGTGGCGCTCCCGCGACGGGCGGCGTCGCGGCCACTGGCGGTGT
>PMCK01000228.1 GCA_003154095.1 Myxococcales bacterium | reverse complement strand
CACGGGCACGGGCACCGGCACGGGCTAGTTGAAGGTTTAGATCGGGCCATTTGTGATTCGCTCGAGATTCTAGGGTACTTTTCAAGATTGAGGCTACACCCCGAACGGGGCGTGGCCTCGATTGCTCTTAGTCGATCACCTGAGGCTCAGGACCCCCAGTCGGCAAACCCATGAGCCTTTTTGACGCAATATCTACACGGACATTCGCGAAGGTTAATGTGATTCGCCTTTTGGAGGTTCCCATGATTTCGGCGCGTATTCGAGGTTTGTTATTAGCGCTATCGGTGCTGGGTGTTGGCTTGGCTATCGGATGCAGTAGTTCGAGCGACACGAGTGGTAGTACGGACACGGGGACAGGGACTGCTACCGGGACAGGATCGGGAACCGGAACTGGTGCCGGGACAGGCACTGGAACGGGCTCGCGAACGACGACCGGCACCGGCACTGTCACCATGTTTGGGACTAACACACGGACGGGGACCAATTCGCGAACAGGTTCAGACACAGGGACTGGCACAGGTACTCGCACTCGAAACGGATCAGGAACTGGCACCAATACTGGCGGGTCCACCGCCACGATTACCAACCTTTTTACTGATACGAACTTGGGAACGTTGACGAACCTCGGGACTCTTACGGGTGCCGGAACTGCTACAGCAACGAATTAAGCGATCATAGCTGTTCCACTTCACAAGGCGTGGCGTTCCAATAAGGCGCCACGCCAAGCTGTTTTGTGGGTCCCCGAGCCCCGCTCATAACGGAGTCAGCGTTTGACGTGCGCTATGCGAATCGAAGTGGAATCCGTGTTTTGAAACTCGAGGTCCGTCACCAATGCAACATCGGTCCAAACGTCGAAGGCTGGCAGTGGCTTGTGCGTATTTAGATCGACTTCTTGCACAAGGTACAAATCTTTGTACAGGTGGCGCGACAGCTCGTTGAGCGGGTCGCGGCTAGCCATTGCCGATGAAATATCGAGAGACCCATAGTCCATGATCGTGAACAGTCCCGGGCGGTCTGTCATGATCAGGATATTCTTCGTGCCCAGTTTGGCAAAGAAGTCCCAAGTTTGCGCGGCCTGGCGAGTCAAGATAAGCGCATTGACGAACCGCCCTTCGCTCGCGGCCGGGACGTGTATTGCGAACAAAGTGAAGCAAGATAGCAGCGTAACCGGGGCTGCGGAACGCCGCCGTAGCAAGATGAATGGGACTGCAAGCCGTCTTCCTAGTACGGTCAGAAACCAGGCCGCGTTCAAAGCGATAAACGTATCGAGCCAAATGAACAATCTTACCGAAGCCGGATGAAGAGACTTTCCCCAGGCGTACGAGAAAGCAATGACCATTTCCAGTCCGAACAGCGCGGTAATGAATGCGACGTACTTTACGTCGAGTGCCGAAAGCTTCTTACATCGGACGTTATCCACGAGACTCGTGACGACCCACACCAATCCGAGAACGCCGAGAATTATTAGCAGTGGAGAATGGGCGCCACCAACTTCCAGTGGGTGCAATACGAGTCGCAGGTATTCTCGAAAATTTTCGATGAAATGCCGTACGCTGAACAACGACGCGCTGAGCGGTTGCTCCGCATCACGAGCCTTGGCTACTGCCTGCCAGTATCGAGGCAAAAGGAAGATCGGTATAAATGAATACAGAAGGCCGTAGCCCTGCACTTGACTTCGCCGAATCAGACGGAAAGCAAACAGAACCGCGGCTGCGGCGACGAGCAGCGCCCAACCCTCGTAACGTACGTGCGCCAAAATGCACAAGTGCAGAGCCAATACCGCTAGCCGTTTAGGGCTGTTCTGGCCTGCGTACTCGACGAAACTCTTGATAACGATGAGCAGCATGAAGCTCGACAGAAGGTCGAATCCGGCTGATCGCGCCGCCACCATCGTGTTNNAACGCGTTTTCCGGATGGTACCCCCGTACAACGTGCAATAGGCTTACGAGAAACGGATAAAGCGCCGGTCTGCGATCGGTCGTTAGATTGATGTTCCAATAGTTTTCGAAATACCATTTGCCGGTGGTGGCAAAGTTGGCCGTGCGCTGATAGTAGAGATTCTTGGACACGCCGACGAGGTTTGCTTCGTCCGCGAGCACTCGATAGCCAGGAGACACGGCGAGTAGCACGACGCTAGCCACGATTACGGTGATCGCTATTCCAACGCGGTTGTCGGTGATCCACTGGCGCGGGGATATTCCGTTGCTCCGACCGGTGACCAGCACACCCACGTACACCGAAAACATTACGAACAAAACGTAGAAAGCGCTGTTGACGAAGAATTGCTCGTTCAAAGCAAAACGACGCAGCGTAACCCCGACCAAGCTGATGGCTACCAGAGGCGGCAGCAGCAGCAAGATTGTCGGCCACTTCCAAATGCCGGCCTTGGAGTGGCTCGAGTTTGAGGACTGGGCAGAATTCGAATCAGGCGCGGGGGGCGAATTCGTCATTGGATTGAACTCATCAAGATTTCGCAACTCGGTCGATGGCTAATTAAGATTTACTGAACGAAATTCACCATAGATTGGCCCAAATGGCGACGACTAACGAAGCGGGAAATGCGGGCTCTGTGACCGAAAGAGCGCCGCCCCTAACCCCGATGCTTTTGCCGAGCGCTGGCCGAGACTCAATCGAGCAGACCCGGAAATCTGCGCTCCCAGCTGCCTTGTCGGCACAACGGCCGTGGGCGATTTTGGGCACGTTGAACACTCCCGATAGTGACAGTTCGCTTCAGCCATGGTCAAATACCGTTGTAGTTTTCGTCGACGGAATGGCAACATGCGAAGTTCCCAATTGTCCAACGAGGGCGTGCCTTTGAAGTCTCGCGAAGTAGAAGCAATTCCGACTCCGACCAGCAAAATACTCATGAATGATTTCGCTCGACAGTGGTCAGACACTGCGGAGTCCGTGTTGAGCGCGGTGCGTCGCGTGGGTGGAAGCGGCTGGTACATTCTCGGCAAGGAAGTATCCCAATTCGAGGCATTACTTGCGGCGCACGTGCAGCGTCAAAACGTCGTTGGCTGCGCCAGCGGCCTTGACGCGATCGAATTGGCATTGAGGGCGTGCAAACTGACTGCTGGTCAGCGTGTCCTGACCACACCTCTGAGTGCGTTCGCCACCACATTGGCTATTATTAGGGCAGGTGGCGTACCTGTATTCGTGGACGTTGATGATTATGGTCTCATCGACACAGAACAGTGTCGTGACGCCTTGCTCGAAGATCGCTCGATGCGATTCTTCGTGCCGGTGCACCTTTATGGGCATGCACTGCATCGCTCGGCACTCTCGGAATTGCAAAATGAATTCGAGCTAACCATCGTCGAAGACTGCGCGCAGGCAATTGGTGCCTTTTCGGAAGGGCACTCGGTTGGTTCGACAGGCGAGGTCTGCGCCTTCAGTTTTTATCCAACGAAGAACCTCGGAGCCATGGGCGATGCGGGTGCCGTCGCAACAGATAATATGGCGGTCGCGGCACGGTGTCGCGCGCTGCGAAACTACGGACAAACCGAGCGCTATCAACATGACTTGTTGGGAATGAATAGTCGGTTGGACGAACTACATGCCGCAATCCTTGGTGAGGCTTTTTTTCCGCGACTCCCCGAATGGACACAGCGTCGCCAAGTTATTGCGGCAACCTATCGAGCAGGGATCTGTAATCCAGGCGTTTTGGTACCAGGAGCGCCTGAAGCTTCCCAGTCCGTTTGGCACTTATTTCCGGTGCTCGTGACGGCGACGTGCCGCGAGGATTTTCGGCTTCATCTGTCGAATGCGGGAGTAGAATCAGCAATTCACTACCCAACGCTCATTCCATATCAAGCTGCAATGAGCCAAATCCCTCATCAAGTGAAGCGCCCGTTGACGCGTGCCGAGGAATACAGTCGGAGTGAAGTGTCCCTTCCAATTCACCCTTATTTGACTCAATCAGAAGTCGAGCGAGCTATCGCCGCCGTCAATAGCTGGAATCCATAGTATCCGCTTTCGCAACGGTTTGCCGGAAATCGCGCAATTTCCTCAAATCAAAGATATAAATTGATGGAGAATGAGCACGCCTATCACTAGACAATGGTAGCCTGAGGTTTCCGATGAATGCACGAAACTTTCACGTCTTCCCACGTGCGTTTGCTGGGGGATTGCTGGCCATCAGCGGTGGACCAACGCTGACAAAGCGGCAGCAACGCTGGCTGGCCTTTGTCATCGTTTTTACCGGATATCTGGCCTACCTGATGACTTCGGCGGATCGTGTATTTTGGTATGACGCGGGCGTGTATTGGGGCACGGTCAGATCCTATTCACTCAACGACTACGGTTTATCTTATCGCGGTTATTCGTTCCCTTACATTTGCTTTTTGATTCGGCAGCTCGCCGCGTGGCTGCACCTGGACGAGCAAATCGCATTTTGGACGTTCTCGTCGCTGCTGATGGCGACGCTTGGAACGATCATTGTACCAACATTGGTCAAGACGACAGCCCCCGCATGCAAACCGCGATTCTGGAGCATCCTTGCGTTCAATGGTCTCGTATTTCTATTCTTCCGAGGTTACGCGAACTACCCGTTGACGGACATTCCCGCGCTGGCCGTGCTGCTGGGAGCGCTTTGTCTAATCAACACTTCCGCAGACGGCATATTGCCTGGATTGCTTCTCGGACTGGCAGTCAACTTCAGACCAGTATATCTCATTGCCGGTATTCCGTGTTCCGTATTGCTCGTCTGGCGCGCTCGAGACGCGTGGCGCAGCCATCCAAAAGCGTCGGTTTACGCCAAGTGCGCGGGATTTGTACTGGGATTGTGTCTTGTCCTTGGACCACAGGTTTACATTAACCATCACATCTACCAGCGGACGTCGCTGTTCCCGCCCGCAGACATCGTCTACGGAAAAAATCTATACCTCTTCCAGCTTCAAACGGGCTTCGGTCTGCAAAAACTCGAGGGCAATGTCGGCACGATATACCCCGATTCTCAGGTCATCTTTGGTGACCCAACCGGCAAGACCATAGCGGCGTCCCAGAAAATAGATTCCTATGCCGACATTATCCGACTTTACACCAAGTACCCTGTGGAGTTCGTCGCGATTTATGCGCGGCACCTATTCAGCGGCCTAGACGTTAAGTTCCCAAGTGTATACATCAAGAACCCTTACGAAAAGAATTGGTGGCTGGCGCTAATCAATTATTCGATAATTTTCCTGTTCCTTGCCGCTTGCAGGAACATTGCTCAACTCCGGGTGGATAGAATTGCATTCACGGCAGTGGTTGCCGCGCCCGTGTTGCTGATCTTGGCCGTAATACCTACGGCGGTTGAGGTAAGGTTCTTCATGCCTTTGCACCTGCTGATGTACGCTGTGGTTACCTTGGGAGGGAATGAGGAATCGAGCCGGTGGCGATGGTCGATCAGTAAATTCATCCTGTTTGGCGCATTTCTGATCGTATGTTGCACGCTCTCTGACAGCGCGTACGCATGTATGTATTACCCGAAGAGCACACCTTGACCCTGGGCCTCGCAGAGGCAATCAAGAGATTCGAGAGCTTATCGATCGCAAATTAGGAGGTGCTAACCTGCGGCTCGTCTGGTTGCGCAACGGCGATAGCCGAAACTGTCAAGAACGCGAGCTGCAACGCGATATGCATGGTCGGGTTAAAAATGGCAGCCTCCGGATTCGCGAAGGTTTGACGATCTCCGAACACAACGACCGAACCGAACGCAAGCAATCCCCATCTGTCGATCCGGCGCGCCCGCAAGAATAGAAGCAACAGCAGTGGATATATCGTGACCAGGTTGTAGTCGAATGTAAACGCGGAGAAATATGTGCTCGGTGCAAGGGCCCCCGCCAGAGCGAGTGGCAGCTCGTCACTCAGAATCGCTCTTGAAGTTGCCCAGCCCCATAATCCGACTAATCCGGCACAGAAGGCCCAACTGAATGGAGTGTAGTCTGGCCCTACGAGGCTCGTGAATGAGTGGGCATGAACCCAAGTCGAGGCAGGTGTGTACATTGCAGACACCTGAGGCAGAATCTTGAAAAAGTAGAGCTTTGAGTCCGAGTAAAACGCAAGATTGATGGCCGCAAACGCGCCCAATGCCCCTAACCCGAAACGTAGCCAATCTGCATTGGGACGACTACCCTTCTTCAATCTCGCAAGCAAAAGACCCAATGCGATGATTGCGCAAGCGAATAGCGGATAGAGTTTGTAGGCAGTGGCAAGGCCCAGCAGGGCTCCGGCTATCCAGGGCTTGCGCCGAACGAAGAAGAAACACCCTGCCGTGAAGAACAGCAACGCGACGACGTCGGTTTGTCCTCGCTCGACCTCAAACACAAACGGGTACTGAAAGAGGATTAGCCCGCAGAATATGGGCACCTCCCACGGTCTGTTACCCCTAGGTGGGCGGGCGATGAGACGGACCCAGACGAACAGTATTCCGACCATAGCCAAGAGCAAAAACGGGGTCCATACGTGCATCGCCCGATCCAGAGTCAACCCGCGCAGCCAACGGAATGAATGAAAGAGGAAAGGCGGGTAGTACATGCCACGCCCCAGAGAGTCCCCGCATACTGTGGCGTCGATCAGGTACGGCGAGCTGTGGGATGCGCACTTTTGGTAAACTACGATGTTCATCAAGTCGAGGCCGAGTGGCTTCATGAACGGTATGTATCGTAGCGACGCCGTCGAGATGACCAAGAAGGCGACGAGAATAGAGAATTTGGCGCTTCGATCAATGCTGGCGAACATACTTCAAGCTGCAACGGGTAAATGGGATAGGACGAAGGATTGGTGGACCAAGGTGCGGTGTCAGCCGATTTTCTTTCGCACCATAGTCGTGCAAATTCCCCACTCCCGCAAGGCCTGATCGTGTGGTGCGCCGTCCGCAAAAACGCGTCGCGGCTGTGTTTGCCGCCTGGTTCGCAATGTGGGGAGATTGCTTCCGGCCGGCGAGCATGGGCGCGCTCTTCTGACGCCCGCAATTGATTTCAATTATGGTAGGTTTGGGCCGTGGTTGAAGGGAAATTGATGGGACCGGACGGTTCGTGGAATTCATGATTTCTCTCGTTATTCCCGTCTTCGGCAATTCCGGTAACATCGTGCCACTGCTGGCGGCATTGGAGCGCCTAAAGGTTGAGCTGACCATTCCGCTGGAAGTAGTATTCGTCGTGGATGCGAGCCCCGACGATTCGTATCTTCAGCTTGCAAATGCGCTTCCCCAAGCAGGCTTTCGATCCCAACTAGCGCTGTTATCGCGCAATTTCGGATCGTTTTCGGCCATACGCGCCGGCCTGGAGTTGGGCACTGGCGATATGTTTGCAGTCATGGCTGCTGACCTACAGGAACCACCGGAATTGGTGGCGGAGTTCGTCAGAAAGATGTCGGCGGAGCGTGTAGATATTGTCATTGGGCGACGGGAAGGTCGCGCGGACCCTACATTATCCCGTCTCTTTTCCGCTGCCTTTTGGTCATTCTATCGTCGGTTTGTTCAACCCCAGGTTCCTCGGGGCGGCGTGGACGTGTTCGGGTGCCGTCGCTCAGTTCGCGACCAGATTCTGCGGCTTTGCGAGCAGAACAGTTCACTCATTGGGTTGTTGTTCTGGGTAGGTTTTAGCCGCGCCGAGGTGCCCTACGAAAGGCGCGCCCGCGAGGTAGGTCGATCTGCATGGACCTTCAAAAAGAAGCTACGCTACCTCAGTGACAGCATATATAGCTTCACTGATTTGCCGATTCGCATACTGACTTCGGTTGGTATGATTGGCCTCTCACTGAGCATCTTGTTCGGCATCACAGTGTTGGTTGCGCGGCTATCTGGCTTGATTCAGGTGCCCGGTTACGCTGCAACAGTGGTTTTGGTTTCATTTTTTGGCACGCTCAACTGCCTAGGCTTAGGCATACTTGGTGGGTATTTATGGCGGACTTTCGAAAACACCAAACGACGGCCCAACTTTGTAATTGCTTCCCGCGATACATTCGGCACGCGAGTCACTGATGCAGGCCAAGGAGAGCACGATTCATCTAGAGCTGGGGACAGCTCGAGGACTTTGTAATGACCTACTTTAAGCATCCGCAAGCAATCGTAGAGACCACGGCGATTGGAGAAGGTACCCGAATCTGGGCGTTTAGCCACGTGCTGCCCAGGGCCGTGATTGGCAGTGGCTGCAACCTCTGCGACCATACTTTTATCGAAAATGACGTGGTGCTTGGTAACGGAGTCACGGTAAAATGTGGAGTTCAAATTTGGGATGGCCTACGGATTGAAGACGATGTGTTTATCGGCCCCAATGCAACTTTTTCCAACGACCCTTTCCCTCGCAGTCGCCAGCATCTCGAAAAGTATCCTGTTACGACGATTCGGCGCGGGGCGTCTATTGGAGCCAACGCCACCATATTGCCCGGGCTAACAATCGGGCAGTACAGTATGGTAGGAGCTGGCGCGGTGGTGACCCATTCTGTCCCCCCGTACGCAGTCGTGGTGGGCAACCCTGCTCGAATCGTACGCTACGTTTCGAGCGAAACTCAACAAGGAAAGAAGACTGCGGAAGTCGTGAGCGAACCACCGCAGGTGACCTCTCGCGTAAAAGGTGTGACACTCACGCGACTCCCGATCATCAAAGATCTGCGCGGCAATCTCTCGGCGCGCGAGTTTGAGCGGGGCATACCTTTCGTTCCACAAAGGTATTTCATAGTCACGGACGTGCCTTCAAAGGAAGTTCGCGGCGAACATGCACACAGAAAGTGCGAGCAATTGCTGGTGTGCATTCGCGGAGCCATTCAGGTCGTTGTTGACGATGGAACGAATCGCGAAGAGTTCGTTCTGGAAAGTCCGGAGGTTGCCATCTACGTGCCACCGATGGTCTGGTGCATTCAATATCGCTACACCCAGGATGCCACCTTGCTCGTACTAGCCTCCGAACTCTACGATCCTAGCGACTATATTCGCGATTACGACCAATTCTTGAACGAGCTCCAACCTCGACAAGGTTGAGACCAGGGAAACTCCGAGGAGTGCACCAAAGCATTTAAGCCAGTATTCGATATACTGAACAGTTCTTCATCCGCTCGATCACGTGTCGTGCCAATTTCTAGTCCAGTCTCACCAGAGATAGCTGAGGGAACGACCGATCCGATATAGCCGCCTGGTGATGCTTGGTGCGCTCTTCAAGTTCTCGCCGGAAAAATACCCAGCCCTCACCGGCATTCGAGCAATCGCTGCATACTTGGTATTCTTTCACCATTACGCCAGAACTCCTCAAGTGTCTGGTCGACTGTCGGGAATTATCGGCGAGTGTCACGTGGGGGTTACGCTCTTTTACGTTCTTAGCGGTTTCTTGATTACCTATAATTACTCACAAAAGGCCGATCTCGGCACAGGCTTTTGGTTGAAGTATGTGAGCCGCCGCATTGGTAAGATTTATCCGCTCTATATCTTTCTCCTCTTAGTTACTTACATATTGCAGATCTTGATGAAGTGGTCCTTCTCCACCAAAACGTCACTGTTGTTGAATTTTACGCTATGGAAAGGCTTCTTCGACGAATTTAAGTTTGATGGAATTGCACCGAGTTGGTCGCTTAGCGTGGAAGAGACCTTCTATTTCCTGGCACCGTTTCTTTTTCTCGCAATTCGCAGAGTCGGCTTCGTCGTGGTGCAAGTCTTACTCTATGCCATCGGAGGGTTGCTACTGTTGCTTGGTACCGGCATCTCCTTCTATGGATTTTTCGGTAACTTCCGTTTCGTAACGTTGTACACGTTTTTTGGCAGAAGTTTCGAGTTCATGCTCGGCATGGCCTTGGCTCATACTTTGCTCAAGTACCCCAACTTTTTGGCCATGCAGGGGAGGGTAAAGCTCACACACCTCGTTCGCGGCGACGGCAATGTGTTGTTCAGCAGTCCCGTTATTCAGGCTCTAGAGCCGCCACACTCATTTGACGTTAGTGTGGAGGGCGTGCGGCGCTTGGAGTTGATAGTCACAGACGCCGAAAACGGCGCTACCTCCGATGAAGCCTATTGGATTCAGCCAGTTCTCCGCTGAATTGCGCGGCTTTCTTGAGAGCAAAACTTTGATGCAGAGGGCGACAAACATGCGAAAAGCGCTAGCGTCCAACCAGATGACTTCGCCTGAGCAAGCCCGCACCGTGACACGACAAGAACCAAGAAAATCGCGCGATCTGCGCCAGGTCATTCGTTTCGTTATTGTTGGTGGTTGGAACACCGCCTTCGGCTATGGCTTGTTTGCGGGTCTCAACTATGCCCTGACCGGAGTCATCCCGTATCCGTATATGGTGGCTAACGCGCTTGCGTATTTGATTTCAATTACCGTCGCCTACTTTGGGTACAAGATTTTCGTCTTCAAGACCAAAGGCAACTACTTGCGTGAGTACTTGCGCACCTACTTGGTTTACGGTGCTTCCTGTGTAGCCAACCTGGCACTACTTCCACTCGCGGTAATGTTCGTGCGTTCGGTATATTCCAACTACGTGCTCGCGCCCTACGTTGCACAGGCGATCGTCCTACCCGTGGTCGTGCTCATGAGCTACTTCGGGCACAAGAAGTATTCGTTTCGGACTTGAGTCGAGTGACTCAGTTTTCGAAGCGCATAGGCGTATGATCACCGTAGCCAGCTCATCGGGCTTGGGCGAACGATCACACGTTCTTCAGCGATTCCTCGATATCCGCCAAAATATCGTCGATATGCTCGATTCCGACGGACAGTCGCACATAGTCCGGCGTGACACCGGTTGCGGCCTGCTCCTCGGGTGACAATTGCTGGTGAGTCGTGCTTGCCGGGTGAATCGCCAGGGTCTTCGCGTCGCCTACGTTTGCAAGATGGGAGATCAGTTTGAGCCCGTCGATAAATCGACGACCCCCTTCGTGCCCGCCTTCGACGCCGAACCCGAGAATCGCACCCGCGCCGCGCGGCAAGTACTTCGCAGTGCGCGTTTTCTCGGGGCTCGAATCGAGGCCCGGGTAGAGTACCCAGCGCACTTTCGGGTGTTTTTCTAGGTACTTCGCGACCAAAAGTGCATTCTCGGAATGCCGCGCCATGCGCAGGTGGAGCGTTTCCAGCCCTTGCAAGAACAAGAACGCATTGAACGGCGACATGGCTGGACCTAGATCGCGCAGCAAAATCGTACGGGCCTTGATAATGTATGCAAGGTTACCGAGTGGCTTCAATGCTTCAACGAAATCCAGCCCATGGTAAGCAGATTCAGGCCCGGAGATGGTCGGAAACTTGCCGTTAGTCCAATCGAATTTGCCCGAATCGACGATGATTCCGCCAATTGACGTGCCATGCCCACCGATAAACTTGGTTGCCGAATAGGCGACGATGTCCGCACCATGCTGAATGGGGCGAAATAGGTATGGGCTAACGGTATTGTCGATGACGAGGGGTATGCCATGTTTGTGCGCAACGCCGGCAATCCCTTCCACATCAGCGACATCGAGCTTGGGGTTTCCAATCGATTCGGCGTAAACCGCCTTGGTTTTCGGCCCAATTGCCTTAGCAAGTGCGCCTAGGTCATTGGACGGCACGAACTTCACGTTTATGCCCATGCGCGCAAACGTATAGTGAAACAAGCTGTAGGTGCCGCCGTACAGGTTGTCGGCAGAGACGATTTCATCTCCTGCGCTGGCGATGTTCAACAGCGCCATGGTGACAGCCGATTGCCCGCTGGCCGCCGCCAGCGCGCCAATCCCACCGTCAAGTTCAGCCATGCGCTTTTCGAGCACATCGGTTGTGGGATTCATCAAGCGCGTGTAGATATTGCCGAATTCCTTGAGGGCAAAAAGATTGGCGGCGTGATCCGTGTCGCGAAATTGGTATGATGTCGTTTGGTAGATCGGTACGGCGCGCGCGCCCGTGGTGGGGTCGGGTACTTGACCTCCGTGCAACAAAACGGTGTCGGGGTGGTGAGTCTTTGCGTCGGTCATTCGGAAACTCCTGTCAAGATAGCTGACACATATCTGTTATAACGGAGGACGTCAAGTGCGTGCGCCGTCATTTACGCAGCAATGTGAGAGAAAGTCCTGGTTGTCTGAAATGGACGTCCCGATTTTCGGCACAGCTCTGTGCCGCAGTCCGGGCATGGCAACCGAGGTCGCGCTGCATGGCCAGGAGTCCTAGTCAAACGATTGCTGGGTACTTCGAACAGTGGCCTGGCGATTCGTTTTCTTTACGAAACCGACGCCGAAACGTTTCTCGCCGCTTGGGCGGTCGTATGAGCTGCAGGAGCAATCCGACGACGCAAGATTGGCGGCAAACCCAGCAACAATACTACCGAAATCAGGAAATTGATGAGGAGACAAAGTCGGGTTCTCGAAGTAAACTGACCAGAATTTGCGTTGGAGTAAGACTTAGGTCGTACAGGAGGCCTGTGAAATATGAGTAATGTTGTAACCGTCTTTATTGGCGCGAGCTTGTTCGCGCTCCTGAGCAGCGGCTGTTCCGCAAGCGGTTCAGCTTCGCAAGGGATGGGGGGAGGGACTGGCAACGGCGCGGGCGGTTCGGAATCCAACGGGGGTTCCGCAAGTAACGGGGGTGACGCGCAGGGTACTGGTGGAGCGGCTGTGTCCGTAGCGTGCAATGGCAATGTGCAGACTTCGGGTTGCACTCCAGGCCAAATGACGCAAACGGGAACGCTTAATGGTCGCTACGAAAACTTCAACGCCAGCGTTGGGGGCAAGGGATATTTCATTCAAGTCAATGAATGGGGTTCCACGGCAACCCAGCAATTGACGTATGGCGGCAGCTCGTTTTTCACGATGACTCAGCAGGCGGCCAGTCTCGGTGTCAGCGGAGCTCCCGCAGGTTATCCTTCCATATTCATCGGAGCCAATTCCAACCACGTGACTTCCGGCAGCGGTTTGCCCAAACAGGTAAGTTCGCTCGGCACGGTCCTGACGACTTGGAATTGGAGCGATAACGGGACAATGTCTGATTCGGCCAATAACGTTTACAACGCCGCCTATGATGTTTGGTTCAGCACGAATGCCGGAGGTGACCCAGCCGCAGGTACTCCATCGGGCGGCTTCTTGATGGTTTGGTACTATGCTCAAGGTTGCCAGCCCATCGGTACTTTGAAGGATGCCGGTCGTACTATCGACGGCATTCCCGGTTGCTGGGACGTCTGGACTGGGACCAATAGCGGCAAACCGGTAATT
This sequence comes from Myxococcales bacterium, assembly GCA_003154095.1. GTDB lineage: Bacteria > Myxococcota_A > Polyangia > Polyangiales > Polyangiaceae > FEN-1139. The sequence goes on along the minus strand of PMCK01000228.1, from coordinate 1,008 downwards.
TCCTACAAACGCCAAGGCGTGCTGCAATCATTTGGATACGACCTAAACCTGTTCATCAAGGATGCACTGGCCAATTATCCATCAAACATGCAAAGCAATTGGTACCTCACCAACATTTTCACTGGCTTCGAAATCTGGAAAGGCGGCGTAGGCCTTCAGTCAACCAGCTTCTGCGCTGAGGTAAATTAATCCAAAATTGAGTTGCGACTAACATGAGCGCCCATACAGATTTCAGACTCCTTCCAAAGGCCCCTCAAACATGAAATTACGACTCAGTTCTTGTTCATCCCTTGCCAGAATCGTGCTTATTACCCACGTCGCAATCGGATGCGGACCATCCGGATCCGCAATATCGGGCACGCAAGGAACCGGGGGCGGCGGCGCGACTGCCGGAGATACATCGGTTGGGGGAACCGGTGACAACGTCGGTGGTACGGGTACGTCGGCGAACCCTTCGACGGGCGGGGCTGGTGGATCTGGCGCGGGCAATTCAACCGGCGGCGCGCGTCCGACGGGTGGCGCTCCGACGAACGGCGGCTCCAAAGCAACGGGAGGCAGTCCTCCGACTGGGGGCACACCGGGCACAGGCGGTACCCCAATAATCACCTGCAATTCGAATGTCACCAGTGTCGGGTGTACTCCGGGGCAAATGTCCCAAACGGGAACATTAGCGGGACAATACGGCACCTTCAATGCCACAATTGGGAACAAGCAATATTTCTTTCAAGTCAATGAATGGAATTCGTCGGCATCGCAGAGCATGAGCTACGGCGGCAGCTTCTTCTTCAAGATGACTCAGCAGCAAGCCACCGTTAGCAGCAGCGGCGGCCCGGCGGGTTATCCCTCTGTGTTTATCGGCGCCAATTCGAATCACACGACTTCAGGGAGCGGTTTGCCCAAGCAAGTCAGCGCGCTCGGCACTGTTCTGACGACTTGGAATTGGGCCGACAACGGCAACATCGCGAGTTCGAGCAGCATTTTTAACGCCGCCTATGATGTTTGGTTCAG
>PMCK01000064.1 GCA_003154095.1 Myxococcales bacterium | reverse complement strand
CGCGACCTATGCGATATCGTTGGGGCTCGTGACAATCAGCTGGTTGGATACGGCGTTGTAACAGGGCTGACCGGTACTGGGGACGACATCACTGCTCCGTTCGCTGCGCAGTCGCTGCGCGCGCTTTTGCGACGGTTGGGCGTGCAGATCGACAATGGCCAGTTGCGACTTCGAAATGTCGCTGCCGTCGTCGTAACGACCAATATTCCCGCGTTTTCACGCAATGGGACGCGCCTTGACGTGACCGTTTCTGCAATTGGAAATGCCCGGTCCCTGCGTGGCGGCGTGCTTATACAGACTCCAATGCGGGGAGCGGACCGCAAGACCTACGCAGTGGCGCAAGGCCCATTAGTCGTCGGTGGATATTCGGCGAATGGCGCCAACGGTAGTTCCATTACCGAGAATACAACCAACACCGCTCGCTTGCCCAGCGGTGCTCTGGTGGAGCGCGAGATCCCGACAGAATTCGTAACCAAGGGAGAAGTCACATTGTCCCTTCGGCGACCGGACTTTTCGACGGCTGACCGAATTGCCCAAGCAATTGACAAGTCACTTGGAAACGGCGCGGCCCGAGCCGTAGATGGCGGAGCCGTGATCGTTAAAATTCCGGGTAAATTCAAGGGTAAACCTGTAAAGTTGGTGTCAGAACTCAGTGAACTAGAAGTGGATCCGGCGGTTTCGGCTAGAGTCGTCATCAACGAGCGCACGGGCACCATAGTTGCCGGAGGCGACGTAAGGCTTTCACCGGTCGCAATCGCGCAAGGTGGAATCACGATTGCAGTGAAAGAACAACAGGGTGTCGTCCAGCCGAATATGTTCGCAGCTGGCCAAACGGCACGAGTTGATCAGTCGAACGTCGAGACAACCGAAAAAGTTCCCCCCTCGATGACCTATGTCGCGGGAGCGGCGACGCTGGCGGAAGTTGCTCAATCTCTTTCGACCTTTGGCGTATCCCCGAGGGAGATGGCCAGCATTTTGCAGGCACTACGAGGCGCCGGAGCGCTGCGTGCCGAGATAATTGTACAATGACGTTACTACCTCAAATTTCAGCACGCTGTTGCTCGTCCTCAATGGCGAACTCCAATGCGCCGGAAGTAACAGGGCAGTCCGGGGTAGCGTCAGCGAACACTAGCAAGGACGAATCGAAAAAGCTGGGTGATGCCGCGCGCCAGTTTGAAGCCGTATTTCTGCGCCAGATATTGTCGAGTCTCGAACGCGCCGCGAGTGTTCAAGGCGGAAAGGCGGCCGGATCAAATTTGTACGGTTCAATGCTCGTTGACGCGGTGGCGGATTCCATTTCACGCTCTGGGGGTATGGGCCTCGCGTCAATGTTGGTCAAATCGTTGGGGCCCCAACTCGGTCATGTAGACAAGTCACATGAATCGCTCGACGGAGTGCCTGGCGCGGATTCAGGAGTCGGTACAGGTACAGGACGAACTTACAACGAGACACTTACAACCAAGGAACAAGCGGCGGCACCAGGGCTAGTATCAGGAGGCCCCCGGTGAGCGTAACCATAGGTAAAGATTGTGCTATTGCCTGCACTTCAGATTTCCCTCAAGGGTTTCAATCTCCAGCCGTTCGGAGAATTGAGAATCCAACGACCCACTGCTCCGTTGATGGACTGTCGGCCGATGGGAGGATCGAATGAAAGGTATAACTTCTAACCCAGCTCTCGACGCCTATCAAAGGATGGCGATATCTCCGGTTGGCGCAGCCAATCCTGCACAGCCGGTGGCACCTGTCACGGAGGCAAAAACCGCCGCGCCGCAAGTCGCCAAAGTGTCTATATCCGATCAAGCTCGACAGTTGGCGGTAGGCGCAGCTAACGGACCCTTCGATCCGGAAAAGGTAGCTCGACTTCGCGATCAGTTGTCAGAAGGTCTAGAATTCGATTCAAAACAAATCGCCGCACGTATGCTCGCGGCACTTGGATGACGCGAGCCACCGTCGGCGACGACGGGGCATATTATGTTGGAGGTAACTACTAGCAGAAGCATCAATGTAGTATTGTTCGAGCTAGCGCAAGTTCTGAATGAAGAGCGAGCAGCTCTTCTGGCACTCGACGCAACACACATTGATGCACTCAATATCAGGAAGCTGGGCCTCGATACCGAGCTCGCTGCCCATACAGGAGACTTTTCCGATTCGCAAAAGTCCTGCCTTCAAACATTGAAGCAGCAGTTGCGAAATAATCTCATTTTGTTGGTTCACGCCCGCGATCATATTCAAGCCCGCTTGGGCTTTGAAGAGCCGCCAATCGTGCCTCGTCCAAGTGCTAAACCCGTGGTCGGCGGTAGCCGGCTCAACCTAAGGGGCTAACTATGGCGGGCCTTTCTGGATTACTCAATATGGCTCGTGACGCTCTCGCGGCACAGTCGTATGGCCTCAATGTCACAAGCCAGAATATTACAAACGCAAACACTCCCTTATATGTAAGGCGCGAAGCAGTCCTTCAGACTCAAGCGCTGGGAACTGAAACCACTGGCGGGGTACAGGTACAGGGGCTACGCAGAGCGGCTGATAGTTACGCGGACCGTAGCTTTCTCACTGCTACGAGCATGCAATCAGCCGCGAAAGAATATGACAGCCAACTTTCAAGCGTCGAGACTGTATTCAACGATAGCAGCGCGACGGGTTTTGGCTCGACGCTCGATCAGCTTTTTGCGACATTTCAGCAACTTTCAGCCAGACCATCCGATCCAACCGTACGCCAGAGCGTCCTCAACGCAGCGGATGTATTCGCATCGCGTGCCAATCAGGTGTCGGACACCATGGCAACGCAGCGGACGGATCTCTTTGACAAGGCTACCGAACTTGTCTCGCAGGCCAATCAGCGTGCACAAGAAATCGCAAAACTCAATCAACAGATAGTCTCAGCGCGTCAAGCGGGGGGCGACGCATCTGATCTGATCGATCAACGTAACCTAAAACTACTGGATCTAGCCCAGATAGTCGACATACGCACCGTCTCGGGCGCGTATGACGATATCATGGTGCAGGCGGGCGGTACGACGCTCGTGGAGGGCTCCAATACGCAACAGTTAGGCGTGGAATTGGATGCGTCCGGAAATATCGCATACATTGCGCATCGCGCCGGGAGTGCCGACGCGGGCGCCGACATCACGTCCACGATTTCTGGGGGCCAATTGTTCGCCGTAAAGCAGGCTCGAGACGTCGATATTCTAGACGTTTCGAACAGATTCGATAAGTTCGTCTTTGATGTAGCAACCGCACTCAATGCAAGCCATACGGCAGGTGTGGGCCTTGACGGGCAAGGCGGCCGAAATATCTTCGATGTGGGAGCCACAGCCGACGGTGCTGGCCGCGCTATCGTGTTGAGCGGAGATGTTGCGGGACACCCTGAGTTCATCGCTGCCGCATCGAACGCTGGAGAATTACCCGGTGGTTCATCCAATGCGGTGATCCTGGGAAATGTTGCTTCGATGCCAGTTGTGTTTGAAAATCGCACCCCGGCGCAAGCCTATGGTGACATCGTCGGCGACATAGGGAGTCGCCGTGCGGCATCGAAGTCCGACGTCGACTTGCGGGCTGGTATGTTGCAACAATCAAAGTCCGCACGCGAGTCAGCAAGCGGGGTCTCTCTCGACGAAGAAATGGTCAACCTTCAAAAATACCAGCGCGCCTACCAGGCCACTGGCAAGGTACTTGCTACAGTGGATGAACTGTTGGCCGGGTTAATTCAGAAGGTCGGAGCATGAGAGTCACCGAGACAATGCGGTTCGACGCGGTAAGCACGCAGTTGGGTCGCCTGAGCGAAAAGTACATGGGGGCGGCTCAACAAGCCAGCACGGGACAGCGTATCAATGCGCCGTCTGATGACCCCGTTGCGGCAGCGGAAGCGGCACGAATTCGGGCCAATTTGAGTACAACCGACGCATTTCGCGGGGCGATCACGTTGGTGCGGGGCGACGCCGAAACGGCCGAATCATCCTTGGATGCCGCAGGTCAGGTTTTGCAACGCGCTCTCGAGTTGGCGATGACGGGCGCCAATGGATCCACCGGTCCGGACGAACAGAAGGCGCTTGCAACCGAGGCCAATCAGCTGGTTGTGCAGATGGTCGAGATTGGAAATACAAAAGGAGCCCAGGGCTATCTATTCGGCGGCACGAGCCTAGACAGCCCGGCATTTGACGCGGATGGAAACTTTGTCGGCAATGATGTCGATCACATTGTCCAAATTGGTCCGGGTCAACCGACCGCTGTCAATGTCAGCGGCGCACGTGCATTTACCGCCGAGGGGGGGCGCGACGTAATTCAAGATTTGAAGTCGCTTGCGACGGCACTCGCCAATGGAGACTCCGACGCGGTGCGCACGTCCCTTGACGATCTTCAAAATTCCCACGAGCAAGTAGTAAGGGAGCGCTCCCGCGCCGGCCTCGTCCTCAATAGACTTGATCTGTCTGATTCCTTGTTGGCGCAAGGACAGACTGATTTACAATCGCGCTCGAGCGCGATTACATCGGCGGATACCAACGAAGTGTACTCGAAGTTGACGCAACTTCAGGGCTCGATTCAACAAGCAGTATCAGTTGGCAAACAGCTACTGGATACGAGCACAATCCAAAGATTTTAGTCGCGACGGCTCACTCCCGGGTTGATTGCACTCGGTCCTTGAGCGCGCATCGAAGTCTAAGCGGGGTCTAGTGCGTTTTCATGCCTAGCGCGTGAAACGGTCGATTCACTCGACCCTCGGGTCGTCCGCCCGACATGATTGCTCAACCTCGCTATCGGCATACCCCATGCAGGGAGGGTACATCGATCATGTTCATCATCGCACGTCGAAAGGGTCAGCGAATACTCATTGGCGATGAAATAGAGGTAGTTGTCACTGAACTGTCGCGAAGCACGGTGAAACTCGGGATTGTAGCGCCTCGCCCATTTTTTATTATGCGCGGCGAGCTAAAGGACTGCGTTGAACAAGCCAATCGCGACGCGCTGAACGCTCAGTTGAGCACGGAAACCGAAGCCGATCTCGCTTTGCTCGATCAGAATACTGAATTAGACCCCCGATTGGTAAGTGTGACGGCTTTTCTGACTCCAACTGTCAACAATGTGGCGCAACCAGACGTCAACGTGGAGACATCGGAATCCGCACTGGAACCACACTGAGTGGAGACCTTAAATTTGACGTTGGCACACACCGTGAATCTCTTGGATACCACTTTCAATGGCAATTTGACCGCGGTGCTAACTGCGACGCGCACCGTTTTGCAGGACTCCCCATCGGACAGCACCTAATTCACTCCGGGGAGTCCCCATATACTGTTTGATATTAATGAAAGGAAAATACCATGCCCCTTGGTCTACAAACCAATGTAGCTTCATTGGAAATTCAGAAGAATCTGTCACGTACTCAATCCGCGCTAACCACCAGCTTCAACAGGATTTCCAGTGGATACCGGATCAATTCAGCCGCCGATGATGCTGCCGGGCTGGCCATTAGCGAGAGCATGAAGGCTCAGATTCGTTCTTACGTAATTGCCGAACGAAATGCCAACGATGCTGTTTCCATGTCGCAGACGGCTGAAGGCGCACTCGGTGAAATGCACGATGTGCTCGGTCGAATGCGCGAGTTGGGAATGCAAAGCTCCAACGGCACGATGTCCGCAACCGATCGCGACAATATTCAGCAGGAGTACTCCGCGCTTCAAAGCGAGCTAGACAGAATCAAGCAATCTACCAAGTTCAACGGAGTTGATCTGCTGAGCGCGAACGCAAAGCCAATTACCTTTCAGGTGGGCCTCACTGCAGATCCCAATGATCAGCTCCAGGTGGACTTCGGCGAGCTAGACTTAACCAGTTTGATGGCATCGACCGTGAGCGGTACCGATGCGACGGCCGCACAGGCGTCACTCGGAACGATCGATAGCGCCATTCAGTCAATTTCGAGTCAGCGCGCTCAACTGGGCGCCGCAATGAATCGACTTACCGTGGTAACGCAAAACATTCAAACCATGCGTTTGAACCTCTCTGCCGCAAACTCCCGGATTCGAGATACGGACGTGGCGGAAGAAATGGCTCAACTCAGCCGCACGCAAATTCTCAGTCAGGCTGGCGTTAGCGTTCTATCCCAGGCGAATCAGCTACCGCAACTGGCCCTCAATTTGTTGAAGTAGGATAAGTGGGCTCACTAGAGCCCAACTTTACGATCCAGCCGCCCCGCCGACACCTGCCGTTTGCACCCAGGCAATGGCGATGGGAAAGCGGGTTCGTCTAGCTGCCGGAATGGAGTATTCGGAGTCAAGACTGTACTTACATCGTCACTAAGCGAATTTCGTTCAAGGTTCATGGTGACGTTCCGTTCAGGGTTCTCGAAGGGCAAGGATGCCCTGAATGGAGCCCGATGGACGGGCTCCTGATTCTCCACGAAGGAGCACTACCATGGCACTAACTATTCAAACCAACATCGCGTCACTTTCGGGCCAAATCAACGTTGCGCGCAATCAAAACGCGCTCATGTCAAGCTTTCAAAAGCTGTCTAGTGGCTATCGCGTAAACTCTGCCGCCGACGACGCCGCCGGCTTAGCTATCAGCGAAAGCATGAAAGCTCAAGTACGCTCGTACACCGTTGCGCAACGCAATGCTGCTGACGGCATCAGTATGGCGCAAACCGCTGAAGGTGCGCTCGGTGAGATCCACGACGTTCTAGGTCGCATGCGCGAGCTAGGCATGCAGGCAGCGAACGGCAGCCTTTCGTCCACGGATCGTGAGTCCGTGAGCAAGGAATTTCAGTCACTCCAGTCAGAAATTGGTCGTATTCAAGGTTCGACTAAGTTCAATGGTTCAACACTAATTGACGCGGGCTCTGCCAATCCGGTCAAGTTCCAGGTAGGCCTCGGCAATGACGCCAATGACCAAATTAGCGTCGATTTTTCCAATGTAAATCTGTCCGACGTTATTGGCGGTGGCACTCTGGTTACTGGTACAGACGGAACGGCCGCAGTTGCCGCGCTCGCGACCATTGACACCGCAATCAGCACAGTGTCGGACGCACGTTCTGGCTTCGGCGCCGCCATGAACAGGCTGACAGTCGCGACGAACAACATTCAGACGATGAGTTTGAATCTGTCGGCAGCCAACTCGCGAATCCGCGACGTGGACGTCGCCTCGGAAACAGCCAATATGGCTCGTAACCAAGTTCTCACTCAAGCCGGTGTTTCTGTGTTAGCGCAAGCGAATCAGATCCCGCAATTGGCCTTTGGCCTGATAGGCAAGTAATCGCTCGGAGCGAGCCGGCAAGTGCCGGCTCGCTCTACTCTTCTGTAATTGCAACCCAAACTGGACAGACCCACGACAATGGCCGGTACCATCTCTTTTGCAGGCATTGGCTCGAACGTAGACGTCAATGGAATAATTGACGCCCTGGTCAAGGCGGACAGCGCCAACCAGACGCAAATGCAGCAGAGGGTGACTGACCTACATCAAGCCTCGTCGAACATTAGCGGAATTAGCTCGGCGCTTTCTAGTCTCTCGAAGTCATTGTCTACGCTCACCGACGGTCAAACCATACAGAGCTACGTGGCAACTTCGAGCGGAGCCGAAGTCGCAACCAGCCTAATTGGAGCACCTCAGGCAGGCAAGTACTCAGTCAATGTCCTGAGCACTGCAAAAGAGTACCGGTCCTATTCAACGACATTGGGAACATCACAAAGTGATCCCGCCAATCTTTCCGGCATTTTTCACATCGCAGTAGGCGGCAGCGCGTCCGCCGACGTCAGTATCGCGGGGACTGATAGCATCTCCAATATCGTAGACAAGATTAATAAATCGGGGCTTCGCGTGGCCGCTTCAACCGTGTTCGATGGCAGTAGTTATCGAATTCAGCTCAAAGGTCTCGATTCTGGGAAGGCGAATCAGGTTTCTCTCTCACCCGGACTCGACTTAGGATTTTCTGATTCGGAAAACCTGGTGCAGCAAGCATCCGATGCCCACGTGCAGATTGATAAAATTGACGTCTATTCGTCCACCAATCAAATTACTGGAGCGATTCCGGGAGTTACTCTCGGTATTTCAGCAGAAACAACCTCGCCCGTAAACGTAGAGGTCAAGGCCGATCCGCAGGGGCTTGTAAGCAAGATTCAGAGCGTCATATCAGCTTACAATGCCGTAATCGGCAAAGTCCACTCGCTCGCCGGATATGGTACCGTAGTCGCGTCAGACCCTTCGTTGGCTGGCGATGCTACGCTTCGAGGTATGACTGATCGCATGTCCGACGCAGTGCTCACACAAGTTGACACCGGCACCAATTACACCAATTTGAGCACAATCGGCATTAGCATTCAGCGTGATGGAACATTGAGCCTGGACGCGACAAAGCTACAAAATGCTCTCACGAACGACCCAACGAGTGTTACGACGCTGCTCGCCGGTCCGGCCAATGGCCAAGGCGTGATGGACGTTATGTACAATCTCGCGGACAGTTACGGCCGCTCCGGAGACGGCTTGCTCGCAAACAAGCAGACGTCCCTCGATGACAATGCCAAGTCGTGGACCGTAAGGCTGCAGCAAGAACAAGACCGGCTTACGCAGTACACCGACCTTTTGCAGAAACAATTCGAAGCCATGAATACTTCGGTGTCTGCAAATACTCAGACGATGAATTACCTCACGCAGCTTTACGGCACTACCGGTAGCACCAGTAGTGGCAGTAGCGGCAGTAGTGGCAAGTAGACGACTCACTGATTCGCAAGAAAGCAATGTTCCATGTACCAGCAAGCCGCCAGGAGATACGAACAAGTGCAGGCGACGACTTCGTCTCCCGGCGAAGTTCTGCTCGCGTTGTATGACGGTCTGTTTCGTTTCCTCAGAGGTGCCGAACTTTGCTTTCAGAACAAGCAGCTGGTCAAGGGGCGGGAATTGCTGTCGAAGAGTCATGCTATTATCAGCGAGTTGCTGTTGGCGCTTGACCACGGAAAATCTCCCGAATTGTGCTTTCAACTCGAAAGCATTTACGACTATTGTATGGGCACGATTGTCCAGGCCAATATCAAGACCGATGCCCAATTGATTTCTGATGTGCTTCGAGTTCTGACACCGCTGCGAGAGGCCTGGATTCAAGCTGTGCCCGAAGCGCTAAGGCAGTCAAGCACGATGCGAAATGCGGGCTAGAAATGCGTCCGCCCGCGAGCATCGCTGCGAAGGGCTCAAGAGCGGGCGGGGACCCGACGTATGTCCAGGGCCGCAATCGCAATGAGCTAATCGCACATTTTAGTTCAGGCACAACGGTACAAGTGGAACTTGGGCGGCGGCGGCGTTACCCGGGCTTGCCAGGTCCATCCCCGCCCACTCACGGGTGTTATAGAAAATTCGTAGAGCTCGGTCTACCCTTTGGCCACTTGTTGGACTTCGGGTGCGGTGCGGGGATGGGATTGCAATGGCTATTGCAATCCAAGTCGCGCGTGACGGGATTAGACATTGAGGGCAGGGCAGTTGCCTTCGCCAAAGCATATGTGCCGGAAGCCGAACTGCTCCATGCGGACGTACGATCACGTCGCGTCAAGCTTCCAGGCGAAGCCGTGTTGGTGGTTGACTTGCTGGGACTATTGTCCGACCCGGTATCTTTGCTCCGTAGCGTTTCACAGCAAGTTCCAAACCTTCAAGCTGTATTTGTTGCGGAGCCAATTGCCAGAAGCGATCAGATATTGATTCCACCAGCGAGACGCGCCTTTGGTTTAGTTGGGTTGCGGTCCATACTGACCCGCTCCGGATTCGAGGTTGACGATTGGGTCACCGTCGAAGGTGAGATGCTATGCGTCATTGGACATCCAACACGGGAACCAGCCATTGAGTCCCTCATGCAGGCTGAGCGTGCCTATCTATCGCATCAAACTCAGCCATTTCT
>PMCK01000307.1 GCA_003154095.1 Myxococcales bacterium | reverse complement strand
TTGTTGCCCCCGTGGGTTTGATTCGAGTGACGGCCGCACGTGCTCGCTGCGCTGCGCGCGTGCGAGGACCCCAAATCCGTGCTCATTCCGCTTCGCTGCATTGCGCGCGGATGGGGTACCTGACGCTGGGGTGCGGCGGACGAGCGTTTTTCGCCTCGCGGCAACCGGTTGCGTTTGGGCGAACCCCATGCGCTATTCTACGAATTCGCCTCGTGGGGGACAATGCAATTCGTCGTGCGTCAGCCAAGCGCAACGCGCACGGAAACGTGAGCGTTTGCATCGCGCGTGTCGCATTGCCCGGCAAATCAGCCGGGCTCCGCGGGCGGCGCACAAGTCCCGCCATGCGCCGTCGCTGCGCGAAGTTGAACGTCTCGCGCATGGCATGCCTTCTGCGCCATGGGGCGCGAAGCCCGGCTGATTTGCCGGGCACCGGAGGTCTTCATGCAATGGCAATCTCGTCAACAACTCAAGTTTCAGGCGCTGCTGGCGGAGCGGGCACGCTGTTTCAGGCACAACCTCAGCGAAAATGAGCGCATTCTTTGGTCCCGGATTTCCGGCAAGCAACTGGGCGTTGCCTTCTGTCGGCAAGTGCCTGTCGGAAAATACATCGCAGATTTTGTCGCTCCCGCCGCTATGCTCATTGTTGAGGTGGATGATCGGTCGCATGAATTGAAGCGCACGGCGGATGCGCGGCGGGACCGCACGCTGGCTCGCCTGGGCTATCGGGTGCTTCGGGTTGAGGCGGAATTGGTGCGGTGCAATGTCGCTGAGGCGGTTGCCCGCATTCAGGCCGCGTTGCAGATTGCTACCTGAAGCGCTCTGGTCCAAATGGGTGTTGCTGCTGACGGGTTTCGAGCATCATCATTCTCGTGCGCGCCTTTGAACAATTGAGCTATGATATTCATAAATGGATATTCCCGAAATTGGAGTTATTGAGACCTTTGCGCGCATGCTTCAGGCGTTGCCGGTAGTTCGAAAGTTCTTAATTGATTTGGCTTCGTCACCTTCCACTGACGGGCGCGACACTCCCGTTCAATTGACAACCCGAGGGCTATTGGATAGAGCCGCTTGCTGGTTTGGTTCGTTTCAACTACTGGGCGATTCACAACACTACCAGGCGCATCTAGCCGGCTTCAGGACGATGATCGAAATCACGGTCGACCTTGCTTTGCTGACCATCGATCCGTCCGCCAATGATCGATTGGAAGCTTGGGAGTTATCGGCGAGGTTCAAGTCAGCAAGCCAACTACTCGAAAGTGCGAGGATCGGAGTCCGACTAGAAATGCCATTGGGGCCCCCAAGCGATTTCGTCAAGCGCCATCAGTCCGAAGTAGAGTCTATTCGGGCGCGGTACTGGAAAGGGATCCATCCAACGACGCGTTGGACGAATAATCGGCTCGCAGACGACATCAAGTGCGTTGACAGTAGGTTCCCGGCGTTATCCTTACGTCGCACATATGAGGAACTGTATCGCTATGCCTGCTGGGGCGTACATGGTGGCGGACTTGCAGCCGTTCGCGGAAGAAGTGCACTCGAAATGGCGTTTCCATGCACCCTCGCCTTCTACGAAAGTGCCCAACTTGGCTGGGCATCAGCCGAGTTTGCCTCGCGGCTGCTTAACCGATTCGAGCTCGGCCATCAGCAAGCACTCAAGTCTGCCCAGGAGGACTGGGTGCTCGCGTTCGGAAACCTCAGAAGAGACAGCAAAAGTATTGTTGAAATCGAATGAGTGCCGGAAACATCAATCGTCACTCGAATCTCGATCGTAGAGGTCCAACTGGAGCGTTGCAGCTGACGGGCTGCGCCCGCAGCTGAACGCCGCTTGTTGGACTGATCCAATGCGCGGGTGTTGCGTGGGGTCACCGCCTGCGTCGAACCACCGAAATGAGAAAGCAGGCGGTGATGCCTATGCTGGCAATCAGACCATATCCGGTCAAGGACATCGCCATACAGCCGTCGCGTGTACCGCTCATCCGTCCGTGCATGCACCTCACAGTAGAGAGGTCATAAACCGCGGTCAGTATTGTATCAAGCAGGAGAGCGCCAGCAAGACCAAGTGCACTCCGTTGCCGACTAGTCAGATTCCTCATGCGCTTCAACCAATGATTAGTAGCTGCCCGCACCCTCGGAACCTGCGGATGGCGAGGATCCGTAATGTGTCGTACATTTGGCCAGAATCGCTGAGACGTAGATCCAGCAACTACCTGGAATCCACACACCAAAGCTCTGGCCAACCTGAAGCTCGTTATTTACACAATCCTCGTCCACCATTGGCTTCTGTTCACAAGTGCTGCCTGGAAGATTCCCAAATCCAGAGTGATCTTCAGCCTGCGTATCAAGGACCGTACCTCCGAGCCCTACTTCTTTGGAGCCCGTTCGAAGCCATTCGTGCTGGATGCCTATGGCAGCGAGCACGTTGAGGATAGAGTTTTCAGCATCTCCGCTGCAGACCTCGACCATGAGACCCCAAATATCGGTGCGGTCTAGAGGACTTCCGTGAACGTAATTGTACAGGTTTGGCTCACGCGCCCTGAACCCAATGGGATCCTTCTTTGACCATCGTCCAGTTATCGAATCGTAGTCGCGAGCTCCGAATCGCGTTAGCTTGGTATCCGGGTCATACTGGCCCCCTGCAAATCCCAATGGCATCCAATCGTCAGTTCCGGCAACCAGAGTCTTCTCGCCGAATGCGGCGTAAGTTGCCTGGAACGGGATGTCGCTCGAGTTGGCCGTATTGATGGAAAGCACCGGTGATCCCAATTGGTCGCTCACGAGCCGGTAGGTGACGCCGCCACGAATCACCAAGTCCGGCACGTTGGTCTTGGTGCCATAGATGAACTCGCTTACCAAATTCCCCGAGCCATCCAGCTCGGCAACAGGCTTCAACTGGTCCCGATAAAGCCACTGCTTGGTAAGGACGCCATTGACCATCTTGCCAATACGCCGCCCCTTGCCGTCGGTGACGTACTCAATGAGCCGTCCATCGGGGAGACTCACGGCAATCAACGACCCCATCGCATCGTAGGTGCTTTGTTG
>PMCK01000622.1 GCA_003154095.1 Myxococcales bacterium | reverse complement strand
CGAACATCAGCGAGCCGTAGAGCCAACCGCGCTCGACGGATTCCTCCACCTGTCCCGACAGGTCGGAGATTGACGATGCGCCCCGCGGCAAACGATCGAGTGACTCGGTAATGTCGCGAGCAAGACGCGACGAGTCGACATTGAAGTGTCGCAGGAACCGGAGCAAATCGCTATCGGGGACCTGCACCAGCTGAGAAACCCAATGGGCGAGTTCCACGTAGGGGTTCCCGCGTACCTTGCAGAAGAGGGTAGCGCTCTCGATGGACTTGTAGCCAATCGGGTTTAACTTCCCAAACAGCGATGTTCGACTAATCTCCGACATTTCCAAACTCCACTGATTCCCAGCGCCCAATGTTCTTGTTATGACGTGTAGCGACGACTGCTGTGAGTAGACGGGTCAATCACGACATCGGTTGCAGTCGACTTCTTGCCGAGACGTGCGTTGTACGACAGTTGCTGAGTCCCTCCAAGACGGATCTGGGAACTGGCATCCTCACAAAGCTTGAGCCTCAGATCCCAAGCGAACTCGTCACCTGCATAGGCCCGGACGAAATTCTTCAATTGAGTAAGCGAAAAGTTTCCTGGCAAAAATCGCACGTACTTCTCCGACGAAAGTGGCCCGAACACCACTCTGAAGCGGGATTGAACCGCATAGGCTCGGCGACCGAGAATGGTGCCCCTCCCGAGAGCGCATACCTCGGGTGGGCCGCCAAGCTGCAGTCGACTTTCCTCGGGCAGCTCGAGCCATTCACCCTGGAACTCCTCGATGGCTACCGGAACCTCGAAATAGTCGGAAAGAATGGCGCGCAGTCCTTCTGCACTTCGCACGGGATTGGCAAACCACCCCACGTACTGCAGCATTGCCTGGTCCGGGACCGCACCCCGATCTTGAAATTCCGAAAGTCCCATTCCCATGAGCGATCCTAAGTAGGTCTCGAATCGCCGCGCCTTCGGTCTATCTTGCATCACCGTCGGTTCAACCTGGGACCAAGCCCGGTGGAAGAGCAGCAACATCCTGTGGTTGAAGAGGTTGATGAATGCTGCCAGCGTCCGGTCCCCCACGTGGCGAATCCGCTGCCGCGCGTACTCAGTGAAGTGCAGTGGAAGAGGACCGTTGGGTCCCATTAGCCCCAGAAAGGCCACCATCATCTGGCTGGGGCGCCCTTCCTTTCCTGGATTGAACCCGGAAAGTTCAGAGGGGGCAAAAGCTAGCGTTGCCTCCTGTCCGACTCTCACAGGCTCGTCACTGGGACGAACCGCCTCACCAAATCGCGGTAGTTCAGGAAACAGTGCCTCTAGCCGCCGCATGGTCGCATGAAACTCGAACCGGTACGCCCTCTGCGCGAGTCGCTCGAGCAAACTCATGTGATTGCCCTTCGACCAATTCTGGCGGGCCAACGCATCGACTCGCCTCGCTGCGCGCTCTTGAACACAAGCTCGGTGAACGAGTTGATCGAGGCATGCTTGGCCAAGAAGCGCTCAAGGACTGCCGAAAACAGAAAGGCACTCCCGCCTTCAAATGCGGATTCGTCACAATCGAGCGAAATCTCAACCCCACGGCCAAAGGCGAGCGGACCAGGAGTGCGGATGCGGCGAACGATGGATGTACTCGTGACCGACCTGACACCTTCGATTTGCCGTCGCATCGCAGGCGCACCGAACTCTCCATAGAGTTGCAGCAGCTGACGCAACGCCGCGGCACCCGCCTCAGGATTCGTGTCGGTGATCGACAGATAGTTGAGGGAGAGATGACTCACCAAGCGCCACGACGAGGCTCCCCATGCGCTCGGCGGGCGCGGTTCGGACGGCCCGGCCACACAACGAATTGTATCGATCGGAGCACCGGAATCTAGGTAGAAATCAGCAGGCCCTGCCCCGACACTCATCATCAAGGGTAGGTCACGGTTGGTGCACAACGCTGCAATGGCCAACTGTCTCAGATCTGAGAAGAATGGCCCCTGTTCGCCATTGACAAGCGACATGAACAATTCGCTTCCGGAGTAAGTCGATCTTGCGCCATCACGCTTCTCCCGCTCGCTGACAATCCGGACCTCTCGATGAATCGTGTAGAACGCCGAGTCCTGGGCCGAGCGTTCCCGACTCGCATAGAACGGTGTGAACTCCTGGCGAGTGTGAGCTCGCGTTCCCATACCGACGACCTCCGTCAACGAGTGGACCTCGAAATCGCGAGGGCGAGTGCGGTCGGCGATCAAATGATACTGGTGCTGGCGCTCATTCAAGTGGATGCGATCGATCTGCTTTGGAAAGAGGTTGATCGCCGGGGTGCAAAAGAGCTCAAAGTGGGCGGTGCTAATTGCCGACTCGATGGTAGGATCGTGACGGTCCAACAAGACCACCACCTCAAGCTCAGACTCCGAGCAGCGGGCAACTCCTTCTTCCAATCCCGAGAGTCCCAAGAACTGGAATCGACTCGGAAACGAGAAGTACTCGTGAAGCAACCGATAGCCTTGGAAGGACTTGGATCCGAACGGCAGAAGTGCTTCCTCATCTTCGAAGCCGATTGGACGAATCGGGTTGTCGAGTACCAAGGTTAGGTCGTCGCTATTGGGCGCCCGGACGACCAACGCCTGCGCGCCCGCCAAGAGCATCTCGTAGATGCGCAGCGAAAACTGCTCTGGACCGGAAACAAAGAGGGCTAAATTGTCAAGGCTCAGGTCGTTGAAGGGGACACCCGTCAACGTGCGAAACCGGAACTTGATCGCGCCTTGGATGCGTTTCTTTCCCGGCAATTTGAGGTCATCCAGCTTTCCCACGTTGGATACGTGCCCAACACTGGCAAGCTCGATTGGCCAAAGGGTAACATCGTGTCCCGTGCGATATTCACACGCAGTTTGATCGCCACGCCCGACATTGCTGCGCAGCGCGCTACCTCGAGGCACGCAAAATCCGTCGTTGAGCTGGCCCTGCCGATGATTCGGCGTAACTTTCACAATCGCCATCGACGGCGTGGGCGCCAAGTAGTGGGGATAGACGAGTGAAAGCAAATGCTCGGTGAAACGTGGAAACTCCGAGTCGATCTTCAACTGAACACGAGCCGCCAGAAATGCGAAACCTTCCAGGAGACGCTCGACGTATGGATCGGCGCATTCGAATGCCTCAAGCCCCAATCTGCCAGCAATCTTGGGAAACTGGCGCGCAAACTCCCCGCCAAGCTCCCGCAAGTATTGCAGCTCACGATTGTAGTAGGAAAGCAGTCGGTGATCCATGCGAAGTCCACTGTGTCCGAGTCAGCCACGCGGAGCGAGTACCCTCCGCCCGGTAGGTGCCCACCACTCTACTCGATCGTCGTTTCCGTCACCGCAATCTCCCCTGTCTCCAAATCCAAATCAGTCTTGAGGAAGACGCGTAGCGGGACGGGTTGGGCCCACAGTTCTGCCTCAATGATAAATGACAGATCGTTGCGTGGGGCCCCTTCAGGATTGACGACCGACTTAAGGCGAATCGATTCTCGGAGGAGCCTTGGCTCGAAGTTCAGAATGGCAGCACGCAGCGATTTTTCGAGTGCCTTGATATCGACCGTACTGGCCGTCTTCCCAGCCAAGTCGGGGACACCGTAGTTAAGTGTCGATTGTGCGACCTCGGGATAGGCGTCAAGATCCTCAACAGCATGCAGCCAAGTGTTGTTCAGTAACCACGAGAGATCGCGACGAACACTCTCCCGAAGTTGCGTACCGGTCAGTATACGCTTATCCCGGGACTCCTTCTGCCGGTCCGGCTCATCGTCGGTCAGCCGATCCAGCAAAGACGGCTGCAACTTTTCTTTCGGAGTTAGCTCTGCCACGACCGCTCTAGGCTAGCACTGGCAGCGGTTGGAATGGTGCGTGTCTCGCGCAGACCCCCAACTCCAGGAGCGGAGGGACCATCGGTCGGTCAGCTCCTAGCCGACGGTAGCTTCGACACCAGCCGCAGAGAAACGGTAAGCCCCTCGAGCTGGTAGTGGGGCTGCAGGTAGAAATTCGAGGAATAGTAGCCCGGATTCGCGGGATCCTCCTGGATGGTCACCTCGGCCGCTGCAAGGGGACGCTTGGCCTTGGTTTCTTCACTGGAGTGGGCCGGGGCTCCATCGACATACTGCGTGATCCAACCCTGAAGCCACTTCTGCATATCATCAGGGCTCTTGAAGGAACCGATCTTGTCACGGACGATACACTTCAAGTAGTGAGCGAAGCGGCAGGTCGCGAACAGATACGGCATGCGCGCGGCGAGCTTCGCATTCGCCGAAGCGTCCGGATCATCGTACTCGGCCGGCTTGTGAAGCGACTGTGCGCCAATAAAGGCTGCAAAGTCTGTGTTCTTCTTGTGAATGAGCGGCATGAACCCGGATTGAGCGAGTTCAGCCTCACGACGATCACTGATACCAATTTCGGTAGGACATGTCATGTCCTGACCGCCATCATCGGTGGGGAACGTGTGGGTCGGAAGTCCCATCACGGCGCCGCCCGACTCGATGCCACGGATGCGCGAACACCAACCATATAGCTTGTAGGAGCGATTGACGTTGACGGCCATGGCGTAGGCGGCGTTTGCCCACGTATATTTCGAGTCGGCCGTGCTAGCGCACTCTTCTTCAAAATCAAACTCCTCAACAGGGTCGGATTTCGCTCCATAGGGGCGTCGCGCGAGAAAGCGCGGCAATGCAATGCCGAGGTATCGACTCTCATCTGATTCGCGCAGTGAGCGCCACCCCGCGTACTCGGGGGTAGTGAAGATTTTGGCGATATCGCGTGGATTTCCAAGCTCTTGGAAGGATTCCATTTGGAGCAGTGATGGAGCTGCCGCCGTGAATACCGGCGAGTGGCAAGCTGCGGCAATCTTCGCGAGCTCCCCGAGCGTTTCCACGTCCGGCGGACTGTGATCGAAGGCATAGTCGGCTACGATTGAGGCGTAGGGTTCGCCACCCAGCTGACCGTATTCTTCCTCGTAGAGCTTCTTGAAGAGCGGGCTCTGATCCCAAGACGCCCCTTTGAAGCGCTTGAGCGTCTTGTTGAGGTCCTTCTTCGAGATGTTCATGACTCGAATCTTCAACATCGAGTCGGTCTCGGAGTTGTTGACCAGGTAGTGCAACCCACGCCACGAGCCCTCAAGTGACTGGAAGTCCTCGTGGTGCAAGACTTCGTTGATTTGCGCCGACAGCTTCTTGTCGATTTCAGCGATAATATTCTGAATTGAAGCAACGGCGTCGGAGCTCACGATCGCCGAGGAGTCGAGAGCCTCGCGTGCCAACGTCATCACGGCCGTTTCGACTTCCTCACGTGCTCGATCAGACTGGGGCTTGAACTCCTTGCGCAATAGACTGGCGAACTCATCGCTCGTCGCGACAGCGACGGGTGCCTCCGCAGCAGTTTTCTGTGTTTGATCAGACATCGTTATTTCTCTTCTCCCACAGCCTCAGTGGAAGCCTCTTCACCGGCTGGCTTGGCCGAAGAAGCCAGTGACTTAAGCAGAGAGGGATCGTTGAGGACTTTGGCAATGAGGTCCTCTGCCCCCGTCTTGCCATCCATGTACGTAATCAGGTTGGCCAACTTCGTTCGCGCCTCGAGAAGCTGCCGTAAGGCTGGAACATGTCGCGCAATGGCGCCCGGTCCGAAGTCATCTAGTTTCTCGAAGGTGAGATCGACCGACACGTTGCCTTCACCGGTCAACTTGTTGGGTACCTGCATCTTGACTCGCGGCTGCATCGCCTTCATGCGCTCGTCCAAATTTTCGGATGAGTATTCCAAGAACTTGCGGTCGGCTACGGGTGGTTGGGCCTTGCCAGCATTGCCGGAAAGATCGGACAGCACCCCCATCACAAAGGGAAGCTGAACGCGTTTCTCGGCGCCATATAGCTCGACATCGTACTCAATCTGAACGCGTGGGGCGCGGTTACGCCCAATAAACTTCTGGCTACTCATATTCGCTCCAATCTCTCAGGAAGGACCCTTGTTTGCCACAAGTCCCCGCCACCAGCAAACGGTGACGCTTTTCTGCCAACCCGCATGAATATCTCAATGATCCATCACTCCGTCTTTCGTCCAGCTATGCTGTTGACTTGAGCTACGCCGTCCGGCACCAGCTCCTGAATAATTTCCAGAAACGAGGACGTTACAAGCCGTCTGCAGCGCTCGAGCAGCAACGGCAAAGGACTCGCGGGCTCCGAGCGCGAGTAGTAGCCGCAAATCTTGTCGATCGCTTTCAAAACGTCTTCGCGAGAACGAATATCGCCACTAAATGCGCCACCAGAACGGCTTGGATGACTACCTGTCGCCGCAGCGTCCGTGGCATCATCTTCCAGTTCTGGCTGGTCCACTTGCTTCGCAACTTTTCGCGCATCCAATCGTGGCTTTAAGACTTGGCGTACCTCGCGCAACAGTTGCGACAGAGTGGACAGATCCGGTCCACCGCTTCCTGTGTGTGTGACAAAGGCACCATCGATAACCGCCACCCCGTCGAGGCACCGTTGCACTCCGGACACCATGGCCTCGAGAGTATCGAATTCAATCGCCTGGAAGACTGCCTCCACAGTAGCTGAACTCACCACGGAATCGCCCTGTGCAGACGTGCCGCCACCTGCCGCATCCCGAATGTCGTGTAGAGACACCGCCCCAAGTCCACGTAGTTGAGCTAGCGGGCACTTCTGCAATGCCAGTAGGGTGGATGGCGCACTTAGGGTCGCAAGTGCGGTGACCCGCATCGTAGGATCGTTGTCGTCGTCGTGGTCGACCTCGGGGTGAACCGACTGCCAAAAGTCACGGACCAGTCCCGCCGCAAGCTCTATCCCATCCGCGAAGCCAGTTAGACCGTTGCAGTGAAGCAGCCCCTGCGCCAGGTGCATCGTCACGCGAAGATCACGGGTCCTCTCTAGCAGGGCGAGACACTGCTTGCAGACAGCCGACCAGTCTGGCGGTTCGAACGGAACATGAATGCTTCCCATTCGCTGTTCAGGTTTGCCCTGAACGGCGCGCTCCAACTCCGAAAACGCCGGATCGTATTCGAGGTTCGGGCCCGATGGTTCCGCTTCTGAGATAGGCGCCAGCAACTGCTCGATGTTGATGAGTCCCATATACCCTTTACGAGGCCGCGCTCCGAACTTTGCTCGTCAACTCGCGCCAACGCCCTCTCTGCGACGCGGCGCAACGACTTTCCTCCGTTGTAGACGTACTGTCAACAGGCTCGACACCGGTTTGCCTACCATTCGGCGGGCGAGAACCGGGCCCGTATGATACCAATAGACCCTACGCGCGACCCGGTGGAGGGTGCTATTTTCAATAAGTCAGACAAAATGCGGCTGCTCGACGAGCTCGAACGTTGCCTCGACGAATGGTCGCGTGCGGCGTCCGCTCAGGCGCCGCTGAGCGACCCGAGAGTCGCTCAGCTGAGGACTCAGACCCTGAATCTTCAACCCTTGGCGCGGAACGCGGGATTTGGGGGCATCGCCGTACACATTGACACTCTCCGGCAACACGTCGACAGCAATGGACGGGCGACCGACCTCGGTCCATTCCTCGCACCGCTTCGAGAACTTGCCAGTGCGGCGAGAGACAGCCTTGCCGAGCCCCAACAGTCTCAGCACGCCGACCCACGATGGCAGCTGGGAGCACGACCATCTAGCCCACCGCAACCACCCCCGATGCTCGGCGCATCCGTATTTCTGCAGCAAGCCCCGCCGGATCTTTCATTACATGAGGGCAGGCAGCCGTACGGCGCCCCCGCGCCTCCGCCCTTTCTCGGCCAGTCCGTGGCCCTACCTCAACAACTTAATCCGTTGGGGGAGGTCGCGGGGAGGCCGCACGCTGGGTTTCCGGAGTCTCGCGCTCCCATCCCAAGTCCGCTCATTCATCAACACTCTGCGGAGCCGGTACCGACACACCAGGCCGTTGCCTCACCGCGTTCCCCCGGCCCAGATGGCGCGGCTAGCCTCCCGGGGAACGCGCCCGGTAAGAGTCCCAACTTGCAGGTCCGTACCATGTTCGGGCTGCGCGCTTTCAAGGAGCGAAAGGGTGACTCCAGCGCGGGCGCAATGCCGCTGCAACCCGCTGCTCAGATCCCCGACAAGGGCGATCAGGGGTCGGGTTCTTTGCTCGGTCTGAAACGGGGAAGCCGACATTCATCCCAACCTCCCGCTTCCGCCGGCTCCTCCGGATCGCCCGAGGCACCCCGCCTCTTGCATCACTCGTTGGCGGGACTTCCCTCGCTCCCACCCACGGTGAACCCACCGGGAATCGATGGCAAACTTTCGAGGCTCGGCATAGGCAAAATGTCGCGCCTGGATGTGCTCGGAGACATTGTTCGCCTCCGGGCTCGGGATCGACGGGGTGGAGGATCGGCGCCAAGCCCGGCGCTGCTTCGCAACCGAGAGCGACCGAGCAGCACTTGGCGAATTGGTGCAATCGCCATTGCAGTATTCGCTCTCGTGCTGGGCGGTTTGGCTACCTTGATCATCGTCCTTACCCGCAACCCTCCTGGAGGGAAAGGCGATGCTGCAGAATCACATGCTTCGCAGGGTTCGCAGAGTTCGCAGGGTTCGCAGAGTTCGCAGGGTGCGAGGTCTGTTGCAGCCGCATCTGCGGCGTTGCCTCAACCCCGCCTCATCACCGAAAACGAATCACTCCGCGCACTGCTCAGCCAAATGCATGGACGCGGTAAGGAATCTGTGGAACTTGGCGCGCTCGTGGACGAGGAGGCCGCACTTATTGCCAGCAGTATGTCGCCGGAAAAATGCAAAGGCTCGCCTGCAGCTTGCCAAGCTATGGCCGCGATGCATGCGTCCGTCATCGGCGCACAAGGAACCAAGCACATCAGTCAACGACGGGCTTCGGGATCAATGGACCGCGTACGGTCACGATGGCTAGTGGGGCTCAAGCTTCCGGAAATCCCCATCGAGGATGATCCGAGTGTAGAACGTAGCCTGCAGTTTTACACTGAAAACCCGGTTGGCCGCGAATCCTTCCAATCGATGCTGTTTCGGTGCGGCGCCTACCGTGACCTGATCCAATCGACGCTGGTCAGGTACGAATTGCCCACCGATCTTTGGGCCATCGTCTTCGTCGAGAGTGGCTGCACACCCCAGGCAACCTCTCCTGTGGGCGCGGCTGGCCTGTGGCAGTTTATGCCTGCCACTGGTCGGGCCTACCACCTTCGCATCAAGGACGAGGTGATCGATGAACGGCGCAGCCCTCCCAAATCCACGGAGGCCGCTGTACGCTACCTGCGCGATATCCGTGAAAAGCTGTTGGTCTACAACAATGAAGCTGGCGTTTGGGATCTAGTGTTCGGTTCCTACAATCTCGGGCCATTTGGCATGATTGCGCGTCTCGAGCGCGTCGGGGGCACCGGTATTGGCTTCTGGGATCTCGTCGATGCCAAAATGCTCCCGGACGAAACGGCCATGTACGCCCCAGCGATCCAAGCAGTGGCCCTGATCTTGAATAACCTTCAGCGGTACAAGTTCTCTACTGTTCAGATGCGGACCCCTCAGCTGACCTCCGACCTCGAGGTGCCGCCAGGAACGCGCCTTAGCCTAGTGGCTCGAGCCGCGGCGATGAGCACCCGCGACCTGAGATCGATGAATCTCGACATCAGCGGCGAATCCACCCCGGACATTCCCAACCTCGCCATACAAGTGCCCAAAGATGTTGTGTGGCAGGCACGGGATACCATCAAGGACCTGATGGCGAGCCAAGACCAAATGGACCTATGCGTACCGCCAACCTTCGACTGGGGTCGGCAACGATTCACGAAGGAGATGGCAGCCGCGTGCCTGAAGAAGTTAGGCGCCAAGAGCCGCTAGACCGTTCAGTTGAACCGTTGAATCGACTGGAACTCCCCTCAATACCCTAGAATCGCCGGGGTAATGGGGCACTGCCCATCGCTCTCCGAAATGGCGACGAACAGCCAAAAGGCACCGGAATTGCGGCCTCCACACTGAACGCCAACCACCAATCTGCATAACTGCTCGATCTGCAGCCCGTTTCGTGATGGGTACAGCCGAACGGTGTTCAACTGCACCCATCCCCACGAGCCCTCTGGCCGGCTGGTGGCAGCCTCCGGCTAACCCACCAGGAGTCGCACCCAGCGGTGGCCGCGGGATGCTCAAATTTCACTATTCGCTATTCGATTCGACATTGTAGCACTTCTGAATCGTGGCGCCGGCTGTGCCGTCGGCGTTCTGGGCCTTGTACTGAATCGTGATCTTCGCGTAACTCAGCGAGATTTGCTCAAGCACCCGCTCGTCCTCCGCCTTTCCGCCGGTCGTGACGTTGGTCACAATCACGTCATTCAGAGTGACGACTAGGTAGTCTAGCGCTTGGCCACCTGCCTTGCGAACGGTCATAACCGCTTCAGTGATCGGCGTGCCGGTTGCACTTTGTACGAAGATGATAGGGGTGGACTTGTCGATGAGCTTCGTCAGGACGAGATCCTGGCAGTCCGACTTAGCGCTACCACCGCCCGAGCCCTCGGAACTGGACGCGGCTTGTGAAACTCCGAATTTGAAGTCGTAAATGTCAATTTGCTTCTCGTAACCCTTCTTCTTACTCTCACCTTCGATACTCGTAAGCTTCAGCGTAATATCTTGTGCCATTTTCAAACTCCTTTTAGCATTGCCGCCGCGCTGTCATGCAGGAAGGCGAATCGCCGACCTTTCCACGGGTCGGTGCAGTTCCCGTCTCTCTCACAGCATGTCAAATTCACTATTCGCAAGACGTCTCAACGTCAAGAGAAGCGTGCCACTTGGGCGCAAATATTACGATGCCTGCCCCGACCCCCGTCTGGTCGAGTGAGGGAAGAGGCGGACCTGGTAACACCCAACCACTGACCGACACCCGCGCTCGACGCTCACCCTGAGCGACAACGCTGGTCAGCCTCGCCAGATTGTCGATGGCCAGGCACCACCTGCCCGTTGTATACCACCGGCGATGAGAGCCGCAATACTGCTCACGCTTTTGGGGATTGCAGCGTGTTCAGCCCCTGCACCCGAGCCGAAGGTCGCGAAGAAAGAAACGTGCCCACCCGTGGCGACCCGAATTGAGCTCAGCGCCTCAGACCGCTCGAATGCCACACCAGAGGGAAATGGACGGCCAGTGCAGGTGCGGGTTTATCAGCTGCACGCCGACACGAAACTGCGTGGAGCCACGTTCGAAGAAATCTGGCAGAAGGATAAAGAGATCTTGGCGACAGATTTAAAGTCTGTTGCCGAGTATACGGTATTTCCTGGTAAGTCACAGGAAATCTCCGTCGCACGCAATCCTGACGCCAATTTCCTTGGGCTCGTTGCGTTATTTCGCGAACCGAAAGGCACTGACTGGTACGTCACCTACGAGCTAACGTCGCCCGCCCAATCTCCGCCTTGTGGCAAGGCCATGACCATTCCGGTCTACTTGGACAGAATGCAGATCCAGGACGGTGAAGGCCGCGGCGATTCCATGGGAAGATCGGCAAGCGCCTCCTCAACTGCAGCCGGAGCTCCGACGGCAAAGCAAGGGGGCAACTGAGTGGCACGCAAGCCAATTTGGACCGAAGGTCTCCTGCTCAGTCAGCAGCACCTGCAGCAGCAGGACGCCTACCACGAAGACCACTTAAGCCGGCGACTTTGTGCACTCGCACACTATCCCTGGGGCATCATCAGCCTCAAGATCGACGAGCAGGGCTTCGCCGCTGGCGAATTCAGGCTCTTGCAGTTCAAGGCTATTTGGCCTGACGGCACCTTCATCCATTGTGGCGAAGGTACGGATGTCCCGGCTCCGGTCCCCCGAAAGCTCCCAGCAAACGCCTTGCGCACTGAGGTCTATGTCGGCCTAGCGCACGCCATCGATGGCACGGCCCTGGTTGGCACTTCGGATCAATCAACCGTCCGAAAGTATACCCGAGCGACGCACCAAGTCATCGATATCAATAGCGGCGGTTCACCGCAGGAGCTCGAGTGGGCACAACCCGATCTCCAAGTGCTCTTTGGAGAAGAGAGGCGGAACGGATTTGCAGCTTTCTGCGTCGCCGTGGTGCTTCGTCAAGAGAACGGCACGTTCCACATCCAAGACACCCACGTGCCACCCGTGCTGGACTTCCGAGCGGCGCCATTTCTTGAGAACGGCCTGCGGCGGCTTCTGGCAAGCATCGTCACTCGACAGAAGCAGCTTGCCGGTGAACGGCGCCAGCATCAGGAGGGTTCCGTTGACTTCCATGCCACGGAAGCTCGCAAGTTCTGGCTGCTTCACACCCTGAACGGTGCCATTCCTCGATTGAACCACTTGCTGGAAACCCCGTCGTGTGGCCCCGAGGAAGTGTACCTCGAACTGGGGAGCCTGGCGGGTCAATTATGCAGCTTCTCCTCAACCATCGACCCTACCTCGGTTCCGAAGTTCGACTACCTGGGATTGGGAAGCGTGTTTGAGCAGCTCTTTGCTGTTGTACTGCGCCTGCTACCTGGTGAGATCCAGAGGTCCTTTCTGGAGATCGAACTTGAGCATCGGCAAGATGGCGTGTTCATCGGCAAGTTCACCGACCGAACCCTGCTCGACCACGATCTCTATTTGGGGCTCGCTTCAAGCATGCCAGCCGCAACGCTGCGCGAGCGAGTGCCCGCCCTGCTGAAGATGGCAAGCTGGAATCAGATCTACGATGTCGTCAAGCAGGCTCGGCGCGGAGTCAGTGTCAACGTAGAATGGCAACCCACTGCCGCCCTGCCTGTAAAGCCTGGCATCTGCTTCTTCCGTGTGGACAAGTCGGGAACCTATTGGGACGACGTCTTCACCTCCGGAACTGTCGCACTCTACCTTCCCAAAGACGGGGAATGGGCAGGTTCATCATTGACGATGTATGCTGTGCCCAAATCGCATGCCCACTGATGAACCATGACTGAACCACTTTACTGGACCTGTGCAGAACTGCTTGCCTTGGGAGTCCGAATCCCCCAATCGAGCGACCTTGCTCCACCGCATGAACTGCGGCAACGGATACTGACCGGACTCGACACGATGGTGGGTCGAGGTCGCGCGCGCGGATTTCCGGACAGCGAATTGGCAGAAGCTCGCTATGCATTGGTGGCGTTCCTGGATGAGCAGATCAACAAGTCGAATTGGCCGGGCCGCAATGAGTGGATGGGGCACCCACTACAGCTGGAGCTCTACCGCGAGTACACAGCCGGCGAGAACTTCTTCAAGCGCATGCGGGTCCTCATCCAACAAGGACAGTTTTCCCCGGCGCTCGAGATCTACTATCTCTGCTTGCTGCTCGGGTTTCGTGGCGCTTTCGGGGCAAGCGGCGACACCCGAACGCTTAGCGGATTTTCCGAAAGCGCTCGCCAGCGCGTGGACCAGGCGTGGCCCTTGTCGGCAAAGCTTGCTCCTCGAGCCGAGCCCCCGGATCGTCTTTCGGTACGTCGAACGAGTCATGCCCCGCTAATTGCGATCATCGTGGGCACGCTCGTGATCGTACTTGGCGTGATATTCGGACTCGAACGCCTGCTGAACTCTGACGTCGAGAATCTCCTCGACGGAATGAAGACCAGACCCATTCAGACCGGGTCCAACTCGGATTGAGAGACTTGCGATGTTGTGGTTGATAATCGTCGGAGCAATCCTGATCGCAGCGGTCTGGCCTCTAGTCATCCTCCTCGGCGGGCCGCTGTGGGTCGCCATTTTGGTTACGGCACTGGTAGTGCTGACCATCTCGACGGTCTTTGTCGTGCGCCTTGTACGCGGGCGCACGCGCGCCGCTGCGCTCGAACGTGAGCTAATGCGCCAAGCGGAACAGCAGGCACAGAAAGTGCGCCCCGACCGCAGACCGGAAATCCTGGCTCTTCAGAAGCAGATGAAGGACGCCCTCTACAGTCTAAAGAGTAGCAAACTTGCGGGCGGCG
Source organism: Myxococcales bacterium (assembly GCA_003154095.1). Classification (GTDB taxonomy): domain Bacteria; phylum Myxococcota_A; class Polyangia; order Polyangiales; family Polyangiaceae; genus FEN-1139. Next base: position 1,831 of record PMCK01000622.1, on the reverse strand, counting down.
GGAAGGCCGCACTGTATGCTCTCCCGTGGTACGTGATTGTCGGCCCCCCCGCGGCGGGCAAGACAACTGCACTCGGCCAGTCCGGATTGGGCTTTATCACGCCACCGGGAGCATCCGGGCACAAATTCCGCGGTACGGCTGGGACCCGAAACTGCGACTGGTGGTTCTCGAAGCATGCAATCCTCCTAGATACCGCTGGACGCTTGGCAACCGAACAGGACGACCGCGAGGAGTGGCTAACTTTCCTCGACACCGTCCGGCGTTTTCGACCGGGGCGCCCACTCGATGGCCTAGTCGTCGCAGTAAGCGTTGAGGATCTCCTGACCCAAACGGAAGAACAGCAACTGGAGACGGTGAGTCAGCTTCGTGCCCGAGCCGACGAACTGATGTCCCGACTGGAGATGGTCTTACCGCTTTATGTGCTTTTCACGAAGATCGACTTACTGCCGGGCTTTCTTGAATTCTTTGGGGATCTGAGCAACCAGCAGCGGGCCCAAGCCTGGGGGTCGAGCTTTAGCCTCGACGACCCAAGGATGCAGGAGCCCCAAGCGGCAGTTGAGGCCGAGTTCAACCTGCTGACACAGTCCCTCCACACCCGCATGCTCGATAGACTCGCTCGGGAGCCACAACCCGAAGTGCGAGCAAGGATTATCCGGTTTCCTCTGGAATTCAAGCCGCTCCGAGCCCCGGTGGCACGACTGATCGAGGAATTAGGTCGCCCCAACCCGTACAGTGAAACACCGTTCGTTCGGGGCTTTTACTTTTCCAGCGGGACCCAGACGGGTCGGAGCATCGATCGCGTCTTGGACAACATGGCCCAGGGCTTCTCGCTCGGAATGATGGCCCACGCCGATGCCCGCCCCAAGGAGCCCAAGAGCTACTTCGTCACTGAGTTATTCTCCAAGGTCATATTTCCAGATCGACACTTGGCTGTGCGGTCCCTGTCCCAAATGAGGCGAAGCACCCGCAACCAACTCATTGGAGCGGGAGCAGGCGTGCTGGCTGCGTTGTTCTTACTCACCCCCGCTGCAACCAGCTACATTACGAACAATCGCTTGGTTCAGCAAACCGATCGAGACCTCCATGAAGCACGAAAACTGGAGCGTACTGGAGATGCCGCCGCCGCTGCCAATGCACTGGATTTGCTTCTTGAGCGCGTAGTAGAGCTCGAGAAGGAGCGCGAGAAATTTTCGATCCGCGGGTTGTTGGGCCCCTACACCGCACCTCGCCTGATTGCCGCGACTGAGCAAGTCTATCGCGAGCGACTGCGCGCCATGGTGGACGGGCCGGTGCAAGCCCAACTCACCGGAGATGTTCGTGCCATAGGCGATCTCGTCAGGACCGACAGTCGCAATTTCCAAAAGGCTTACAATGATCTCAAGCTTTATTTGATGCTCACTCGGCCCGAACACCTGGACGTCGACTACGCCAAGCCTCGACTGGCCGAGACTTGGGCTCGCGCCTATCACTCCAGCTCCGAGAAGGACCAGCTCAACCTAGCTCTACACGTAGGACGCTACCTGGCGATCTTCAAAGGCGAAAAGAGCTGGGCCTGGAAGGCAGAGGGCACCGGAGTGGCTATTGCACAGGGACGTCTGAGCTCTTTGCCCGTTGAGGAACTGCAGTACGGATGGCTCACTGAAGCAGCTGAAGGAGTCCCGCCCATCCGCCCTGACAAGATCTTCTTCGGAGCCTCCGCACAGTACTGGACTGCCAAAGGAAATGTCGAAGTACCTGGGATGTACACGGCTCTGGGTTGGCAGAAGGTGCGCAAAGTGTTGGAGTCGCCCGACAACAGACTGGAATTCGAGGCCTGGGTGCTGGGGCGCGC
>PMCK01000262.1:19839-26989 GCA_003154095.1 Myxococcales bacterium | reverse complement strand
TCATGAGCTTGTCAATCTGATGCAGGTTCATCCGGCGCTCGACACGACGGTAGATCGTGCTTTTCTTGTAGAGGGAGAAATCATGGCTCGTCTGCGCGCGGAGCAGCAGGAAGATCTTGTCCAGCGCGTTTTGCGCCTTGTCCTCCAGTGGGAGTTCGGTCGACCTCTTGTGCGGAGTCTGCCGGCAATAGGTCATGATCTCGCCGGGTAGCTCCTCGACTGGGGCGACGACGTCAGCGAGGCCGGCACTGATGGCGGCACGAGGCATGCTGTCGAATTTGGCAGACGTGGGCGCTTGCACGAAACCAGCCCCAGCTTTCTCCCGTATCGCCCGCAACCCGAGTGTGCCATCGGATCCCATCCCCGAGAGCACGACGCCGATACTGCGTTCGCGCTGATCGTCGGCGAGCGAACGGAAGAAGAAGTCGATGGGAAGATTTAACCCGCTCGGCCGAGGAAATAGGTGCAAGATCCCGTTAAGAATCGACATGTCCTTGTTTGGCGGGATCACGTAGACGCGGTCGGGCTCGACCTTCAACCGGTCCTTGACCTGAATGACAGGCATCGGAGTCGATCGCTGTAGCAATTCGACCAGCATGCCTTTGTGCGTTGGGTCCAAGTGCTGAATGATTGCGAAGGCCATGCCGCTGCGTTCGGGAACGTGTTGAAGAAACTGCTCCAGGGATTCCAATCCACCTGCTGAGGCACCGATGCCCACGATGGGCACTGAATCGCGCTTGGCCCCACTCGATTCCGACTGCGCGGTGGTCACAGTCCCGGATCTTCGTCGGCTTGCCGTCACCAATGCCGGGCGCGATCGCTTAATTTCGGGCGGTGAGGGCGCCAAGCGCTGGTGAGGCCGCTTCTGTTTCGATTTTAGCGGCGTGTCTCCGGAGCGCGCGTTCTTGCGCTTAGAGTTCCCACGACTCGCTGTCTTGCTTACGGTCTTCTTGGCACGTCTGCGTTCGGTCGTACGCTTGGAGTCCCGGTCCTTCATGTTGCGCCTCAGGCGGGCAACTCTAGCTCATCGTTTTGCGCGTTCCCATCGATATAGCGTCGAAAGGTGGATGTTCAGAATCCCGGGGGCGCGAACCTTGTCTCCATCGGTTGAAGCTAGCACCCAGTCAAGATAGTGATTGTTCATCTGCTTGAGCGTTCACAGAGAACCCTCCGTTGACGGCCATGTCGGCCAAGCTTTCTCCGAGAATGAGAACCGCGGCGCTGGAACCCGCCAATGGGGATATCGTTCAAGCAAGCCCCAGCATGCGCGAACTCGTCGAGTCAATTGGGCTCGACCCACTCGAAAGGCCTGGTAAGGCCGTTCTACCGATCGCGCGAGCAAAGCACCGCGTCGTAGGTGCCACTGGCGATGCCGCTCCCGAAGTCGATATTGCCTCGTGCGACAAAGCCACCCTCCGTCGCCCTCAAATGACGGGTTCCGTGGTCTGCGATGGCCTTGGTAATGAATGGGGCGGGTGAGTTATCCAGCGGCATATGAACAACCCCGGTATCCTTCGTGTAAAGAACACCGGACCCGTCATTCAGCGTAACCACGCTGGCCCCTGTGTACGTAAATTTACTGGGATCCGACGGGTCATTGGCGGGCACGAGAGTCAGAAATGTGAAGTCGTACTTAGCATTGATTTCGCCCGACAAGGCCCCATGAGTGCACAAGCCGATCGGCGATTCACAGGGTTGACCCGTCTGAGATGTGAACGAGCCCGCCGAGGCGACACAAGCGTCCTTGTCATGGGCACTCACGTTCAGAGTCGTGCCAGACGCAACCAGGAACAAGGCAAGAGTCGTCACATAAAACTTGTAGATCCTCATGATTTGCACCACGCCCTTTCAGAATGGGTTGCCCATTCGCACGGTAGGTTAGGCCAAGTTTGGTCCAGTGTGAATAGCAGGCTGGCGGCCGCTTTGCCGCACCGACGCCGTGTCGCGTGTATCTTGGCTTCGGAGGCGGGTGGGAGGGCCTTCGTGTGACGGGTTCGTGGTGGATCGTGCGAGCCTTGGCACTACCGGAGTCCGTTAGGTCTGCGAAACGCTTTCGTCCCGCCCAAACGTTCGCCTGCGCACTTCGTGAATGATTTGGACCACACGGAGCGGATCCAATCCGCAGGCCGAGTTTCCCCCAATCCACACGGCTGCGTCTCCGACCGTGGCGAAAATCCTGTGCGGATAGGGCAAGCGAGTTAGCATATTAAGTCCAGTAACGACGCTGCGTATCGCAGACGCCTGAAACCCGGTGCCTTCGTGTACGACTGCGGATAAAAGCGTAGTGCCGGCGCCTCCCTCGAGGGCTTCTTGCAAAGCTTTGCGCACGTCGGCTGTCGGCATCGCGCTATGCGATTCGACGACGACCAACATAGAAATACCCGCTCGGTGAAAAGCCGCTAGTTGGTCGCGAGCTTGTCGCGAGTTATGAATAGCAGCTAATGTCGTCCTGCCGCGGAATATTGTGAACAGGAGGTTCTTCCAAGACCCAACGACGTGCTGGTCGTCATGCTGATAAATGGTTGCAGACCGCAATTCCCGCTGCATAGCTCGTGCACTGACCTCTCAATATACGGGGCCTATGCACCAATACGTAATGGTTTCCCGCAGCGGACGAAAGAGCCGCGTGCTCGGATGGCCGACCTGCGCAAGACCTTGCGCCCTCCTGTACCAACTCGTTTCGCGGATTGAACGTTCGGTCGCTTAGGCTTCGCGCACCGGGGCCGGCCCGGATCAATCGCAACCAGCATGCCCATGACCAGGGATTGTTTGTCATGATTAGCCAACACCCGTTCAAGCGCTAGCAGACTGAATATGAAGAATATTGCCACCGAACTGGAGTCCCTGCGCCGCATTACTTCGGCCGAATCCACATACGTACCCCATATCTGGTCCGCCGCGGATCCGGAAACCGGCAAACGTGTCCGGGCCGTGAACGATTCCGGCAAGCTACAGGCAGTGTACGATACTTTTCTGGCGCAGCATCGAGAGCTCATCGAGACACGACACCCAGAAATCGAGGCTGGAAGTCCAGCGCTGAGCCAGTTGGCTCACGACGCCTTGGGAGGCGTCGACCCGAGTGCCTGCGGCAATTGGGTGATGTACCCGTGGTCGGGCACGTTGGTTCATGTCCTTTCAGAACCCGAATTTCGTGAACTTCGCACTAGCCGCAATCGCAACAAGATCACGGTCGAGGAACAAGAGAAGCTGCGAAGCCTCGTGATTGGCATAGTCGGCTTGTCCGTGGGTCTTTCGACGGCTGTTACGCTCGCGACCGAGGAAGTCGGTGGAACTTTCGTGCTTGCCGACTTCGACACACTGAGCCTTTCCAACCTCAATCGCGTGCGTGCCAGCGTGCACGCCATCGGTGTCAATAAGTCCGTAATTGCGGCACGGCAGATTCTCGAAATCAATCCGTACGTGAAGGTCATTCTTCACACTGCTGGCGTTAGCGACGACAACATCGATGAATTCTTCGGAACCGGATCGACCAGCATCAACATCCTCATCGAGGAATGCGACGATCTGTACATGAAGGTCCGATTGCGAGAGGTGGCGCGCAGTCGGGGCATCCCAGTGCTGATGGAAACCAGCGAGCGCGGCATGTTGGACATCGAACGATTCGACCATGAACCGGACCGTCCGCTCTTGCACGGCCTTGCCGAGGGCTTGAACGCTGGCAATCTTCGAAGTCTGACTAACTCCGAAAAGGTGCCGATTGTCCTAAAAATGCTGGGGGAACAGCTTTCCCCACGCTCAGCCGCATCCATGCTTGAAATCGGCAGCACGTTGCGAACTTGGCCGCAGCTCGCCTCGGCGGTCACTTTGGGTGGCTCGTTGACGACCGATGTCGTACGGCGTATTGCGCTGGATCAGATTCGAGAATCGGGGCGATACCACGTCGATCTCGAAGCAATCATTGCCGATGGTAAGTCGGAGGTCCTGCAGAGCGAGGCGCCGCCCGCGATCGAAGCGGCAGAACCCCACGTGTCAATGCCGCCGTTGCCGGCTATCGCCCACCTATCAGACTTATCGGCCGAATCGATTCGTACGCTCGTCGCCTATGCGTCGCTGGCGCCTTCGGGTGGAAATTGCCAGCCGTGGCGCTTCGAGTACAACCAGCGCACCTTACGCTGCATCCACGACGTGGCGCGGTCGGCGTCGTACTTGGATTGGCAGCATCGAGCCTCCTACTTGGCTTTCGGGGCTGCAATCGAGAATTTGGAACTTGCCGCCGCCGAGATGGGCATGTCACTTGAGGTGCTGCTCTTTCCGCGAAGCAATGACCCTACGATTGTGTGTGACGTTGTGTTCCACCCGGACCGCCCTGTTAAACGGGACACCGAGCTCTTCGAGCACATCGCGCAGCGGGTAACCAACCGGCGCCTGGGCCTTCGAACCACGATGAGTAAAGTGGACAGTGAGCAACTAAGTGCGGAGGCCACCGTTCGTGGTCGCCGGCTTCAGCTTCTGTTGGAGCCCGACGACTTGGATCGCATGGGCGAGTTGCTCGGTACCGGTGACCGATTGAGATTCGCATCGCCCCTAATGCATCGTGAAATGATGGCTGAAATTCGCTGGAACGACGAACAAGCGCGAAGCTTGCGCGATGGCCTAGACGTGGCAACACTCGAGATGACTCCCACCGAGATTGCCTGCATGCGGCTCGCATCCCACGGCAGCGTGATGGAGCTCATCACCAAAGTCGGAGGCGGGGCCGCATTCGAAAAGCCCAGCAAGAAAGCAGTCGCCTCGGCTTGCGCCATCGGGCTCGTGACGGCTTCGGATTCGACGCCGCAAGCGTACTTCGTTGCGGGTCGAGCCATGCAGCGCGTTTGGCTGAAGGCAACGGGCCTTGGCTACGCGTTTCAACCGATGACGGCGATTACGTACCTGTTTGCCCGGTTGCTTGCCCGCGAAACCGAGCCGCTCCAATCACGCGAGGTGGCCAAACTCGACCGTTTGTATCAATCGTTCGTCGAACTGTTTCCCGCCACCGCGAGCGAGCCGGCGGCCATGCTGTTTCGGTTGTCCCGGACCGATCCCCCAACGGCCCGGGCATTGCGCAGGAATGTCGACGACATACTCAAGATCCTCTAGCTGGCGCACTGGAGCGCGGCGTCAGCTCAGCTTCTTGAGTTTTCCTGAGGGAAAGATTTCCGGATCCTCATAGGCAACAAGTCTGACTAAAGGATCAAGCACGGAACCCAAGGTCTCGTAGGCACGACAGTATTCGCTGTTCATAGAGCGGAGCATGGCCACCACGACCTGTGCGATGTGGCTGGACAATTGAGCCGAGGGCTCCACGTTCGGACGGAGTTCCACGTCCAAAACCAACCGATCCCGACCCCCCTCTGCGTGTTCCTTGCGGACCCGCAATCGGCCGGTGACCGACACAACGAGGCTCGAATCCTCGAGCGCCCGTTTCAGGCTTTCGGGATAGATATTAATAGCAAACAAGCTTACTGCAACATCCCTGCGTCCACGGATGACAACCATCGGGAGTTGTTGGAGCGCCGGGTTGACCCCCTGTTGGATCAAATCGGATTCAAGCCAGCCTTCACCCTGGGCTGATACCGCGTCAGGCCACAGTACCTCCCCTTCATCGAGAATATCGTATCGGACGAGAGGCATCGTCGAGTCCGCTGTGGTCACGATGTCTCCCTGGACGGACTCGAGGTATTTCACCGACGGATCGAATTGATAGACGAAGCTGTCTCGCCCATCGACGACAATGGTGGGCCTCAGCGTGTTTCGGACGAGCCCCCGTTTGTACGCAATCGACAGCGGTGTTTCGAAACCCATAAGACAAAATTCGGCCGAACCGTAGATGTTGATGAACGTTCGCAAGGGGTCGGTGGCACCCACGGTCTCGTGGATCAGATCCCGAAAACTCTCGGAAACGCCCTCCCCGGCCCCGACAAATCTGAGATTCCAATCGCGGACCGGATAGGCATCATCCACTGCAGCGGCCATCAACATGCGCAAGAATGGTGGATGTCCGAGCACGATTGTCTGCCCGAATTGAGGCGCGAAATGTCGAAGAATGGGCAATGTTTCGGTCACTGAATAGCCGGGACTCGCCAGGCAAATGGGCATGCCCCGGAGCTGCATCAACAAAGCGCCATGTTGAAATACCATGCCGGCGCTCCAATTGCCGAGCGCAAATGTGTTCACGAACAAGGTCCAACGCCCAGTGTGTACCGCGAATGTGTCGCGCAATATCCGCTCGTGAATGAGTGCAAAGTCGAAATCTTGTTGAATGTAACGAGGCCAAAACAGCGGGGCTCCCGTAGAACCGGAGCTCGCTGCGATAGCTTGAGCACCCTCCTCCGTGCCGTTCCAGCAGCGCTCGGCCAACGAATACTGCTCAATGTAGTTCTTCTTGTTGATCAGCGGGACGTGCGCGAATGAGGCCGCGTCTTGAATCTTCTCTGCGTTGACGCCGTTGCGCTCAAGAAAGTGCCGGTACGCCGGGACATGCTTGGCGGCACGCCGAAACAGGGCGACGGCTTTCCCGGAAGCATGGCGAAACAGGCAACTCGCATCTGGTCCAGCGTTGGCGTGATTGATGAATTCGAGCAGTGCCCTCATTGTGCTTAGCTAACGTCGATTATATCCACTTACCCATCGAGATAGTCAAGCGGTTCGTTCGAGCATGGAGACGGCCGCCGATTTCTCAGAATTATGCCGAGCTCCACATAAGCGCCACTCAACGCACGACCCGCTGCCTCTGCACGCTGCACCCTGAGATCGAGAGTGCAACGCCTTTTCCGTGCCGTCAATGCATACAGGACAGGTGGGGACAGCCTTACGTTGCTATCGGATAAATCAAGCACGCGATGGAACATATGCTTGCAACCGTGCCGTTCTTGGGGCCATCGTCGCATCGTTCATACGGACTCTGAACGATGCCGTCGCCGCAATAGGGGCCAAGTTCGCAATTGGACAGGCAACCTCCAAAGGTCGCTGCTCCGACGGCGTCATTTTGATCCCCGAGATCGCATGCTTCCGGACCATTCCGCACGCCATCGCCGCAATGCGGGCCCTGTTGGCAGTCCGATGTGCAGCCTCCGTAGCTAGCATCATTGACGCCCTCATCACAGGTTTCGCCTGCCCAGGCTTCGATGATTGCGTTTCCGCACACGGC
>PMCK01000262.1:256-19803 GCA_003154095.1 Myxococcales bacterium | reverse complement strand
CCTCAGTGCTCGCGCGAACCGCGTCCCCACAGACCACGGTGACACGACAGCCGTGTGAAAGACAGGGGTCGACGATCTCGAGTTTGCACACGCTGGAGCAACCATCGCCCGAGGAGAGATTGCCGTCATCACACTCTTCGCCGGGGTTGAGATAGCCATTGCCGCAGCGATTGGCCGTAGCCCCGCCCGTAGCCGAAATGACGAAAGACTGGCCGCCAGCGGGACCTTGTGAGCCGCCCTGTGCCGTGCCAAAAGGGCCGTAACCACCCGTGTCGCCGGTGTTCAACGCCGTCGCCACCGTGCTGGCTCCGCCGCTGCCCGGTGGAACTTCAGGCGCGCTCGACGCCGGACTATCGACTTGACCGCCACACGCAAGAACCGTCAGTGTCAACGTTGCTACTAAGCGGCAAATTGCAGGCAGTCCAATCGATGACCGAATCATAAGCTTCTTACAGAGTATGACAGCATACGTGGGCAATGGTGCAAAATACCAAGAAAGGGTGGGATTCCATGGTTTTTGCCCATGAATCAGGGCAAGTCGGCTCGGGCGGGCTAGCGACTGCGGTCAGCGCGCAGAGTGCAGCGGCGAATTCTCGACTGACTGCCGTGCGACGGTATCTCCAGAGTCATCCAACGGGCGACGCAACTCCAGCACGTCGCTCTGCAACGGTGTCTCGTGGGGCGAAAAACTGGCTGCGAATCGTGCGACCTCGGAGTGGTTCGCGACTTTTTCGGCGCCCACGACGAGTTCGCAAGCAAACTCTTCAAGCGTCGCCTGCCGTTTCGAAGGGTCGACATCCGACGCCCGACATACCGCGTGGACCAGACCTTGAGATGAATCCCCGCCCGCGATTAGCTCCGCCAGGACCGCTGCAATGGCAAAGACATCGGTACGTTCGTCGAGCTCCCCGATGTCGTCCAGCATTTCCGGCGCCACGACAAACGAGTCACCCAAGAAGGTGCGCATGCTGGGTGAACGCAGGACTGCGGCCATCGCCAAGCCATCCAGCGTTCGCGTTCGACCGTCATCACCGATCTGGACCGACTGCATCAAAATGCAACCGGGTTGCCACAGTATGCTGCGGGCCTCGCAGAGTTTACGGCTTCGTTCGATTCCGTCGAACAGGTCGAGCGCGATCCGTACCGCAATTTCCGGAGGGAAGGAACGACCGTCGCCGCAAAGGCACCGATGGATCGAGTGCAGCGGATTGCCGGCAATGAAGTCATGAATAATCGCCACTGATGCCGCTTCGGAGACCACGTCTTCGACTTGCAGTACCCCATCATGGTCGAAAATGGCGCTGTCCCAGATGGCCTCGATGATGCGATGGTAATCCGGTCCCGGAAGGTCTTGTGGCTGTGGGATGACGCGCACCAGCTTGTCCGCACTCTCACCCCGCTTTACGTGGCTCTGCGTGTGAGCCAAGTAGAGCGGGCAAGTGCCTTTGGCAATCTCACGCACGATCACGTACCGGCCCACTAGGGTCCCGGGGCAAGGCATGGCATCGGAGTCTGGCGCTGTACACGTGCTGGTGGGCGCAAGTCGCATTCTGGTCATAGAGAGCTCAGCAGTCCAAGGTTTGGCGTGATGCGGAACCTCGGATATGGGACACCGCGAATGCAGCTGCCCGGGAGCGAACCAACTGCATTCGCCCGAGCAGTGGCACCGCGATGGCCATTTCCGTCAACGAATCGATGCCCCGCTTCCCTTAGGCCCTCTGGTTGACGCACTCCCACCGCGAGTCGCCCCGCGCGCACGCCCGACCCGCTGCCCTTGCACGCTGCACTCTGGCCTCGAGAGTGCGATCGCGTTTCAGTGCCGAGCCACGCTAATCCAGGCCGGCGACGCATTGCGAGCGAAGTGCGGTCCCAGTCCGACAGCCTCCGGGTGGAGGCGCATGTCCTTGACAAGCTTTGGGTCGAAGGCCGATAACACTTGGGTGTCATTGGGCTGTTGCACGCACCTAGCAGTTTGGGGGCTGCTCATCTCTTGCTTAACGTCGGCTTGCTCCAAGGACGACTGTTTCTCCGACGTAGAAGGCAAGTCGTATCGCGTTACCATCGTCGAGCCGTGGGACGAATCTTCGGCATTTCCCGGTGGCCCTCCCATGCCGTTCCCTTGCCCGTCGGGGTTCGATTTGCCTTCGGGCAGCAGTTTCGTCGTACATATCGACGGAACATCGGATCACCACTCGGGCTGCAGCTGCAGCAGCGCGAGCATCGTTGCGGGGCCTAGCGGCTGGAGTTGGTCGGGTTCGACGCCCGCAGATATTTGCTCCGACGCGTTTTTCATGGGTGAGAGCTACTCGGCGAGCAACGACGTTTGTAGCGGCAGCTTGTTCCTTCGCTTGGAAGCGATCCGAGTGCCCACGGGTAAAGAAGTCCCGGGTAGTCCTCCCGTTGCACACCTCGATCGGCGATTTTATCCAGCAACGAATGCAGACGGCGGTCTCCTGAACCCGGATTGCCCCATCGCGCCGCCTGATTGCCGCGACATTTTCGTCGTCGAGATCGCGCAGAACTAAGCCGCGCAACACCCAACCTCAACGCGCACCCGCCAACAAACATCGACAAGCGCTCACTTGACTTTCGATTCGCAAAGTCAATTCGGTCCCGGCGGAGCGAGATCGGGCCATCCAGGAATCTCGCGTTTGATCGCGTCAACGAGCATCCACAGCGGTGTTCGTAAACCTACTGTGAGCGGCCGAGCCGGCCCTATGCAGTCTGCTTCCACCCCGGCGTGGGTGTCACGGGCTGTGTTACGACGGGTGTCGCAGGTGCCCCGGGTTTGACCGGTTTCCGGGACGCGATGGAGTGGTCCGCTACATCATGGAAAAGCGCTTTTGGGACCGAGACGACTAGCAACCCAAGTGCCGGCCAACACGCGGTTGGAAACGACCGCCCCAATCCTCGGCGTTTTCGAAGCTCATCCCCACAGGGTCTCTAAACTCGCCTCCAATCGTTCCGGCTTTATGGACGTCGATTCGTCCGAAGTGCGACCGCGGAAGTTTCGCTACCGCTTCCCCTCAACCAACCTTACCAAAGACCCAATAATCCGATTCACCCGGTGAATCATCACGCTATCCAGCGCGTGAACGTACCCAAACGCATGAGCCACTTCTAAGCACGAAAAACTCTCCCGCATGGAGCCAAGCGCCGAGTGATACCGAGCGGTGCGAAGCTCCCCGCGCGAGTACATGCCTTCCGCCAGATTTAAGGCCACACTACTTGAAGCGCGGCGCAGCTGCCGACCAAGATCACGGTCACGGCGCTCAATTTGAGCAAGCAAGGGCCGCAGCGCGCTGATAAATTCAATAACAACTGGATAAACATTGAGCATTGAGTGCCTCCTTGAAAAACAGAACACCCACCCAACGCCAGCGCGCGCAGGGCGGGTCGAGGCTGCGCAGCACCGCGCGAAGCGCGGCAAGCTTGCGAAGCAAGCGCAGGCCTGGACGCGCCCGAGCACGCTGGCAGAATCAAGAGAGCCGAGGAGAGGCGAGTCGTAACTCGACTACGAGCGGTGAATTGGGATCAGCGTGCAGCGTGCAGGGTGCAGCGTCAGCGCGATGAGGGTCGGTTGTTGTGTGGCGAGTGGTGGGTTCGGGTGGCGGGCGATATCAACGCAGCACCCAAATCGCCCCACACCCCGCGCACCGCGCACCGCGCGCCCCGCTGGCCCTGCGCGCTGCACTCTGCACCCTGACCTCAGAGATCAATCACCGTGCGAGTGCCGAAAAAGTAAAAGCAGGGTCGATTGGGGTGAGCGAATCGACACAGGCAGCCGACACTGCACGTTCTTATTATGCTTTTTCGTGATCTCTTTCGCTTGTGATGCAATACTTAGGCAGGACTCCATGACAAGCGTAGAAATCCCAGTTCCGGAGAGCCTTTTCGCGGCGCTCCGCAAAGCCCCCCACGAATTTGCCCGTGAGATGCGAATTGCCGCATCGATTCACTGGTATCAGCAGGGCGCAATCTCAATGGAGCGAGCGGCCGAAACAGCCGGCATGAGCCGACCTGAATATCTCGTCGAACTCGCGCGGCGGCGCGTAGATGTCTTCGTTGTTGACGAAGTTGACCTAGCCAGAGAACTGCACCGTGCCTGACGTATTATTTGTCAACGCATCGCCGCTAATCTTTCTTGGGAATGCCGACCGACTAGATTTGCTACAAGCCATTGCTGGGCGCATCATCGTCCCGCAGGCTGTCTACGATGAAGTAGCAGGGTCTCCCCATGTCGACGCGGCATCGCGAGCAGTTGTCAACGCGCGCTGGATCGAGCGCGAACAACCCAAGGCTATCCCAAATACCGTTGTAGAATGGGACCTTGGACTGGGCGAATCGGCAGTAATCGCCTTGGCGCTAACGGCCCTCGGATCCACTGCAGTCATCGATGACCTCAGTGGGCGCAAGTGCGCTCTCTCACATGGAATCAATGTCATGGGAACTTTGGGCGTTGTGATCGCCGCGGGCCGATGTGGTCACATCGACGATCCTCGACGGGTAATGTTTGAATTGCGCGCTGCGGGAATGTGGTTGTCGGAATCCGTTATTGAACGCGCACTTCAAATAGCCGACGGAGCGCGCTAACACTCACCACCCAATCCGCCCCACACCCCCCGCACCACCCACCACGCGCCCCGCTGGCCCTGCACTCTGCACTCTGACCGCAGAGTATCGGCGACTGGCGTAAACGCAAAGGTGTCGCTAGAATTGAGCTATCCGATGGCACGATCCGTACGGCAGAACTCCACTGGTATGAAGCAACCGGCATTGGTCGCAAAGAATTCAAAATCAAGCGGTTCTTCCCGTAAAGGCAGCCAATCTCGGGCGTCAAAGCGATATGTCGTGTGTGTCTCTAATGAAGACTACCCAGCTTCACTCGAGCGTCGCAAAATCTACATAGCTCTTTAAGACAGCGAAGCCCGAAGTGTTGGCATGCTGCGAATCGTTGATGAGTCGGGGGAACATCCAGATCAGAGCCACAACGGCTGGCCTAAAGACAAAGGCATTTGTGGTCATTAACAATGACGAAGATCTAGAATACGAACTTGCAAAGTGGTTCGAAGCCTGGAGTAACGATTCTCCGGAAGCTGAATCGCTGGCCTTGGCTATCATGGATCTGGGCTATCGGGCATTCAGATTCGGCATGTTGTCGGCGCAAGTTTGGCATGCAGCCGAACAGCTCATCCGAGACCCTCACATTCGCGTTCGCTCAAGGTGGGTTCGAATACGTAGCCACGAGGACATCGTTTAATCCGAACCCATGCTAAGCGTTCCTCACGACACCGCGGCACAACAGTTCGCCAAATGAAAGGGTTCGCGGTATCTATTCGGTGTGCTCGTCGTCGCTTACCAGGCGTAGTACAGCCTGTGGAACACCGTCGCCAGTACGCTGGCTGGTCATGACGCGAAGCGCAGGGCGACTTAGGGCCTCAAGCGCTTGCACCAATGTCCCCGGGCTCTCAGCTTCCAGGATGAAGCATTTCGAGCATGCCGGAAACACATGGCGCCGGCGGATACCCCGCTTTGGGCCGGTCCAGCGCACGCTCGAACCAAGAGAAATGAGCGGTCCGCCGCAAATGGCACAGACCGGATCTCCTTCGACTATGACCTCGGTCCCCCCTTCGCTTTCGCGAGTGAGAGCGGCCGTCATTACGACAGGGTGATCTCGGTATGGCACCAGCCAAGAGACAGATGCCCCGAGATTGGAGTCGGGCAATTCGGCCATTAAACCAACGGGTATGGCCCATTCGTGAGCCAAAAACGACATGCTTGGGATAACGAGGTTCTTGAGATGTGCAGACCAATTATCGAGAGTCGCCGCGCCGAACACGTTCTGGAGACCGGCGTTGAAACTTGCCATGCGCGAAAACTGTTGGGTGACGCCATTTACAGCACCGAGATTCCTAACAAGCTTGGTCATCTCTCCCCAGGGCTCACCAGCCTTCATTAGATCAGCAAGTGGCCCTGCATTTAGCATCTTGATTTGGCCATCGAAAAGCTGAGCTGTCCTCGAAAGACTGCCATGAAGCTCGGTCGCGCCGGCTAGTTGCACCGCATTGAGCCCTATCTCGAAAAGGCGATTATCCGGCACCAAGGGTAGATTTCCGACTACGTTGTGCAGGTGTAAATGGGAAAGGCCAAGAGGGTCAGCAAGCCGAGCCATGCGCTCGTTGAGCTCAATCATACGTTGCAGCGGCTGTGGCACGATGCAGTTGTACAAATTGTCAGGGCTAAATCGATTGGACATTACAGTATCCGCTATGCTGATTGTTTCTGTTTAGTCCTCGGCGCCAAGGCAGCCTTAAGCTTCTCAACTTCTTTGAACTGAGTGATCCGAACCTCTTGGTCTGCAAATTTTGCCCTAATTTCTAGATTGCCACCAAGGGCCTGCACGTAGGCATACAGACGACTCAAAAGCATGTCGTCTTGGCGCTCGAGTCGGGATACGTAGCCCTGCGTCACCTGGAGAATCTCAGCAAGGTCCTCTTGGTTCAGGCTAGCCACGTTCTGTCGAAGCTCCTGAAGCGTGAGGTCGAGCAGCTTCTTTGCCGTCTCCACCTTGTTTTGCCGCCGACGGTCCGGCGACATCTTTGCCCGCAGCTCTTCAAACTTTCTGGCCATGGTCATCGCCTTTTCGTTGGGTTATTCGGTTCGTTGCTTTGCTCAAGTTCGCGCAGGTGCTCATCGTATATTCGATCCGCTATCGGCACCATTCGCTGGTAAAACTGATCGTCGCCCGTCTTGTTACCGCCGATGAGCAGGATGGCGGAGCGTCGAGGGTCGAAGGCATAGAAAACTCGGTAAGGCTCGCCGCGGTGCTGAATCCGTAACTCGCGCATGTTTCCATGTTTCGAGCCGTTGATGTCGGAGTTGTACGGATACGGTAGCGACGGGCCTCGCTCTTCGAGAAGCCCAACGCCTTGGTCGATGCTGTCTTGCTCGTCGTCATCCAGAGTATTCCACTAGGAGCCGAACTCATCGGTGAACTCGACATCCCAAGTCATAACCTGGATAGAATATGACTCATAACGAATATTGCGTCAAGCAGGTACGGTGGAGAACTTGAAATTGGCTGAATTTTGACACCCCGGTCGGATCGCAAAGCTTGTCGGAAGTTACGAGGCTCCACTCAAGGAGGCCGTTATTCGGTCCTCCTGGTCACCAACAATGTTGGCAGGGCTCCGGCCACCGTGCTTGCGCAATCGGTACTCCATGGACTGGGCCTGGTTGAGGGCCGACTTTTCTTCGGCCTTGCACACCCGCACCCTGATAGTAGGCCGCTGCCGCGGCGACGGCTGCAATCGCAATCGCCAGAAAGAGTCGAGCAGAGAGGGCTTCTTGTTGTCTGCCATTGCTCCATTCCCGGTCAACTCGCGTCTGCTTCATGCACAATCAACGACTCGTCGCGTGCGGAATCACTTATCGTGAACCATTCGGCGGTCTCGGGCCAGTTGCTGTCATCTCGATCCCAATCAGCTAACGCGCCTTCGTAACCAATGTGCCGAAGGGCTAATGATGCAAGCAATGCGCGAATAATCCTAATTCTGCGCAAGTCCTTTTCGAGGTCGCGCGGCTCATCGCTACTCATTGACATTGTATGCGCCACTTGATTCCGGCCGTCGATTTCATCCAACGCTTCGTTCGGTGGTTCGAGTCCCATTCTATTCAGCGTCTGCTGGACCAGGCTTGACGTTGTTGGGCGACACAACTCGTTCAGCTTCTTGGCCAAAGTATTTAGGGCCCGATCGTCATTTTGAACGGCATGCTCTTTCAACTTGTCGCGGACAGTCTTTGCCCAACTTTCCCACTTGGCGACGTCTCTGACCAATGGTCTTGGGTCAGTTGTGAGCTGGTACGCAACAGCCTCCAGTAGCACTTGAGCGAACAAATATTGACCCTCTATGTGACCTATCGTTGTGTCCGCGTAGCCACAGATTGCGGTACCTACCGGATTGGGTTCCTTCTCAGCGAGAACCTTGACGAGTCGTGGAAACGCGACTGCAATCCACGCGTGTTCCTGATCATAGGGAATTGGCGGATAGTTCGCCGTCTCGGGCCGAAACCGATAGCCAAAGCTTGGTCCAAATGCCGCCACCGGCATGTTGAATTCGTTTACACCGACTAGTACATCTAGGCGCAACGCTGCACCGAAAACAAACTCAAGCGCCGAAAGGTCGTCCCATATTAAGGAATCTTGAAAGTCATGCGCTTCAGTCGTGACTACAACAAGACAGGTTCGTTTTCCGAACAGGCCCTTGCGGAGTAAATGCCAAACTGCATTGCCTTGTAGCCGCATTGAATTGTCACTTGAGTTGTTACCCCTTCGAAGAATCAGATTGCTCGATTCGAAGTCCACGCCGTGGAGGATGCCTACCCAGGCAATTGGCACCTGATCTGTCGCCCAATGCCAGTGGGTGAGCCGAATATCTGTGTGGCTGTCCAACCTCGACATATATCTGCCGGTTACATGTGCGAATTGTGCGAACAAATTGGAAACATCTTCCAATTCGAATTGTACTAAGCCTTCTTCGATCTTGTGGCCAAAGGGGACGAAGACATCAATGGTCACCTGTGCGTTACCGGTGCTGGTGACCTCCACGGTCCCTCTGACATTTGGGAACTCCGAAGCAAGCCCGCGCACACTCGTGATTGGCGGAAACGCACATTGTGGTACGTGCGCCTTTTCCTGTGCGTATTCAACGATCAGGTTGGCAAGCGGCTGAGGAATCTTGACGGTTGGTGCTTCTGGAGAATTGGTCATCATACATCTACGCCATAGTTACGTGCGCGCCGGTGGCTTGATATTCCGGTCGCTGAGCTAGACATTCTTTGTCACAACGCTGGCCAAGTTGCTTGACCTCAATTCAAGCCCGGCCAGACTCTGACCAGAGAGTCTAGCAATGCCTTTACTAAAGATCATCGGTCTCGGAGGCATAAGCTCGTGGGATGAAGCGAATGCGGATGCCCGGACAACTGGTGAAATCGCCGAAGCTGTTGCCTACATGCACGGAGTGCTCGGACAAGATTGGGCTGGCTGGAAAGGGAAGCGCCACTTGCCACGTCGTTCGACACGAGCTTCCAGGGTGGTCCGCGGGGATGGGCACGGCTGCATCGGTTAGTTCGAGCACTAAAGGACACTCCGTACGCTGACGAATTGGTACGCCAAGATCTTGGGTCAAGTGCGTGGACACAGTATACGGCAGCTGTAATGTCCCTCGAATTCTGCGGGCGGCTCCGCTCAGCCGGCTGCCAAGTAGAGTTCATCCAACGAAATGACGATCCCCATCCTCCCGATTGTCGAATCGAGCTAGACGGTCGATGGGTGACCATCGAGTTCAAGGCTTTGCATGAGCCTGACGCAATGCAGCCGTGGCACGAATTCGAGGAGTGGTTCCACGGTCAATTTCCAAGCTCCCATGACCCCGCGATTGGAATGGATGTTGAGTGTGCGGAGCCGGCATTGGTTGAGCAGGAGGCATTTCTTGAGGGCCTACTTAGTGTGCAGAAAAGCGGAGTGACGACCTTTCAAGAGTTCCCACGAGGGACAGGCCGGGCGCGCTGTAATGGCGAAAATATCTGGAAGTGGCAGTATCCGGTACCAGCTACGCTAGATCGGACAGAATCATCGGCAAACTGCAAAGCGGTTGGCGAAAGAAGTTCGAGACTGCCCAAACGCCAACTCTCCTTGTTGTCCGCACTGGCATGCTGTTCGTCGAAACGGTCGAAATCTTGGTGGCTAAGGCCGAATCGACAGCCGCCCGCTTGATCGAGGCTCTTAGCTCGCACCCGAAGGTCGGCGGGGTACTGATATATGACGAGATTCTTTGGCAACCTCCGTCTGCGGACCATCTTCTACTGCCCGGTTACCGACTATCCGTAGGAGCGGCCGATGGGTGCAATCGCGCGGTGCTGCTCGTTCCCAACCCCAACGCAACCATCCCTTTGAGTACCAGCGAGATTAAATCTTTGGTCGGGCCAAATATGCTCTGGTAACGGGCGACGCCTAATTCGGAAAGCTTCGGAAATGGAACTGGATCAGCGTCTTACGCTGACTTGATGAAGCGGGTTCTCGAATCCTGGTACTAGCCCCGTAGAAGACTGGGTCGTCCAAGAGCGCCGCGACATCCGAATCATCACGGAGGAGGAATGGACGGCGGTGCAAGCGCGCTGGCGAGAAATTGATGGCGTATTTACGAGCAAGCGGGGCAGGAAGGGCTTTCAAGGCAAGCGAAAGAGCTACGTTGATTCGCACCCAACGCACCTGCTCTCAGGCGCGCTGAAATGCGGCACCTGTGGTGGCGCCATTGCGCTCGTGAGCGGGAAGGGTGGGGGCTACTACGGCTGCTGCAATGCGTCTCGGCATTCTTGCGAAAACACCGTCCTTATCCCGCGCAAACGGCTCGAAGACAAGTTCCTAGCGGCCCTCAATAGCGAAGTCCTCAAGCCGGAAGTGCTGGACGCCGTCTACCAGCGCACTGCGAAGAAAGTCAAAGAGCAATTCGCCCACGTGCCTGAGGAGCTGCGACTGAAAAAAGTCGAACTCAATCGCGCCGAAACGCGTGTTCACAACTTTATCGAATTCATCGCGAACGGCCGCGCAACCTCAGGCCTGGTGGACGCACTCGCCCAAGCCGAAGAGCAAGTGAAGACCTTGAAATCTGACGTCGCGAGCATGGCGTCAGCCTCAGAGCACACCTTCACGCCGCCCCCGCGGGCATGGATCGCCGACCGCGTGAAGCACCTCAATGCCCTCCTCGCGACGCGCACCGAGCAGTCAGCGTTGGCCTTGAGACGACTCACCGGTTCCGTGACGTTACATCCAGAAAAGCCGGAGGTCGGGCGGGCTTACTTTAGGGTGCGTTGTCGAGTGGATAGCTTGAACCTCCTCCAGGTTGCGGACGGAAGTTCGAATTTATTGCATTGGTGGAGGCGCGGGGAATCGAACCCCGGTCCGCAAGGCATCCCATCGGCCCTCGTTCACGTGCGTAGTCGCCATATCCCTGGCGACTGAGTCGGTGAATTCGGTCACCACCTAGCCTCCGTATTTTCTCGGCGCAAAGCGACGGTGGCCACCCTTTGCGCCCAGCCTTAGTGCTGACGCCCTTCCGCTACCAAGACAATCTCACGGTCGGACGGCTCTACGGTTTTTTAGGCCGCGAGAGCGATTGCATTATCGTTGGCAATTAATACGTCCCAATTAGTAGGTGGGTAGGGAGTCCACCGCACGCAAGCTGACGTTCAGTCCCCGCGTCGAAACCGATCGCCCCCAAGCATTTGGGTGCCTGATTCAACCAGGTGGCCAGAGTGTAGCGGAGATTTGACTCGTGTCGAGCCGGGCCGGAGGCCATGCGGGTGTGACCTCAAATCGCAATGCTCGCGGCTTTGTGCCACGGCACAACTCTGCCCGAGCTCCTGCTTTGCGACGCATCCCCGCCGTAAATCACCAGCCGCTGCACTTTGCGACTGACGCCACTTGCCTCGACGATTGCGGCAACCTTATCGAGGCCCGAAAAGAAATCTGCGCCAACCGTGGCTCCGCTCTTACACTCGACTAAAGTTACGGTATCGGCGTCCTCGATAACGAGATCAACCTCGGTACCGTGATGATCGCGGTAGTAGTAAAGGTTTGGAGTCAGACCAGCCGCCAGCCGGGCCTTGAGCACTTCGCCAATGACCCACGTTTCAAAAACGGCACCGCGTAGTGGGTGTTGCACGAGCTGATCTCGTGTACTGATACCTAACAGATAGCACAGAACCCCCGAGTCCGTGAAAAGAACCTTGGGTGCTTTGACCAGGCGCTTGCCCACGTTTCGAAAGAAAGCAGGCAAACGATACACGAGATAACTGGCTTCGAGCACCGACAGCCACGCACTTGCGGTGTTGTGCGAAATCCCCGCGTCGGCGCCAAGTGCTGCGAAGTTCGTTACTTGACTGGCACGGCCAGCCGCGAGGCGAACAAAGCGTTGAAACGCGCCCAGATCGCCAACCCCGAGCAAATCACGGACATCCCGTTCCAAATACGTGACGACATAGTCGGCAATCCATTTCGATGCCGGCACTCGTCGATCGTGGATGGCAGGGTAACCACCGATGAGCATGCTTTCGAACAAATCGTCGGGCACCACGGGAAATCGTTCGACCTCCCGTCGCTCGCAAGGTAACAGTGTGACGAGGGCCGTGCGACCCGCCAACGACTGCGACACTTTGCGTATCATTTGTAGGTTCTGCGAACCCGTGAGAATAAAGCGTCCGGGGCTCGGATCGGAATCGACTTCTTCCTGCAGATAGGACAACAAGTCCGGAGCGCGTTGCACCTCGTCGATGATGGCACCTTGGGCGTACTCGGCGAGAAAACGCCGGGGATCGCTACTGGCGAATTCACGAGTGTCGAGACTCTCGAGGGAAACGTACGACTTTCCCCGAAACACCACCTTGGCCAACGTGGTCTTTCCAGACTGCCTCGGTCCCGTGAGTGTCACGACGGGCTGATGCCGAGCTATCTGCCGTAGGTGCTTTTCGATACTCCTGCGAATCACCGGGATATTCTGGGTGAGGCACGGGTATTTGTCAATTGGATTTACAATTAGCCGGAATCCATGACCTCCCCACACCCCACAACACTCACCGCGTTCCACGTTGACCCTGCACGCTGCACCCTGCACTCTGACGCGGAGCTCTCGCGTTGCGCCTGCCACTGCGGACGTCATCGTTCTCGACTACCGAGACTTGGGGCTCGTCTCCGAGCGCCTCGGTCTACTTCCCGAACACGTCTCGATTCGTGCTCGTTCAGCGTCGTAGGATCTCACCGCGTTCCACGCTGACGCTGCACGCGGCGCCCTGCACCCTGATCACAAATATGGAACGCCTCGTATGACGGCACAAGATCTGCTTTACTATGATCCCATGACCTTCCCCTGTGCCATTCTGTGCCAAAGCATCGTACAAGCGTCACCGCGTGCCCTGCTTTTCGCCCTGGTCGCCATCGGATGCGCCGGAGAAACTGCGACGGACGCAGTTGCCGGTGTCGGGGGCGCCCCTGGAGCAGCTGGCACAGGAGGCAGCGTGCCCAGTGACGGGACGTCACACGAAGGAGGCACCGCGGGCACCGGAGGGGTCGCGGGCGCAGGTGCGGGTGCAGGTGGCGTGGTTGTCACGGGTGGCGCGGTCGGCACGGGTGGCGTGGTTACAGGTGGCACGGTCGGCACGGGGGGCTCGGGTGGTACAGGTGGCGCAGTGCCAACCACCGATTGCGGCACGCACGGATCTCCTCCCAACTGCGGAACCTGCACAATGACCCTCCAAGAGTACTGTGGCCCTACGAGCTCCTGCCAACTGAAACCGGCGTCGATCTGTACGCAGTTCGCATTTGGATCCACCTGGAAACGGGGTTGCGGTTACGTGCGACAGGACTCCCAGGGCGACGTTGGGGACCTATTTACCAGTATCTGGGACGAGGCCAGCGGGCAGCTCGTGTACTACTGGTTCAACGGAAAGATGTCGACGTCGTCGGACTGCGTTCCTGAAAAGCACGTCGGAACCGAGCCCACGTGCGACGCATGGACCGACGCTTGCGGAGCAACGGCGGGCACTGGTGGCACCAGTGCGATCGGGTCCGGAGGCAGTTCAGCGCACACGGGCGGAGCCAATCCCGCCGGCGGCAGCCCAGGCGTTTGGAGTTGCCTCTGCAATTGCGTCTGCGCGTCCTGCACGAGTTCGGGTACCGCGTTATGTCCTAGCGCGAGCCCTTGCGATATTTGCCCGACCACTTGCACGGCGCATTGTGCCAACACCAGCGGTTGCGGAACCTACGTGTCTAGCTCCGCCAGCATGTGCAGTATTTTCGGCTAGGGCACCACTCTGACGCCGTACTCTGACCTCAGTCGAGTGGACCACCCCCTTTGAATGTCGTAGAATCAACGCAACTCACAGCCCAAGTTGACCGAAAAGATTGAATGGGCAAAGTAATGACACGAATCAAACTCACGAATTCCCTCGACATTGGCAATGCGCGAAGCGGCGCACTGCTGCCAGAGCAGATTCGGTCGTTGGAACTCGACGCCTTGGTCGATACGGGCGCCACGTTGCTGGCATTGCCAGAGGATGCCGTCGACAAGCTGGGTCTCAGGCAATTGGACTGGCGCAAGGTGCGGTTGGCGGACGGCAACGTGCGAGACATGGCACTAGTGGGTGACTTGCGGGTGGAAATTCTCGGACGCGTCATGACTTGCGATGCCTTGGTCATGCCGGCACGTATGACTCCCCTCATCGGCCAGATACAGCTCGAGGCGCTCGATCTCCTAGTCGACGCGAAATCGCGCCAAGCAACGGTAAATCCCGCGTCGCCGGACGTACCGTTGCTCGATTTGCTACAAGTGTCTTGAATTCGCGATCAGAGTGCAGCGTGCAGAGTCAGCGCGCCGAGTGTTGGGGATTGAGGGGCGAGTGTCGCGTGGTGGGTGGGGGGTCGTGAGCGGAATCAACACAACACCCAACCCACCCCACACCCCCCGCGCCACTCACCACGTTCCACGTTGACCCTGCACACTGCACGCTGATCTCAGGGTGGCCGTGATGATGAGGTCGAACCAGTTCAGACCTTTCTGGGCTTGGCTTTCACAGGCTTAGTGGCGCGCTTCCGCGACCGTCTTGGTGGCTTTGCATCCTCGAGCATCGCGACGTCCAATAAATCCTTGGGTCTTCCCGCCGCACGCTTGTTCGCAATGAGTTGAGTTCGACCGATAACGGGCAGAGGTGCCGGCTCGAATTCCGCCGTGACGCGCATTGGCCAACACTGTTCAAAGGTTACACCGTCAATCTGCGACAGGATATCGATGCGCCACGGCTTTCTTCCGATCATCCAGATTTTTCCGTACACGGCTAGGTCGGACTTCGAAGGCGTAGTTCGACCAAGACCGAAAGCTTTCAATGCACCGTGGAGAGCGGCAGCATTTGCTGGAGATGCCTTGACGAATATGTCTAGGTCTTCCGTCAGTCTAGGCTGACCGTGTCCGGCGACTGCGTGGCCGCCGACGATCATGAACTTTACGCGATGCGAGATCAGTAACCTCAAGAACTCGCTCCAGTCCGGGTTGAGCTCGATTCTCACGGAACCAGACCTTTCGCAAATGTTCTACGGCGGAGATACGCTCTTCGAATGTCAGCAGTGCCAAGTCTTCCTGGTCGCATTGCGCGGCCTCCTGGTGGCTACTGGCGGAACGAATTAGTCGATTCACAGATGGATACTATCCCTCCAATTGCGCGTAAACTCAAGTGAAACATCTGCCGAAGCGGACTCGGCCTGAAATTGAGATCAGCGTGCAGCGGCCTTTTCCGTGCCGTCACGACAAACCAATGGCAAAATGCGGCGCGCCCGCGAGCAAAGCGCTGCCGCTCACGGGTGCACGGCGCGCGGAGCGACTGGCGCCTTCTTGCGAAACTCCGGGCTCTCGGCGACGGCCATGCCGACGAGTCTGAACCCCTCGGCAAAATGCCTGAGCCCTGTACGAACGAGTTCGGCGTGTTCCTCACCGACATCCGGGTAGCCGCGCCCTTCAGCATCTTTTTGGACTTTGCCCCAATTGGCAAAGAGCCTGCCCCAGTCGCTGCGCAGCGTTTCTTCGACGCGGGGCTTGCCGTAAAATGGGTACCAAAATAGGTCATGATAGCTAACGCTCGCGACGTATGCCCAGGGGGCAAGCCAGGTCTTTAGCGACCATTCTACAGGCTTTTTCAGGGGCCCCCAGTAGATGCGATGCTGATTGCGCGACGCGAACGTCATCTTCTTGAACGGGCCGTCGAAGTTCCAGTTTTCGCTAGCCGCATCCAAGTCTCCAACGATTTCGATGTCGCGCGGATCGCCGACGCCGAGGCCAAGCTCATGTGCCAGACGTACGAATTTAATATCCTTCAGTGGATCGAAGCCCATGAGCCTAGCGGCAACGGCGTCAATTGCGACTTGATCTGCAGACGCGATTAGCACGTTTTTGACGTGCGGCACCATGCAGCGCGGACCGGGACCGTCGCCGACAAACGTGCCGTCCATAACAGCAAAGAGACCCCGATGGATCCGCTTTTGAATCATCAACAGATCGACGAGCGTTTCGTGAATGACAGGGTGCGTCCAGTGTCGGTGCTCGTTCAGGAGGCCACCAAAGGCGTTCTTCATGGCACCGGTCGTGGTCGTGAAAATGTGGGTCTTTATCGTGGGAAGATGTACGATATTCTCACCGATGAATCGTTTGGGGATGCGAAAGCCCTTCGGGAAAACTTGGTTCAAGCAGAGGAATTTGTCCGCTAAATCCCCGACGGCTTCGCGGACATCGATCCATTCCTCACCTTCGTAGAGGTGCACGTTGCGCAGGCCGTGGGCCCGTACGACGTCAATCTGCTTATTCTCGCGCTCGCCGAGGTGCGCATCGATGACGACAGTGCGATTGTGGCACGCATGCATGAGCGACGGATCATAACCATCGCGTTTCATTGCGCCGATGACGCCTTCGAGTTGCCAGGGCGTCGTCGATGAACCCGGGTAGAAGAAGTGCCAGGAGATATTGACCTTGAGCGCGGTATCCGCTGTCCTATCGACGATATTTTGATACCCGGCAAGGTTCATCACACGGTGATAGTCCTCGAGGACGGTTCTTGGGCTAGTACGAACGATGGCAACCTTCGAAGAAGTCATGTGACCGAGCGTTACCTTCGAATGCGGACGTGACAAGAGTCGCCTGCAATCGAAGGCGTGCCCTCCGTTTAAAATTCGGGCAAATTCTGGAATTGTGCAGATTTTCTGCGCGAATTCTGCACCAAATCTCCACGATTCACGGAAGGCGGAAAATCAACACGCCGACCACCAAGCGTCACCCACCGCAGCGCCCTGCGCCGTTATGAATGGCGATCAGAGTGCAGCCCCGCTGACGTGGCACCCTGCACCCTGCACGCTGACCTCCGGGTGCCTTGTTATGGGCTATTGAACGCGTAAAGCGCATTATTACCGGCGTACAGCTAGATGCGACTCGAATGCTCAAATCCTGACGCTGTCGAGCGCGGAAAGCAGAATCCCGCGGCAGCCCTGGCGAGCCAGGTCATCCATGATCCGCTGAGCGTCGCGCCGCTTGACCATCGACTTTACGGAAAACCAACCGGGCTTCTCCAATGACATGACGGTAGGGGATTCGATGCCGGGTGTCGTCGCGCAGGCACTCTTCAGAATCTCCGCCGGGCAATCGTACTCAACCATCATGTACTCTTGCGCCAGGACTTTGCCTTCTAACCGATTGCGCAAAGTAACGAGTTCCTCCGGCACTTCGCGACCCGGATGTGCGAACAGCGCGGCGCGGGATTCGAAGAGCGGGGCGCCGACGATCTTGAGACCCGCTTGCTTGAGCGTGCTGCCGGTTTCCACCAAATCGACGATGGCATCGGCAATCCCCAGCCTGACGGAAATCTCCACGGCGCCCTCGAGTTCCACAAGCAGTTCCCGCTCCGGAAAGAACCGCGCCGTTAGATTGGGAAATGAAGTGGCAATGCGTTTACCGCGGAGCTGCGCAATCGATTCAATCGCGAGTTCTGCCGGTACGGCGACACACAATTTCGATTGGCCGTAGTTGAGCTCGAAGAGGCAAGTCGGGGAAAGTCCCTTTTCTGCGACGAAGTCCTTACCGGTGATACCGGCATCGAGGATGCCGTTGGCAACATACAGTGGAATGTCACTGGGCCGCAGAAAGAAGAATTCGACCTCGTTTTCGTGATCAATCGTACTCAGATCGCGCACTGACTTATTGATGCGATAACCGCAAGCCAGTAGCATCTCGAGTGTGCGCTCGAACAATTGGCCCTTATTGGGCAGGGCGACTTTAATCATAGGTTCTTGTAGACTTCTTCTCGAGTGACACCCGTCTCGGCCATCATGCAGGCCACGTAGTACAGGACCTGCGAGAGCTCCAGAGCAATGGCATCTTTAGACTCGTAGCGAGCTGCCATCCAGCTCTCAGCTGCCTCTTCGACGAGCTTTTTGCCAATCGCGTGCGTGCCCTTCTCGAACAAAGCCGTCGTGGATGCTCCGGGGGGCATTTCCCGTTTGCGCGAGAGTGCCAATTCACAAATCTCGTCGAAAGTCATGGGCTCGGAGCATATCCGATTGCGCTCACGTTCTGATTCCGAAACGGCTATTTGTGCAGTATCGGCACCATATTCTTCAAATATTCGCCTTGGAGGGCTGGGCTTAGGACAAATTATGACTTCGACGCTGTGAGTTATAGCGGGCTGAGACTCTTGTCCTAAGATACGCCCCATGCAATTGCGCGCTCTCTTGGCCGTGCTGGTTTTGGGGTGTTCGTCACCCGCTCATAACACGTCAAATGGCAAGCCGTCCGGCACTGGCGGTGCACCCAGCCATATCTTCGACGCCGGTAACACTACGATGTGTCCCGCCTGGCCTCAAGACAAGCTATTTCCATTTGTCGGTCCGTTTTTCTATGGGCCTGATGATGGCCCCTGCACCAATACGGAGACTGATCGATCCTTAACGGGTCCTGACAAATCATTCACTCTCACGTACTCGTACGATGATTCAGGGCAGCCTGTGAAGGCGACTACGCCCACCGACCTGCTTAGTGGCGTTCATGTGATCAACTACACGTACGCGGACGGTCTACTTCAAAGCAACAGCGACTTTGCCGGTGGTCTCCTTTCAAGCACGACTTACCGCTACGGCACGGACACAGTCGGATATACGACGCAGGATGCGACGGGCGCTATCTCGAACTTTGACTATACCCTCGATGCGCAAGGATATCCTCAAACTATTTCTTACAGCAGGATAGTCAATGGTCAGTTAAGCATACCCACCGACATTCCCACCCATTTCGAGTTCGAATACGCAAATTGTCGAATTCAGAAGCGAGTCGCGTATCTGAATGACTTCACTGAGGTTCCTGCGAGTAATGCCCAATTCACTTACGATGACGTTGGGCACCTGATTGAGATCGATTCCACAATGACTAACTTCACATTTGACTACGCATGCTGGACAGCAGACGCCTCGACAACCGACGGCGGCTGATCTTAGCTATCAGCTGTCAGCTGTCAGCTATCAGCTGTCAGCTGGAACTCGGAAATTCGGATAGCTGAATGCTGATTGCTGACGGCTGCTTAGCTGTCACCCCGTATTACGTCGGATCCTCGGGTTGTTCGGGGGCGTCGGCGAGCGCCGGTCGACCGGCTTTGCGGGTAAATCGGCTCGCGATAGCCTGGTTTCGAATTGAATCCGCGCAATCGAACCCGAGCTCAGACTGCTGGGCGCGGGGGAAGCGGGGCGCCTAGGAGCGGGCACCTGAATCGAGACTTCTCGCGGTGGCTCGCGCAGAGCGATTACGCCAGACTCCGGCGTATGTTCGAGATCAGCCACCACTTGTCGCAGGCTTGTGGCCTGGCTCCTACCGGATACGATGAGTAGGGGGCAGGGTGCGGTGTACCAACAATAGGTGTCACCGCCGAGATCGGTAACATCACCCCAAGTCTGCGCTTCGCGGATGAACTCG